>JAJYUU010000035.1:0-30927 GCA_021792405.1 Actinomycetes bacterium
CAGACAGGCACGCCCTCAGCCCGGCGCGCTGAACCAGCGCACATCATGCCAAGCTAGGGCAACGTCAGAGAATCACCGGTACAAGTAGCTGCAAAGGCTTGACAGGCCGCTTCATATGAGATCTGGGGCTGACACCGTCGACGCCATAGTCGCGGTGACAGCCAGCGGACTCGGTCAGAAGGTGCGTCGATCATCTCAGTGATCAGCAGAAACGTCAGGTCGCCATAGAGGGGCCGGGCCTCAGCGAGCACCGCGGGCGGCCATCTTCAAGGCCGCGTAGTAAGGACCGCCTCTAGCCGGTGGCCGCTATGGCTACGTCGCGGACGGTGTGCACATCGGTGAGATCGCCGGTACCACCAGTGAAGGCGAGCAGAGCCGTCGACCCAAGCGAGGGCTCGGGCTGCGCTAGGACCTCCGCGCCGTCGATCCAGACGACCAGGACTGCCGAGCCGACGGCACCGGCGACCTGCACCATGACTGTGGTCGTGCCGATGCGCAATGGCGGTATCACCTGCGCGGTGGCCTGATAATTCAGTCTTCCTTTCCCCCCTCAGCACGTCACTGACCAGACCGGCCACGGACGCCACGACGTCCGCGTCATCCGCGCCGCCCCCGCCACCCAGGACATCAAGGCCCGCTGGCCCGGCGCCGGGCAGATGTTCCTCATCGAGCGCTACCGGCACCCCCGCACCCGGGCGATGGGCGACATCAGCGCCTGCCGCGCCGGCGGCCCTGACGCCGGGCAGCACCTGCTCGCCTGCGCCCGCCAGCCCGGCGCGAAGGTCTCCTGTGAGAGCGTCACCGGGATCACCAGCCTCACTGCCGGCCGGGCCGGACCAGCCGGCCTGCTCGCCCATAACCGCAATCACTGGGCCATAGAGAACGGCCTGCATCACCGGCGTTCTCCAGGGGGGTCCTCAGCCTGTCGCATGACGTTGCTCCAGAGGGGCCGGCGGACAGCTTTCGCAACACACCTCCAGGGGTGTCGTGCTCCTTGTCGCTGCTGCTCTGATCTGACGCCTGCCGTCGCAGGACAGCCGGCCTCGTGCAACACCTGTGGCATGACAGCCCGATCTTCATCAATCGCTGACGTGCCGGAACCGCGACGATATCCGATTCGCTCCGATTTGGATCCCTGGAGAAGATCCGCGACACAACTTACGGCGAAGATGCCTCACGGGTCCGCGCCGGCGCCGCGCCGCGCCTGCTGGCGGCCATGAACAACCTGGTCATCAGCGTGCTCAGCCGGGCCGGGCACGCAAACAACGCCAGCGCCCGGCGCCAGCTTGGCTGGGACCGCACCGGCGGGATGAGGGCCCTGGACCTCCTCGGCCTGTTACCCAAATGACATCATATGACCTGCATCACAACGGAGGACTTTGACCACAACCCTGGTGGCCGGGGGGAGTTCCGTCGCTATACCTGACAGCGCAAGGGTGTTGGGACCGTAACTAGGCTCCGCAACACCCTTGCTTGCCGTCACGACCGCCGGATAACTCGCGGCCGCCTGTTCCTGGTCGGTTAGCTGATGCCGACCCTGGCGTAGGCCACGTTGACCGTAGTGCCGACCGCCAGGCCGAGCGGATTGCCCGAGACGGTCACGACCAGCTGGACCATGATTACGGTGATGCTGGTAGTGGTTTTGAACACTCGGTGCAGCCACAGCGTGCCGATACCCGCCAAGGTCAGCTTGGTGTTCGGTGGAGGGGTGTCACCGATCCTCGGGAACCCCGCCACCTCGAGGCCCAGGAACGACGAGTGATCACCCAGCGTCGCCGGGTTACCCGCCGCTGTGACGTCCGCCTTAAGGGCCGTCGCGGTAACCAGCCCGCTGACCAGGTTCAGGTTCTGGACCGTGGAAGACATCTCGCCCGAGACACTCGTGGCAGTCGCCGTGCCGTTGGCCGTGTCGGTCACCGTACCGGAGGTAAGGATGCCGGGGATATCCACGGCCGCGCCCGAGTTCGTCCGGGTGGTCCCGTTGGTGCCGAGGCATGGCATGTACTCGGGGAACGACTGCCCGGCGATGATGGTCTTCGCCACGTTCGCATTAGTACCGTAGGCGAGCCCGCTCAGCAGGCCCTCGACAGGTCCGGCGAGACCGCTGAAGGCGTCAGCCACGATGATCGAGGTTCCGATAGGCGCGAGCGGGGTAGCGACCGTCACGACCAAGTGGATCCCGATGACGGTCAGTTCCGTCTGTCCGGGTCCAGCGGCCGGGTACTGCTGATTCAAGATTACGTATCCGACGCCCGGCAGGGAGATCCTGGTGTTTGGTGCTGGCATGCCGATGATGGGAATTCTATCCACCGACAATCCGGTAAACTCCGTACCGGCCGCGCTCGTGCTGAACGCCCCATTTGTCGAGTTGCGGTTCGAAGTGCTGACGGACCTCACCGTGGTAACCGACACCAGGCCGCCGAGCAGGCTGGCGTTCTGAACAGTGGCCGAAGCCGTCGAGGCCACGCCGGTGGTGGTGCCTGCAGATGCGGCAGTCGTGTCGACGGTGCCGCTGGTGAGCAGGGGCGACGCGTTCACATCTGCCACGGTGTTGGTGCGCGTCACACCGACCTGCGGCGTGCACGGCAACACAACGAACGCCGAACGGCCAGACTTCACGGTCGAGCCCACGTTCACCTGCGAGCCGAAGGCGTACGCCTGGAATCCGATCTCGCTGGTCTGAGCAAGCGCTGGTGGCGATTGGGCAAGTACAGTCCCCGCCATCACGACTAAAGCTGCAAGGCCCAAGGCCTGGAATCTACGAATCACTTTCGCTGTCCCTCTCTGAACGCAAGACACCCCCGAACTGCAATTACCGCCCTACTGTACATCGGGCCGCTCTCGGATGGACCAAATCCGCTACCCCGTGACTAGGTTTCCCACGGTAGCTATTCACCCCCGAAGGGGAAATGTTCCGCATAAATGACGATTATGCGGACGGCTGGGTTATGCGCCCTCCCGTGATGTTTCTGCTGGCAGGTGCGGCCAAGCCCGTGCTGCCGTCCGCATAATCTCGCGCGTGCTGGGCTCATCAGCCGAGCGAGTCGAGCCAGCTGATTAGGGACGAGTCCATGGTCCAGGGCTGGGGTCAAAGTAACGTTGTATAGCCGTTGAGCTGGTGTTTTGTTACCGGATGGACATCTGCCCCGGTTCCGTGGTATGACAGCGCGGTGACTGATGAGCGGAATGATACTGCCGAGCTGGTGATCCGGCTTGTCCCCGACGCGGAGGTCGCGGGGTACAACGCGCTGATGGCGGCCCATCACAGCCTGGGGGTGGCGGCCTCGGGCCGGGTGCTGCGGTATGTGGCGGAGGCGGGCGGGGTACCGCTGGTGCTGGGCACGTTCGGGTCGGCGGCGTGGCGGGTCCCGGTCCGCGATGAGCATGTCGGCTGGAATGAGCGGCAGCGCGCTGCGCGGCTGGAGCGGATCTGCTGCAACCAGCGGCTGTGCGTGCTGCCGGCCGCGGAAGCCGTGCCGCACGCCGGCGTCGGCGGCGCTGGCCGCGATGCTGCGCGCGCTGCCCGGCGACTACCAGCGGGCGTACGGGGTGCGGCTGATGGCGGCGGAAACCTTCACCGGCCCGGCCGCCCATGCCGGGACGGTGTATAAGGCGGCCGGGTTCACCGCGATCGGGCAGACCGCCGGGTACGGGCGCAGCCGCGGCACCTCGCACTTCACCCGGCACGGCCAGCCGAAGACCTACTGGCTGCGTGAGCTGGTCCCGGGCGGGACCGGCGCGCTGGCGGCGGGGTTCGACTCCCCGGTCCTGACCGGCCCCGCGCCCCCGACTTCAACGCCCTGGCCATGGGCGGTCAGCACGGGCTGCTGGCCTGCCTGGGCAAGGTGGCCGATCACCGCAAGGCCAAGGGCATCCGCCACGACCTCGCGGCGATCCTGGCGGTGATCGTGGTAGCCCGGCTATCGGGCGCGAACTCGGCCTACGCCGCCGTCCAGTTCGCCGCGACGATGCCGCCCGAGGCGCTGCGCCGCTGCGGGATCCGCTACAACCCCCGCCTCGGGAAGTACGTGCCGCCGTCACCGAAGACGATCAAGCGGGCGGTCCGCGCCGTCGACGCCCGGGCCGCTGATGAACAGATGTGCGCCTGGCTGCGCGCCGAGGCCGCCGCCGGGCGGCTGAACTGGCGGCACATCGCCATCGACGGCAAGACCGTCCGCGGCGCCGTCCAGCCCGACGGCACCCGCCCGCACCTGCTCGCCGGCTACAACGTCACCGCCGGAACCGTCCTCGGCCAGGACAGCGTGCACGCCAAGACCAACGAGATCACCTGCTTCGTCCCCCTGCTGCACGCCATCCTCGGCAGCCGCAACCACGCCGCCGCCCGCCGCGACCTCGCCCGGGACCGCAGGCACTGATCCTCCCCGGCCCGTAACCCGCACCCGGCAAAACGAGACCAGATCGCAACATGCGACTTCAAGCCAAAATACCTACTTTGACCCTAACCCTGAAGTGCAATGTCGGACCGAGTGCTGCCCACGACCCCGCCGCAAAGAAGGCCGCGCGCCTTCCGAATAGGCGTGATGTAACGGCCCACAGAAGTGTTGTTGCACCGAGCATACATAGCAGCGAGAACGCTCTGGCCGCCTCGAGACCGCCTACAGCATTGACAGCGGCCGCGATCGGAGGATAGATGACCGGAGCGCCAGAGGAGTAAGTGGGGAAAGCTGGAATAGCTACGCCATGCATCCAGTGGGCTATTTCTAGCCGGCCAGCGTATATGTAGAGCGCCTCATCCCCAAAAGCTGTGTTACTCCCAAGTAGCCGGGCCGACAGGAGTGCCTGGGCACACAGCACTAGGACAATCTCCCACCGCGTCGTGCCCAAGCCGCTCCGCAGCCGATCGCGCACGCTGAACCTATGGGCAGCCTGGGCTCGCGACCTGACAGGGCTTTCTGGCGTCGCTTCGATCGAGGACTCAGGGGTCGCGACGATCGTGCCACCGCGCGCCAGCGTTGCCGTTGGATCTTGCGCTGGCGGGTCGTCTGACGGCGTGTGCAGAACTTCGTCGCCATCGAGCACGGGAGTGCCGAGGGACAGCAGGACGCGCAGACTCTCGAGTTCCGCCGCGTCAGGCGCAGTGCGCGTCTGCGCGGAGGAACGCTTTGCCGATAAGCTCATGTTGCTAGTGCCACCCCCCGAGGCCGAGCGCTTCGCGTGTGAACTCTGGCCAGCTCGCGCCATCGACTTGGAGTGGTCAGTTGTATTTTGTCTAGAATTAGACCCGCGCATCGCTCGATGCATGTTATCAATCGAGACCGGCTCAGGGACTGTTTCGCGGTTTCGCATATGGTAATTCGGCACATCTAGCTGGCCTGAATTTCACTCGCGCAGGCAACCCGAGTGTCGGGACTCTGCCCGGCGCGATCTAGAGCCGGAGGTCGAGCCTGATCTCAGGCTCGCCGGACCAGCCACCAGCTCTCGGAGCGCGCCAGGGCGGGCTCGTCGCGCCGACGGACGAAGTACACGCCGCCGGAGGGTGCCGTTGCGTTGCTGGGTTAATCGGCCGGCCCGCCGTCCTGCGCCGGGTCCAGGCGCATCCCGCAGTTTTCGCAGAAGCGGCCGTCCGCCGAAGTGGGCGTGCCGCAGCGAGAACAACGCACGGGCGGCTGCGCCGCGGCGGCAACTTCTGCGGCGGCGGGCGCAGGGCAGGTGGCGGGTGAAGCCGGCGCGGCGGGACCTGCTGGGCTGGCGGGCGCTGCGATGGTGGTGGCTGAGGGCGCCTGGATGCTGGCCGCTGCTGAGTCCGCCCGGCCAGGCAGTGCCCGCCAGCGCAGCGCAGCCAGGAGGGCAAGTGCGACAAACACCAGCAGCCCCAGCCAGGCTGCGGCGCTGGTGCTGCCGACATGCGTGAGCACCCGGATGACCGCGAACAGAGCCGCGGCGCCGGCCAGCACGGGGGGGACCGCGGCGGCAACGGCGCGGTCCAGCGGCTCCAGAACCCCGCCCCAGGCGAGGCCCTCCCACGCCAGCAGCCCGACCGCAAGCAGCCCGGCCAGGAAACCTACGCCGCCCCATCCAATCTCGCCGCCCAGCAGCACGCATGGCTGAGACCCGCCGAACGTCACGGGTGAGCAGGCGCTGAGGGAGTTCCAGGAGAAAAACAGCAAGACGAAGCAGGCCGCGCCGAGGGCGAGGAGCCAGACCGTCGTGCCGCCCGGTGCTGCCCGGTGTGCGTGAGACGGCGGCTGCGAGGGCTCGCCGGCTAGGGCTGCGGTGGCCTGCCCCTCATCTGCCTCGAGATCACGCGGCCGCTGCAGCACCGGCCAGTCGGAGAACGCGAAGACGAAGAACATAACGGTCCCCACGACCGGAACCAGGGTGATGAGCACCCACCACCCTGGATATCCCGCCTTGGTGACGATCTTCCAGCCCGCGACGAAGAACAGAACGGTGACCGCCAGGGAAATGAGAACGAAAATGACCACGATGCTTTCGGCGCCGCTCACTGCCGGGCTCCTGACTTAGTGGGGATTGTCATGCTGCGACTGCGCCGGCCAGGGCCGGCTTCCGCCTGGCCCTTCCGGTGTGCACCGCGGCCGGGGTCGCCCCCGGTCCTGTCCCGGCGTGACGGCCGGATCATGGCCGAAGCCTGCCGGTGCGGCGGCGCCGGTGGCGGATGACGGCCCCCGTCCCGGCGGCTCCTGCGAGGGCGATGATCCCGGCTCCCGCGACCTCGGCGACCAGATCCCGGCTGCGCTCCAGGCCGCTCCACCAGGACACAGCGCCCGGAGCCCCCGCCTGGGCCCGCGGAGCTGCCGCGCGGAGGAGGAGCGGGTGCACGGCTGGCGCGGCGGATCCCGGGATGAACGGTCCGGAATAGCTTCCGGCGGCAAAGCACATGCCTGGCACGCAGGCCACGGAACTCAGGCGGACGTCAGGTGAGTTTGGCTCTGGCAGGCGTACCTGCGACCACGAGCTGCCGTCCCAGTGCTCCGCCACCGCAGAGTAGGTAGGCGGCGCCGTAGCGTACGACTCGCCTGGGCCGACGGTGACCGACCAGCTGGTGCCGGTGATCCAGCAGCTCATGGCGGAACTGCACGACACCGAGGGCGCGGAAAAGCCTGCCGGGGACGTCGCCGGCGGCGCGGCAACCGGCGCCGGCGACCAGCCCCTCCCGTTCCAGTGATAGGCAAGGAAGGTCTCACCGGAACTCGTTTCGAGGCTAGCCGCGTTCGAGGGGTTGTCGCCGGCGGCCCAGCAGGAAGCGGCGCTGGTGCAGGCGACCGACGTGAGCTGGTCTACGGGCCCGGAGTACGGGGCGGGCGGGCTCGGGGTTGGCGTCTGCGCCCAGCCGCGGCCGGGCACATACTCGGCCGCGAAGGTGTCGGCGCTCGGCTGCTGAAGTCCGGGACCCGGCACGGCGCCCGGATTGGGCACGGCGCCCACCATCCAGCACACGGCCGCACCTGGGACGCACGCGAGGCTGGTGATCCCCGCGGTGGGTGGGAGCTGCCGGGTGTCGCCGGCAAGCCGCCAGCCCGCGTGCCCCGTCAGGGTGCTGTAGCGCAGCAGAGACCGGGTGCCCCCCGCGTTGTAAAGATACCCGCCGCCCGGGGATCCCCGGGCGCCCGCTGCCCAGCACTGTGCGGCGGAGGAGCAGGCGAGGGCGCCGATCGGCCCGGAGATTCCCAGCAGGGCCGGGTTGGGTGGCGCCGCCCAGCGCGTCCCGTTCCAGTGCAATAGCAGGCCGATGCCGTTGGTGCCCGGCCCGGCACCCTGCCATCCGCCGGCCCAGCAGTCAGTGCTGGCCGGGCAGGCGATCGTGTCGAGGGCATCTCCAGGGCCGTTGCCGTAAGCGGGGCTCGGGGTGGGTACCCGGGTCCAGTTCGTGCCGTTCCAGTGGATGGCGAGCGTAGCCGCGGGCCCCTCGCCTGAGTTGGTCGCGCCACCGGGCCAGACGTTGCCGACGGCCCAGCAGTCGGTGCTGGACACGCAGGTGAGCGCGAGGAGCTGTGTCGCGGTTTGCGGGATGCCCGCGACCGGCACTACCTGCCAGGCCGGCAATCCCGTGGTGCCCGCCCCGCCCGGCGCAGGAGCCGGGGACGGCGATCCGGCCGGGGACGGCTGGGCGCTGGCCGCAGCCGGCGGGGCCAGCGGCAGCGCCGCGCTGGCGAACAAGATCATTAGTACCGCGGCGGCGAACAGGGCCATCACCGCCGCGCGAGCGGAACTCAGGGCCCGCCGGCTCATGGCCGGGTTAAGACGGCGGTCCGACGCGCTGGAACTGGCGGAACTGATCCTGCGACAGTCGGACGATGAATCCCGGTGCGGTGAGCTCTGCCAACATCGGCCGGCTGCCTCATGGAGCCGTTCCTGCTTCATGCTCATGGCTCCCACGAGAGCGGCTCGCTCCGGCAGCGAGCGGCGACAGCGGGCTCGCAGCGGGAAGCGGTGCTACCGCGACGGAGGTGCTCCCGTTGCCAGGAGTGAACACGAACACCCCGAGCAATGCGGCCGCGTACTGCGGTGTCTGGCCGGGGGCGGATTGGTAGGCGGAAAGGGTGAACCGGTAGCCGCCCGGGGCGTCGGCGGTGAGCTGGTCAATCTGCGCGTCGAGCGCCGAGCCCTGCGGTGCGCTTACGGCGTCGGTGCGCAGTCCGGCCGACCCGGATATGGAGATCGTCTGTGAGCTGCTCGCGACGCCGATGGCGACGATGAGGCTGCCCGCCACCGGGGCGCGCACGACGAGAGTCGCTGTTTCCGAGGGACCGGGCTGGGTGGCGCTCGCGAACCGGCTGAGGTAGCTGCTGAACCCTGAGATCCCGATGCCGCACACGGCCGTGTAAGCCGACTGAGAGGAGAACGAGTCCGAGCTCGACGTGGCGGCGGCGATCGCCGCGCCGATATTGCCCGCTGCGTTGTTCGCGGTCACCACCTGCCCGTGGGCAAATCCCGAGGAGGGCAGCCCGCCGCCAGTAGCGAACCCGTACAGGTAGAGCTGGCCGCCGCTGGGCAGCTCCAGGGCCGTTGCCTGCTGCTGCACCTGCGCGCCGAAAGCCGTGACCGTGCCGGAGCCCGCGGGCGGTGCCGGGGCCGGCGACGACACCGCAGGGCCCGGCGATGATGCCGACGGTGAGGCTGCCGAGGGTGACGGCGGTGAACCGTGTCCTGGCGCGCGCCGCAGGAGCAAGACAGCGCCCACTGAGCCCCCGGCTGCCACCGCCAGCGCTAGTGCAGCGGCGATCATCCGCCGGCCGTGGTGGTGCGGCCGTCCGGGTGGGGGTGGGGCCGCCAGGGACGTGCGCGGTCCGCCGCTCGTGGCGCCACCGGGACCGGACGGCGCGATGCGCCCAGAAGACGGCGCCCCGCAACGGCGGCAGAACCGAGCACCAGCCGTGAGCTGGTTCCCGCAGTTGCCGCAGACCGTGCGATCCGGGCGTTGCGACTGATCACCTGGCATCGCCGTAATGTCCCCTCCTCATGACGGTGACGTCCGCTCCTTCGCTCCGAATGGAGGGAAGGAGCGCGCGTTCTGGTGCTGGGCAAGCGCCTTCTCCGGATGCGAGCGTAGAATGTGCGGTGCGTGATGTTCCATCCTTCAGTCGGCTCACGCACGTGCGCACATGGAGGTCACCGCTGGAGGAGACTGAGCTGCACGAGCTGGCCACGAGCGCGCGGCAGGCCGGTCATGGGCCAGGGCACCTCGTCCGCGAGCTGCGCAAGAGCCTCGGCCTGACCCAGGAGCAACTGGTGCGGGCAGCAGGACCGATCAGCCGTTCGTACTTGAGCCGCATCGAGTCTGGGGAGCACCCGCCGCCCGGGTACCTCGTAACTCGCCTGACGCAATTGCTGGGGCTGCCGTCCGGCAGCCTGTCGCGGGAACTGCTGGCAATGGCCGGCACGCTGCGCCAGTCGAGCCCGCGCCGGGATCCCCCGCGCCTGCCCGGACGCCGGGACGAGATGATGGCCGGGCTTTCCCTGCTGCGCACCCCGCGCCCGCCAGCCCAGCTGGCTGCTTCTGCGGGGCCAACGGAGCTTCTAGCTTGGGCGAGCGAAACCGTCGTCAGCCTGGCTGCGGGCAGCGAGCCCGCAGAGATCCTGCTCGCGGTGACCGGCCCGCTCAGCGAGGCGCTCGCTGAGGCCCCACCCGCCGATGGGCCGGCCGGCGGACTGCTCAGTGAGGGGATAGCGGCCCTGCTGGCGGCGGGATGGTTGGTGCGGGAGGTGCTGGCAATCCCGGAAACCAACGCCGCGCATCTGGCCGCGTTGGAGGGCGCGCTCAAGATTGTGGCCCGGTTCGGCCCGCGCTACCGGCTCTGCCTGGTGCGCGCCGCCGCTGGCGGCGGTTGCGATCTGCTGGCGGGACCAAACTCAGCGCTGCTGCTCATGCCGGTGGCCGCCGACCAACACAGCGCGGTGGCCGTGCTGACAGCACAGGACGCGCTGTCCGGCAGAGGGCCGCTCGCGTGGGCCTTTGCGCGAGGGGACCTCCTCGCGGCGGGTGGCCGGGACCTCTTCCGCTGGGTCGGGCTTTCGGGACGAAGCGATCCGGCGGGGCTTGGCTGGGAGAGGCAGATCGCTGACGTGGAGGAACGGCCCGGCGGGCGCGTCATGATCCAGAGGTTTCCGCTCGGCACGGCGATGCCGGCCAGCATACGCACCCAGATCATTTACGCCGAGGCTAGGGCGCGGCAGCAGGACGCTGCGCAGGCGGAGCAACGGGCCGGGCTCTTCCTGCGGCGCCACGAAGCGATGCTGCGCAATCTCCGCCAGGGCTACAGCTACCGCCAGATTCTGACCAGCGAGGCTCTTGCCGCCATCGCGGTGCACGGCCATTACGCCGACCAGCCCACGCCGGTCCCCCTGACCCCGGCCCAGCGGGGCGGCTACCTGGCCGAGCTGCGCCGGCTGCTGCTCACTCATCCATCGTTCGAGCTCGCCATAATCTCGGACGCCGCCCTGGCCCGGTCGCTGCCGCTTGGCGCGTCGTGGTGGGTCAAACGGGGACCGGGCGAGGCCGGGACGCCCGACCCGGTCGCGCTCTGTTACCTGCCAGGATCCGGTGACGGTGAGCGCCACACTCTCAACGCGGTCGTCGGGGACGGCCTGGCCAGCGAGGCCGTGGCCGACCTCATCGACACGCTGTGGCGGTACTGGACCGTGCGCCTCACCGGACCCGAGGTACGCGCGGCTGCGCTCGCCGAGCTGGACAACGCTGCCGCGATGATTCCGGATGGCCAGTTATCGCCGCCGTCGCCGACGTCCGCCACCTCCAGCGGCGGTTCGGTTGGCGCTGGAAATGACCAACGGCCCTGCCTGCGGGCGTGGCGCACCCCTGAAGTAGATCCCGCTCGGCCGCAGCGATGACCTCGGCGTCGCGCACAGGCCCAACGGCGCTCCTGGGTATCCTGAGGGCATTCCGCCTTGTGTGACCGCACGCGATGCCATGGCAGGAGGGCAGGCCCGCTGACGCGAACGCCGGCAGATACCCATCCTGCCGCCCGGCAGCGACCGCCAAGACCGGCGGGCCAGTCGGGTCCAGGCCGATGACCACCACCGCGCCGTGCGCCGCCGCCGTGCGCGCGAACGCCGCCACGAACGGCTCGCCCCAGTAGGCATAGTCCAGGACCAGGTTCGGCTGGCTGCCGACGGCCCGGCCGAACCGGGACACCAGGCAGTAGGAATTAGGCACACCGGGTTCGAACACTCCGAGATAAGACCCGGCCTAGTCGGCAGCAACGCCCTGGCGGGCCCGGAACCGGCCGGCCCGGCGCCCGCTCCCGTAGCGGCCAGCCCGCAGTAAGCCGGGTTGACGCAACCGGCAAGCCCCACCGCAAGCAGCGCGGCTCCGGCAACGGCCGCGGGAACACTGCCCGTTCCCTTCACGACGCCGTTGATCACCGCGGGGCCGAGCAGCAGGTAGTCGTGCGGCTCGATCCGCCTCGCGCGACAGGTACCCGGCTAAAGCGCCATCACTACCGCCCGGGCGTTCCCGGAGAATGCGCCGGTCAGCTACTAGCTGGCACGCAGAATCACCGTTCTCGGCATTATCGCAGGTACTGTCAGGCGATCAGCGGGCCATGCCCTCGGGTCGGGCCCTCGGGCCGCGCCGTGGCGATGCCGGGGGCCGGCTACCTGACCGGCGAGACGCCAGACGACAGTTGCGGTTCCCTCAGGCCGGCGATCTCGTGCGGCCTTGACCGAAACCAGTCGATGGTTCGCCGGACACCCTGCTCGGTTGACGTCGTGGGATGCCAGCCCAGAACTCGCATAGCAGAGCTGATGTCTGGACAGCGGCGGGTCGGGTCGTCGACCGGAAGCGGACGGAACTCGATGTCAGATCCGGACCCGGTGAGCTCCAGCACCAAGTTTGCAAAGCCGGCGACGGTGAACTCCTCAGGATTGCCAAGATTGAGTGGACCGGGCTCGGTGCCGTCCAGCATCATGAGGATTCCCGATACTAGATCTTCGACGTAACAGAAGCTGCGGGTCTGGCTTCCGTCTCCGTAGACCGTCAGGGGCTCACCGGTAAGAGCCTGCGTTATGAAGTTGGTGACGATCCGACCGTCGGCCGCGCTCATACGGGGCCCATACGTGTTGAAGATCCGTACAATGCCTGTGTTCACAGCACAGGACCGGCGCCAGGCAGAAGTCAGCGCTTCCGCGAACCGCTTCGCCTCGTCGTAGACGCTTCGCGGGCCGATCGGATTGACGTTGCCCCAGTAACTCTCCTGCTGTGGGTGCATCGCCGGGTCGCCGTAGATCTCACTCGTCGACGCAAGAACAAATCGCGCGCTATGCTCGTGAGCCACGCGCAGCGCATTCTCGGTGCCCTTGCTGCCGACCGCGAGCGTCTCGAGCGGCAGTCGGAGGTAATGCGGGGGAGATGCGGGACTGGCCAGGTGAGCTACCGCGTCGAAAGGGCCAGGCACCTCGAGTTCAGCGGACACGTCCAGCTGGGCAAAGCTGAACTCCCGCCGGTCGAGTAGATGGGCGATGTTCTCTACCCGCCCGGTGCACAGGTTGTCGGCGCAGACGACCTCGTCGCCTCGGGCTATCAGAGCGTCACACAGGTGCGAGCCGATGAAGCCCGCTCCGCCAGTCACGAGAATACGCACATTCGCTCCTTGCTGGGTTCACTCGAACACGGAAACGCCGGGCGACATCGGGCCGTGTACGCCGAGACCGCGGACGGTCCAGCCGGCAGCTTCCCACTTGTCGTGGGCCAATGCGTTTCGGGCATCGAGCAGACGGGGCTGGCGAACGACCGTGCAGAGCACGGCCGGGTCAATCTCGCGGTATTCAGGCCACTCGGTCAGGTGGAGGACGACATCGGCGTCGGTGCAGGCGTCCCACACGTCGGCTGCGTAATCTAGATCGGGAAAGGCCGCTCGCGCGTTAGCGATCGCCTCCGGATCGTGTACTCGCACACGTGCGCCTTGCTGGCGCATAGCAGCAGCAACAGCGAGGGCGGGTGACTCGCGAACATCATCAGTGTGCGGCTTGAATGCTGCCCCGAGAACCGCCACATCGCGTCCCGCCAGCGGGCCGCCGACCAATTCTTCCGCAGCTCGGACAGCGCGTTCCCGGCGCCCGCCATTGATGGCATCAATGTGCTGCAGGAATGCTAGCGACTCCCCGACTCCGAGCTCCTGCGCTCGTGCCAGCAATGCCCGCAAGTCCTTAGGCAGGCAGCCGCCACCGAATCCCAGGCCCGCAGCTAGCCCACGATCCCCGATCCTGCTGTCATAACCGAGCGCTTGGGCCAGCGTTACGACATCTGCCCCGACTGCATCGCATACGTCGGCGATACCGTTAATGAAGGAGATCTTTGTAGCGAGGAACGCGTTCGCGGACACTTTGGCGAGTTCCGCAGTCGCAAGGTCTGTTGAAATATACGGTGTACCCGCGTCGATCAGCGGCGCATAGACATCTTTGAGTACCTCAAGCGCGCCGCGTGAGGAAACGCCGAAGACCAGCCGGTCGGGCCGCAGAGTGTCCTGAACGGCCAGCCCCTCCCGCAGGAATTCCGGGTTCCAGGCCAGTCCGGCCTCCTCACCCGCTGGGGATATGGCCGCAAGCTCGGCAGCCAATCTGCTGGCGGTGCCGACAGGCACTGTGGACTTGCCTACGACCAGACATGGGGTCCGCGCATACAGCCCAAGTGCGCGAATTACGGCCTCTACGCCGCTGGTGTCTGCGGCCAGCGAGTCGCCCATCTGAGGCGTGCCGACGCAGACGAAGTGCACCTGGCCAAAGTCAGCGGCCTGCTCGATCGAAGTCGCGAAGCGGAGCCGCCCGGACGCGGCCCCGCGCCTGAGCATTGGCTGTAGCTCAGGTTCGAAGAACGGCGCTTCGCCACTCGACAGCAACATAACTCGTTCCTCGTTGGAATCTACGCCAAGCACCTCATGGCCAATATCAGCCATGCATGCCGCGTGAACCGCTCCGAGGTAACCAGTCCCTATTACTGTCAGTCGCACTTAACTTTCCTTCCCGCAGAACGAAGTCTCCGCGTATGCCGAGACCGGAACGCAGCATCGGCCCTAAACCACGTATCCGCGCGGATGTAGTTGCTGGAAAAGCCAGGCGTCCTTGCACATCGCACGGATATCGCGACTCGTTCGCCAGCCCCACTCCTTGTCGATCAGGCTCGGGTCGGCGACCGCGCTCGCGGCATCTCCCTCACGTCGGGCTACTACCTCGTAGGGCACGACGACGTTGCACGTATCTTCAACAGCCCGCACAAGCTCGAGCACCGAAACCCCGACACCCGTGCCGAGGTTCAGGACCCGTAGTCCTGGCCCGTCAGCCAGATAATGCAGAGCGAGGCAGTGCGCTTCGGCAACGTCCATCACGTGTATGTAGTCCCGGACCGGGCTCCCGTCAGGCGTCGGATAGTCCGCACCGAAGACTTGCAGTCGCTCCAGCCGACCCCCGGCCACTTGCATGATGTACGGCATCACGTTGCTCGGGATGCCCAAGGGGGATTCACCCAGCGTCCCGCTAGGGTGCGCGCCGACTGGGTTGAAATAGCGAAGAGAGATTACCGCGAAGTCATCGTACCTAGCACATGTGTCAGCAAGGATCTGCTCGCAGATCAGCTTGGATCGCGCGTATGGATTAGTCGGACACGGAGGTGAATCTTCACCGATCGGACCCTGCGACTGATCACCATAAATTGAGCATGACGACGAGAATATTAGTCTCCGCACGCCATGCCGTACCATGCAGAGGAGCAAGCTGGTCATTCCTGCGATGTTGTTATCAAAATAATCTAGAGGTATCTGCAGAGATTCGCGAACTGACTTTTTCGCGGCGAAATGGATAACGCTATCAATCTCGTGCTGCTCGAAGACGCGATCGAGCTCCGTGTTATCTCGCAGGTCAAGTTGGTGCAACACCACATCCCGGCCGGTAAGGACCCTGAGCGCACGCAGTGCCCCTTGTGAGCTATTAGAGAAGTTGTCGACGACCACAACATCATCGCCGCCGTTAGCCAGCAGCTCAGCGCAGACGTGACTGCCGATGAATCCTGCTCCGCCCGTAACAAGTACTGTCATTCGCTCCCCCCCAGACGGTGTCGTTGTTTTGTTACCATGCCAATGCGTCGATCACGGAAGACTCGTCATACGCGCTACGTGCGCGGCGCGGTCCAGCGGTACAGCCTCGCCAGGGCCCTGGGCGCGACCCGGCTAGCTGCGACACGGATTGCCGAGCGTCGCTCTGCGATGTCACCTTCAAGCCTGGCCGACCGGTTCCGTCACGTCCGAGTCGTCCGTATTCATAGGACGCGAAGCTGCGTGGTCTGGTTTACAGAAGCTATCCAGCAGACAACCACCTCTTAGTGCTTTTTTTGCTTATGAAAGTTGACAAATGAAATACATGAGCTAGGTCCGCGTTCACTATAAATATCCGGCTACACCTTACCTTGCGCTGACCAGGCCGAGGCGTCCCCCCGCGCCCGGTACCTCTTCGTCCGTTTTTATGGGACTTCTACTAACTATTGTCGAAGTTCATCCTGTTTGTGCCGTCCGCGCGACTACCAGCGGCTCTCGGCGAGGGTCTGAAGCATCCGTCCGTACGTCAAATCGATCGTCGCTGCGATCGCCATCGTGACGGCGCACGTGGTAATTAGCGGCACTATGCGAAGCCGCAGGTAGCGGCCGAGACCGACGCGCGCGCGGGTCAGCGCTCGCGCGTCCGCAGCCAGAACGGCGACGATCACGACCCAGAACAGCGCTGCGTTCTCAACGGCGAAGAACAGGTAGCCCTGCGCCGCGCCGCTGTGGTACCAGGCCATGTAGAGCCAGCAAGAACCGAGTGAGACACCGACCAGGGCGATATAGGGAGCCAGCATGGCGAGGCGGAGAGATCCCCGGATGTCGTCATTCAGGCCCTTGACGGTAATCATGTACGGCTTCTGCACGCGCAGCACGACTTGGACGAATGCGCTGAGAACGACGAGCCAGCGGGCTACATGGAGCACGATCCCCCGCCAGCTTAGGGAAAGCCGTCTTGGCTGATGCCATCGGCGGCTCCAGTACCACACGACCGTGGCCGTCAACCCCCCCGGAATGCTGTGCAACAAGAACATCGCGAGGCTTACGTGAGAAATCGGCGCATTGAATACGAGCGCAAACAGCGGCGCGAAGAACAGAATCATCATCGATAGCGACCAGAACGTGTACCAGGTCTGAGCGAAGAGGAACTGGACCGCTTGACGCGCCGAATAGTGCCGGATCAGCCGCGGAGTATACCTAAACAGTACCTGAATCATTGAGAATGCCCAGGCGAACTGCTGAGCGAGGTATGTGTTGAACGTCTCCGGTCCGTCGCCGACAGCGATAACCTCCGGCAGGTACACGCCTTCGCGGCCGTCAGCGGCGAGGCAGACAGTATCCAGATGATCCTCGGCCCTGGTCGGCTGGAAGCCGCCGATACGACGGATCGCCGTCATGTCGTAGGTGCAATGACTGCCGATGATAAACGGTGTCCGGCAGAAGCCATAGAAGCCCATCTGCAGCGGGCCCTGGAGGACAACTTCCTGCTCCGAGGAGCCGCGCGCAGTCCAGTACTCATGGTTTCCGTAGACGCTCGGAGCCTGAACCCAGGCGACCTTCGGGTCGCGAAAGTAGCCGAGCACGCGGTCCAGATAGGCAGGCACCGGCCGATGGTCGATGTCGAGCTGCGTGAAATGGGAGTAGCGCTGGTACCCGTAAGCATCCAGCCAGGCGTTGACATTGCCTGCCTTGGTCTTCGCCTGAAATGGTGGCCCTGGCGAGTTCCATACCGCAACGCGCTCGGCACCCCAGGTTGCCGTGTCATGCCGGCAGAAGTAATGCACTCCCATGCTGCGGGCGAGGCTCTCGATCTCGGGCGAGTGAAGCTTGTCAACGAGGATCCAGCTATCGTGCGGATAGTTTATTGATCGCATAGCCGCAAGCTGGCGGCCGACAATCTCTATTGATTCCGAGCCAGGCACGGTGAGGCTGACAACAGCGATGCGGCCGATGGCTCCCGTATCTTCGGCGTCTTGCGGCCGAACCCTTGCCGGTACTCGCATGCATCCAAGAAAGAACAAGTAGAAAGACGGAAGAAGGGTCACGCTGTAGAACCATGCGAGCGAGACGAGAGTAAAGAGAACCTGGTTGGCCGCATTGCCGCGGGTTCCCGCCCACCATATCCAGAAATAGGCATTAACGCCCAGCCATGCGCCAGCGAGTGCCACGTACGCAACGCGCTGGGAATGGGTCATGGCTGGCCTGCTGGCAGTACGCAGATCAGTGGTCTCAGCGTGCTCAAGACGTACCAGAACGCTACCGTGCGGTGCTTGCCCGTGCGGTGCTTGCTGCGAGTCGGACTGCCGGACTGATCCGGAGCGCTCTTTCCGATGTCGGCCACCTTGGCGCGGCAGAGTCCCGGTGGCCGGCCGGGCAACGCCCGTTGCTAGCGCTGGAGTTGCTAGCGCTGGCACCGTGGCGTTGCGCTGGGGCCGCCTCCCGCTGACGGAGTCATCACGCACTGGTCCCTCGGAAGCCCCCCCAGAGCGCGCAGTCCGCTGAGCTGCCATCTAAAAGACAAACCTTCTTCTTCTGTGGGTAAATTTAGCTACTCGCACGACGGTCTAGGTAAGCGACGCCCGAAGTCCTGCGAAAGTTTACTATGGCCCTGCGAGCAGGGCTGGCCGACGGCACGCACTCACTCGCCACGAGCAGTGCCCCTGACGGCTACATGGGGGACCGTCTGCATGCGGGACAGGGCGAGGGCGGCATCGGGGTTCCGCCAGTGCTTGATCCGCTAGATGGAGCCACTGAGGGTCGAGGATCAGCGCACGTCAGCCGGAGAACGGGGGCGGCAGAGCGTGGGAGGTTCGATGCGCAAGTACGGTCGGGCAAGCTGCCTGGCATTGGCGTTGACGCTGGCCCCAACTACGCTGAGCGCCTGCGCGTACGAGGCCGCCGCACCCGCCGGGCCACACAGACCACTGACCTACTACGTAAGTCCGAGCGGCAGCGACAAGGCCACCGGGACGTCGCCAGCTAACGCCTGGCGGACGCTGGCGCGAGCCGACCAGGCAATTCTCGGGCCCGGCACAAGGCTGCTACTTCAGGCTGGCAGGAGCTTCGCCGGCAATCTGAAGCTGACCCACGCGGATGCGGGCAATCTCCGGCGCCCCGTTTACATAGGCACCTACGGTAAGGGCGCGGCCGCTATCACGGCCACCAGCGGCTCTGCGGTCACAATCTACGACACCGCAGGAGTCGACATCCACGGCCTAGATATCCGCGGTGCGGCAGAATCGCGGCTTAGCGGTTCGGGTATCAACGTATACAGTAATCTTGAGGGCTCGGGAAGGCTTCAGGGGATAGAAATATCCGGTGTCAATATCAGCGGCTTCGGCTACGGCATTTCCATCGGCAGCGGGAGCGGTGCGGCAGGGTTCAGCAACGTCCGCGTTGAGAACTCAGTGGTGCATGACAACATAATTGCCGGGCTTATCACTTACGGAGGAGCCTTCAATCCGGCTAGGCCGTCATATGCTATCCAGAATGTCTACATTTCACACGTGAGCGCCTACCAGAATCCGGGCACGCCTCAGTTGACGTCCTACAGTTCTGGTAACGGCATAGTGCTCGGTAACGTACGCCACGCCACCGTTGCCTGGTCCAGCGCTTACGACAACGGCGGTCAAGGCGGCTCGAGACCTGGGCCTGAGGGCATCTGGGCCTACGACTCGACAGACGTGATAATTGCTCATGACCTTGCCTACGGGAATAGGACGAGGAACAGGGTCGACGGAAATGGGTTCGGGCTCGACGAGAACACGTCGAACTCCATACTCGAATACGACCTGTCCTACGGCAACGACGGTGCGGGCTACTTGGTATACAATCCCAGTCCTAAATCTAACGGCGCTACCGGGAACATCGTTCGTTTCAACATCGCGAGCGGGAACGGCATAGACGGCAGTGAGCGGTTCGGTGGCATATCGATACTTGGCTACGAGGTCAATTGTGCCGTTTACCAGAACACTGCGATTGGCGGTAAGCCGCCGCGTCAGTACGCACTGGAGCTGGCAGCTACAGTGCGCGGCGTTACCGTGCGTAACAATATCTTCATGAACCAGTCGGGTCCGATCATCCGCGCCCGCGGCGTCGTCCACCTGTCAGCGGCCCAGCTGCAGAGCAATGACTACTTCTCTACCGAGTCGCAATTCTCAGTGCAGTGGGGACCGACGACTTATACCTCCCTGCCCAGGTGGCGAGCAAAGACCGGTCAGGAGGAAGCATTCGGCCAGCAGGTTGGCATGACGGTCAATCCAGGCCTGGCAGGCCCGGTGTTCAGCCTGCCCAGCGGGCCGGCCGCCAGCCTTCAGCTTGGTGTTCGCTTCGTACCTGGTGCAGGATCACCCATCGTGGGCAAGGGCATGGATCTTGAGACCATGTTCGGCATGAATCCAGGGACGATCGACTTCGCAGGTAGTCGCATATCATCACGACTCCCTACCCTGGGTGCCCAGTAGCTCCTCGTCGGACTTGGGCAGGCCGATCTCGTTCATGCAGAGTCCAGCGCCGCCCGGATCGCGCCTTAGCACCCGGCCGAGGAGGTAAGGATTCCCCGGCATGCGCGCGAGGCGGTCGCCCGGCCGGCCCAGGATCACCGGCTGGCGTTCCTGGCGCGCAGCCAGTGGTCGAATTCGGTGGCGACGATGCGCTCGTCGTGCACGCCGGCCGCCTGGTCTGAGGCCAGCCACACGATCGGCGGTCCCATCACGGCCGGGTCGAGGACCTTGCGGCCCGCGGGTACGGCCCCAGGAGGCAGCATGCCGGTGGCGGTCGCGCCGCCAGGCAAAAGCAGGTTGACGGTGACGCCAGTGTCCCGCAGGTCGGCAGCCATGATCCGGGACAGCGCCTCGCTGCCCGCGCGAGAGGGTCCGTAGGGCACGAACCCGGCGCGGTTCATGGTCGAATGGCTCACCGAGATGTTGACGATGCGGCCGCTGCCGGCGGCCAGCATCCGTGGCGTGACCTCGCGCGCCACCAGGAAATAGCCGATCAGGTTCGTCTCGACCACAGCGCGGAACCCGTCGGGCGGCACCTCCCAGAAGCCCTGGGGGTGAGTCATGAAGCGCGGGTTAACCGTGCGCATGCCGATCCCGGCATTGTTCACCAGCATGTCGATGCCACCGAGCCGCGACCAGGTGACATCGACGGCCCTGGCCACCGAGGACTCGTGCCGGACGTCCAGTTCGATGCCGACCGCGCCCGGCAGTTCCGCGGCGACCGCGGCTGCCTGCGAGCCGGACCGGCCGGTCAGCGCGACCATGGCTCCGGCAGTCGCAAGGGCGGCGGCCATCGCAACGCCCAGCCCGCTCGTTCCCCCGGTCACCAGTACCTTCAGCGTTGAAGCAGTCATGACCCCTGACGTTAAGGCCTAGAGCGCGGGCGAAGTCAAGCCAGAGCGGCCTCGCCGGATCACCGTCCGCTAGCTCCTTCCGGGAATAATCGCGGGCAGAGCGCGACTTCGGCTGGCGTGATGACAGCTGAGCCAGCACGCGTGGGCGTGCGCTACCTGGGTGGCCCGACGGCGCTGCTCGAAGTGGGCAGCCTGCGGCTGCTGACCGATCCCACCTTTGACCCGCCCGGCGACTACCCGGTCGGCAACCGCTCGCTGCGTAAGACGATCGGCGCGGTGGTGAGCCGGCAAGATGCGGGCCAGGTCGATGCGGTGCTCCTCTCCCACGACCAGCACCCTGACAACCTCGACCACCAGGGACGCGACTACCTGCTCTCCGCTCCCCTGGTGCTGTCTACCGCCGCCGCGCAGCAGCGCCTCGGCGGCACAGTCCGGGCGCTGGACCCGTGGCAGCACCATGACCTGGCGCGGGGCGGCAGCGCGCCACTGCGGGTTACCGCCGTCCCTGCCCGCCACGGTCCGCCCGGATGCGAGCCGATGACCGGCCCGGTCACCGGCTTCATGCTCACCGGCGACGGACTGCCGAGCGTCTATGTCAGCGGCGACAACGCGGCACTCGAGCATGCCAGCGCGGTGGCCGACCGCTTCGGCCCGGTCGATGTCGCGATCTTGTTCGCCGGAGCGGCACGGACCGCGCTGCTCGACGGCGCGTGCCTGACCTTGACCAGTGCCGAGGCCGCGCAGGCCGCCGCCGTACTGGGTGCCCGCCACGTCGTGCCTTTGCACTTCGAAGGCTGGGCGCACTTCAGCCAGGGCCGCGACACCCTCGACGCCGCCTTCGCCACGGCCGGCCTGCGCGATCGCCTGCACGTGCTCGAGCTCGGCCAGAGCATGACGATCTGACCGACCTCCGGAGAACGGGCCGCGCCCCTGGCAGCGCGGTTCGCTCAGCCGTAGCCGAGTTCCCTGAGAAGGCCGCTAGTCGAGTTCCGTCAGCGAGCCCGGATCGAAGCTGACCGCGAACGGCTGCGCGACATCCACGCGCTGTCCAGCGCGAACCTCGGCACCCAGTGCGTAGCTTCCGTCGTGCAGGTGGAACACTGCGACCTTCGGCTCCGGCTCAAGGTCAACAATCCAGTACGCCGGGATACCCGCCTGGGCGTACTCGCGCATCTTCCGAACCCGGTCAACCTGCTCGCTGGCGCTGCGGGGGGAGATAACCTCCACCGCTAGCAACAGGTCGCTAGCGTAAGAAGTTCGTGCCTTGCGCGTTATCGCGGCGCGCGCGATATCCCGCGACACGATGAAGACGTCAGGCTTGCGGATACCGGCCGGAGTGCTGACGTCACTCGGCCCGCCGGCCACGTAGACGTCGGCTCCGGCTTGCCTGGCAGCGCTCCGGAATATGTCCTTGAGCCGATCGGACGCATGGTCGTGCCAGGGGCTGGGAGACAATTCGGTCAACCACCCATCGGCAAGTTCATACTGCTTGCCCTCCTCGGGGAGGGCGTCAAGGTCGTACAGAGTGTAGGGACCGTATTCATGGATGACGGCTGCGCTCAATCGGCTCGCCTCCCTCGCTGACGCCCTCAGGCACATAGTAGCGACCCATTGCTGCTGCGCCCTCCCGTGCGCGCCGCCCCGGCTGGTCGCGCCACGCGTTGCCTGCCGCCAGGTCATGCGCAGGACCGGCATGCCACTTCCCCGGTAGTCGCGCCCGCCATCGGCATCGCTCCGGCCCACCCGGCCGGTCGGCACCTGGATCGCCGGCGGAAGTCCGCTGGACCCCGCCGGATCACCGCGTTACCTGGCGCGGGTGTATGTGCCCGGCCCGAGGCGCAAGGCGATGAGTGCGTTCCTGATCGCCAGCATCACCCGCGCGCTCTCCCAGGCGGATCCCGAACCCGGGCGGTTCTACCGCGAACCGGACGTCGAGGTGCATGTCATCGGCGTGCCGGAGAGCGGCTACGGAGCATTCGGCCGAGTCATCGGCCAGACAGCGTTGCCGGAAATGATCAGTGAGGCTACGACCGGCGCGCCGCTCCCCGCTGACCCGGGCGTGCTCGTCGATCCGGTGTGCGGCATTGGTCGCCAGTGCCATGGTGAACCTATGCATGTGAGGGCATGCATAAGTATCAAGGATCATGGCGGGGCCAGCGCGCTCCTGCTAGCTCAGCTTGCGGGCGACCTCGGCGGCCCAGTAGGTGAGAATGATGTCGGCGCCGGCCCGGCTGATGGCCGTCAGCGTCTCCATGATCGTCTTGTCCCGGTCCAGCCAGCCGTTCGCGGCCGCCGCTTCCACCATCGCGTACTCGCCGCTGACCTGGTAGGCAGCGACCGGGAGCGGCACCGCAGCGGCCACCTGCGCGATCACGTCCAGGTAGGCAAGCGCCGGCTTGACCATCACGATGTCCGCGCCCTCCTCGACATCGAGCAGCGCCTCGCGCAGGCCGTCCTTGGCGGCCGCCGGGTCTTGCTGGTAGGCGGCGCGATCACCGAACTGCGGCGCGCACTCGGCTGCCTCCCGGAACGGGCCGTAGAACGCCGAGGCGTACTTGGCCGAGTACGCGCAGATGCCCACGTCGCCGTAACCGGCCGAGTCCAGCGCCGCCCGGATCGCGCCGACCTGGCCGTCCATCATCCCGCTCGGCGCCACGACCTGCACGCCGGCCACCGCCTGCGCGACCGCGATCGAGGCGTAACGGGCCAGCGTCGCGTCGTTGTCCACCTCGCCGGCCGCTGTCAGCAATCCGCAGTGCCCGTGGTCGGTGTACTCGTCCAGGCACAGGTCGGCCATCAGCACCGTGTCCTGCCCGACTTCGGCAGCAAGGTCGGCCAGCGCGAGTTGCACGATGCCGCCGGGATCGTCGGCGGCCGAACCGCGCCCGTCCTTGACGGCCGGGACGCCGAAAAGGATCAGCCCGCCAACCCCCGCGTCGACGGCCTCGCGGGCCGCCTTGCGCAGGCTCTCCCTCGTGTGCTGGACCACGCCGGGCATCGACGAGACCGGCTGCGGCTCGCTGATGCCTTCCTTCACGAACAGCGGCAGCACCAGGCTCGAAGGCCGCACGGCGACCTGGCTGACCAGGCGACGCAGCGGCATCGTCCGGCGCAGCCTTCTAGGTCTGGAAACGGGGTAGTGCGCGGTCAATGCTCCTCCCACCGTCGCGGCCGGGCCAGCTGATCCGGGCCTGTCACCTGCATACGCTGATACGCCCGCCGACCTGTCGCCACTGTTTACCTGATGCTGTTTACCTGATGCGCCGCCGGGCGCCGCGGCGGCGCTCGCTCGGCTTGCGGACCGGCTCGCCAGCCTCGATCGCGGCATCGCGCAGTGCGGCTCCGTGCATGGCCAGCGCGTCCACCAGCGCGGGGATCGACGGCTTCGCGGCGACCACGTCCACCCGCAGCCCGAACTCGGCAGCCGTCTTGGCGGTCTGCGGGCCGATGACCGCGATCACGGTGACCGCGTGCGGCTTGCCCGCGATGCCGATCAGGTTACGCACCGTGGAGGAGGAAGTGAACAGCACCGCGTCGAAGCCGCCGCCCTTGATCGCCTCGCGAACCGGCGCTGGCGGCGGGGCGGCCCGCACGGTCCGGTACGCGGTCACGTCCTCCGCCTCCCAGCCCAGCTCGGTAAGCCTGGACAGCAGGCCCTCGGTGGCGATGTCGGCGCGCGGCAGCAGCACCCGGTTGATCGGATCGAGAATGTCGTCGTAAGCCGGCCAGGCATCGGCCAGGCCCTCCGCTGACTGCTCGCCGTCGGGCACCAGGTCGGGCACGATGCCGAACTCACGCAGCGCCGCGGCGGTCTGCTGGCCGACGGCGGCGACCTTCACTCCGGCGAACGCCCTGGCATCCAGGCCGTACTCCTCGAACTTCTCCCTGACGGCGCGGACCGCGTTGACCGAGGTGAAGCCGACCCACTGGTACCGCCCGGTGACCAGGCCCTTGACGGCGCGCTCCATCTGCTGCGGGGTGCGCGGCGGCTCGACTGCGATGGTCGGCACTTGCTCGGGCACCGCGCCCCTGGCGCGCAGCAGGTCGCACACCTCGTCGGACTGCTCCTTGGTCCGCGGGACCAGCACCCGCCAGCCGAACAGCGGCTTGGTCTCGAACCAGGACAGGGCGGGCTGAGCCGCTACGCCGTCACCCACCACTGCTACGGCCGGGCCGTGCGCGGTCAGCAGGCTCACCCCGGCAGCCTTCAGGTCAGCCGCGACCGAGCCGAGCGTGCCAACCACCGTGTGCTGGTCGGTAGTCGTGCCGTCCCAGGTGATCGAGAACGGCGCCGTCTCCGCCCAGCCAGCCGCGATGAGCATCTTGCCGAGGTCGACCGGGCCGGACTCGGCGCCCAGGATGACCAGCGTGCCGTCGCTGACCGATACGCGGCTGACTTCCGAAGCGTGGATGATGCGGACGTCACCGGTAGCGTCGGCGGTCAGCGGAACGCCCGCATACTCCGGCACCGCCGTCGCCGCCGACACACCGGGGACCACTTCGAACGGCACCCGCGCCTTGGCGCAAGCGGCTGCATCCGCTGCCGCGTTGCAGAACATGAACGGGTCACCAGCGTATAGCCGCACCGCGAGCTGGCCCGCTTTGGCCGCCTTGATCAGCAGCTTCGGGTCCGCGAGCTGGGCATCGGAGTCCGTCAGCGTGGCATCCGGCTTCATCAGGTGGCTGAACCGGTCGCCGGTCCACTGCGAGGCGACTACCAGGTCGGCGCGCCCGATGAGGTCGGCGGCCCGGACAGTTAGCAAATTCTCGTCGCCCGGCCCGGTGCCGACGAGCGCGACCCAGCCGGGTACCTGCACGTCGGCTGCGTGGCTGGCCGCCCGGCCGCCCGCTTTCTCGGCACGCTGCTTCAGGGTGCTTGCCTTGCCGGTGCTTGCCTTTGCTGGCGCCGTCTTGGCTTGATTGCCGGCTTTTCCGGTCATGGGTGTGGGGTTCACTTGTCATCGTCCCCGCTGCTGAGGTGTCCGCCGGACACTGCCATGAAACTTGCCGCGCCCCGGCCAAGCAGATCAGCGGCAACCTGGCGGCCTATCACTTCGGCCTCGGCCAGGGTGCCGCTCGCACTGCCGCGAAGCGCCATCCCCCCATCGGCTGCCACGACCACGCCGCGCAGCCGAAGAACATCTGTGCCGGCAGCATATGCGCCGACCGGCGCGCTGCAGCCCGCCTGAAGCGCGCCGAGCAAGGTGCGTTCTGCCGTGGTCGCGGCCCGGCTTACCGGATCATCGATGGTGCCGAGCAGCGCAACGAGATCTTCCCTGCCGTCACAGCACTCAACCGCGAGAGCGCCCTGGCCGGCCGCGGGCAGCATCTCGTCCGGGTCGAAGACCTGAGAGACTGCATCGAGCCGGCCGATCCTGGCAAGGCCCGCGTGGGCTAGCACGACCGCGTCAAGCTCGCCGGTCGCTATCTTCGACAGCCTGGTGCCGGCGTTGCCGCGCACCGGCACGGGCTGGATGTCAGGACGCAGGATGAGCAACTGGGCGGCGCGGCGCGGCGATCCGGTACCGATCCTCGCGCCGGCCGGCAGGTCGGCGAGTTTTGCACCGTCCCTGGCGGCCAGGGCATCCCGCGGGTCGTCCCGGCCCGGAACCGCGGCCAGCGCGATCCCGTCGGCGGGCCCGGTCGGCAGGTCCTTGAGCGAGTGGACGGCGAAGTCCACTTCCCCGGCCAGCAGGCTCGCCCGCAGCGAGCTGACGAAGACGCCGGTACCGCCGATCTGGGTCAGCAGCTCGCGGCTGGTGTCACCAGCGGACTCGATGCCGACCAGCTCGATCTCGCGGCCTGTTTTCGCCGTGATCGCCGCACTGACCAGCATGGACTGCGCAACTGCCATCGGACTGCGACGAGTGCCCAGGCGCAGCGGGCCGCGGTTCATCGGCTGTCCTCCTTGGTGGTCTGCTCGCCCCGCTCGCTCCGGTCGCTCTCCCCGGCGCCGGGCCGTGGCCAGCCGGCCAGCTGCGCGTCGGCCCGCGCGACAACCTGCATGGTCGCCGGATCCAGGTCGAAGAGCACGCGCAGCGCGTCCTCGTAGGTGTCCGCGCCGGGAGCGCCGGCTAGCTCTTTCACTCGCACGGTCGGGCCGTGGAGCAGTTTGTCGGTGACCCGGCGCATCGCCTTCGCCACCTCGTCCATCGCCGCGGCGTCCAGGCCACTGATCCGCCCGGCCAGCCTGGCCAATTCGGCCTCCACGACGCTGGCGGCCTTGGCCCGCAGCGCGACCACGGTCGGGGACACCAGGGCTGCGCGACTGGCGGACCGGTGGGCGGCGATCTCCTCCGAGATGATCCGCCTGACCTCGCCGACACCGCCATCGCCGGCCCCGTCCTCGCCCGGCCGCAGGGCATGCTGGTCCTCGGCTGCCAGCGTGGCCAGGTCGGTGAGCACTACGCCGGGCAGGCTGGCGACCGCAGGTTCCACGTCCCGAGGCATCGCCAGGTCGAGCAGGACCACCGGCGCCGGGCTCGGCGCGGCATGGCCTGCCGCCGGCCGCTTCCAGTTCGCTGATCGGCGCAGCAGCGCGGTGCGCATCATGTCGGCCGTGATGACATGGTCGGCTGCGCCGGTGCACGTCACCACCAGGTCGGCGGCCGCAATCAGGTCGGCCAGGTCGGACATGTCTGCCGCGCGCCCGCCCGCCGTCGCGGCCAGCCGCTCGGCCCGCTGCCTGGTCCGGTTGGCCACCACGATGCTGGCAGCCCCCGCCCTGGCCACGCTGGCCACGGCCAGCCCGCTCATCGCCCCGGCTCCGACGACCAGGACATCGAGGCCGGCCAGCGAGGGCGGAGCACCGCCCGTTTCCCCTCCGGCTGCCGTGTGACTTCCGGACGCCGGGCCGGTTCGCAGGTGCCTGGCCGCCGTCTGCAAGCCGACGCTGACCAGGCTGGCACCGGTGTGCCCGACGCTGGTCTCCGACTGCGCGCGCTTGCCGGCCCGCAGCGCCAGCGAGCCGACCGCGCTGAGGGTCGGCCCGAGCGTGCCCCGTTCCCTGGCGATGCGCAGCGCCTGCCGCAACTGGCCGAGTATCTGGCTCTCACCGACCACCATCGAGTCGAGCCCGCATGCCACTGTCAGAATGTGCTGCAGCGCCCGGTCCTCGTAGTGCACGTACAGGTACTGCGTCAGCTCGGCCTGCGGGACCTGCGAGTGACGGGACAGCAGTTCGCAGATGGCAGCCACGGCGCCGTGGAACTTCTCGACCTCGGCGTAGATCTCGACCCGGTTGCAGGTGCTCAGCACAAGCGCGCCTGCCACGTCATCAGCCCTGGACACGTCGTGCAGCAGCTTGTCCAGGGCGTCGCCAACCAGCGCGACCCGCTCGAGCGTCGCGAGCGGCGCGCCCTTGTGGTTCAGTCCGACGACGAGAACACTCATGTTCCGACCGCCTGCG
This sequence comes from Actinomycetes bacterium, assembly GCA_021792405.1. GTDB lineage: Bacteria > Actinomycetota > Actinomycetes > Streptosporangiales > Streptosporangiaceae > JAJYUU01. The sequence goes on from JAJYUU010000035.1 coordinate 28,289, forward strand.
CCCCTGTCCGGTAGTTGGGTTCGGTTGTCTCGTACTCAGGCCCGGCATCCCCGGCGAGGGATCCCGTGGCCGCCAGCCCGGCAGCCACGTCCAGCCTCGCGCCGGCCTCCAGTCCGGCGGCGGCCTGCCTGCCCAGGGCTCCTCCCGGCACGCTGTCGAGCCGCCGTCGGGTTAGCGTCTCCTCCTGGCCGCCGTCCCCCTCGCGCGCGGCCGCCACCCGCCGTTGCGCGTGGAAGGCGAGAATCTGCAATTCGATCGACAGGTCGACCTTACGCACATCGACGCCGGAAGGCACGTTGAGCACGACGGGCGCGAAGTTCAGGATGCTCGCGACACCCGCAGCGACCAGCCGATTGCAGACATTCTGGGCAACCGGCGCAGGGGTCGCGATGACGCCGATGGCGACGTCGAACCGCCTGATGACCTCCTCGATGTCGGCAGCGCTGCGCACCGTGTGCCGGGCGATGACCGTGCCGACGACCTCCGGGTCGGCGTCGACCATGGCGGCGATCCGGAAGCCCCTGGAGGCGAAGCCGCCGTAGTTGGCAAGGGCCCGGCCGAGGTTGCCGGCGCCGACGATCAGCACCGGCCAGTCCTGGGTCAGCCCTAGCTCGCGCGAGACCTGGTAGATCAGGTAGTCCACGTCGTAGCCGACACCGCGGGTGCCATAGGAGCCGAGATGGGACAGGTCCTTGCGCAGCTTTGCCGAGTTCACCCCGGCGGCCGCGGCGAGTTCCTCGCTGGACACGGTCGCCACGCTATGGTCGGCCAGCGCGTACAGCGCCCTCAGGTACACCGGCAGCCGGGCGACAGTCGCATCCGGGATTCCGCGGCCTGCGCTGGCCGCCTCGCGAGCACGGACCGGCCCGGCACGATCTGGCCCTGCACGATCTGGCCGGCGGGCTGACGACGGGCGGCGAGACATGCGCCGGTACTCCTGAAGGCTCGACAACGCAACGCAGCGGCCGGGAAGCCGCCCGGATTTCCGATGACCACGGTACGCCCTTGTGAACGTTTGCACAAAGTCGGTGCCGAACGGGCGAACGGCCGTTCGGCCGGCCGGCGCCGGCGGCCGCGGCTGCGGACAAGGGGCCATGACCTGGGATTTAGAGAAGTGGACGGTTTCGTTGGGCGGGCTGAGGAACTCGCCGCGCTGGAAGCCTGGTGGAGTTCGAATGCCCCGAGGCCAGCCTTGGTGTGGGGGAGGCGGCGGGTCGGGAAGACTGCGCTGATTGAGAAGTTCGCGGAAGGGAGGCGGGCCGTTTTCCACACCGCAGCTAGGCGACCCGAGGTGGACGAACTACGCGAACTGTCGTCGCGGATTGTCCCTGTCGCGGCAGGAGGCTTGCGCGACCTGGCAGCTCGTCCGTATGAGCGCTGGGAGGATCTGCTCGACGGGCTGGCAGAGTTCGCCAGGGAAGAACCGTTGCTCCTGGTGCTGGACGAGTTTCCCGCACTGATGCCGATGTCGCCGGCGCTTCCCGCCGTGCTGCGGGCATTCCTTGACCGGTCACGGGGCAGGACGCAGCTGCGGATCTTGATCTGCGGGTCATCGGTCCGGGTAATGGAAGCCATCCAGGACTACCGGGAGCCGCTGTACGGCAGGTTCGACGAGGCCCTGCTGCTGCACCCGTTCCGGCCGCATGAGGCGGCCGCCATGCTGCTCGACCTGTCACCTGCGGATCGTGCCGTGGCCTACGGGATCGTTGGGGGGATGCCGCAGTACCTGTCGTGGTGGCGGCAGGACCGGAGTGTGCGGGAGAACCTGCGGTCGCTCGCATGCCGCCCCGGTTCCCTGCTGCTGACCGAAGGTGAGCGCGTGCTCGGTACAGAGATCGAGCAGGGGGACCGGCCGGCCGCCATCCTGTACGCACTGGCTGCCGGTCGAACTCGGTACCAGGAGATCGAGGACGCGATCAAGGCCGAACCCAGCCGCACTCTGGACCGCCTGATCAGAATGCGGCTGGTGGAACGACTGGTTCCGGTCACCGAGGACCCTGCCCGCACCAAGCGCACGATCTACCGGATCGCCGACCAGTTCCTTGCCTTCTACCTCAGCGTCCTATCCCATTACCGGGGGGAGATCGACCGCGGCTTGGGCCGGTCCATCCTCGACGCGGTCATGAACGATCTCGACGATCACATGGGAGCCTCATATGAAGAGGCGTTTCGCGAATACTTGCGGCGTATGGCGGACCTCGGCCAGCTTGGTCCCGGCATAGTGGCAGTAGGCCCATGGTGGCGCGAAGGCGGTCAGGGCCAGATTGACGCTGTCGTGCTCGCCCGTCATAACCGCAGTACCGCCCCTGTCTTGGTAGGCGAATCGAAGTGGGCCCGCGAGGTGAACGGCGCGCGGCTTGTGCACGAGTTGCGGTCCAAGGCCCGAAACGGACTAGCGGATCCCGCCGCCCTCCGCTATGCCATCTGCGCCCGCGAGGCCATCACCGCCCTGCCATCGGACGCAATAGGCGTCACCGCAATGGACATCTTCAGTCCCTGACGGGTCCGCCTGGCCGGCAGGACATGCATAAGTCTCAAGGATCATGGAACGGCTGGCGCAGAGCCGACCTGAGCCGGTCCTCGCTGACCCGCCAGAAGTCGTGCTGGACGCCATCGACGAAAGTGACCGGGACCATCTC
>JAJYUU010000035.1:31027-37153 GCA_021792405.1 Actinomycetes bacterium
GCCGGCAGGACATGCATAAGTCTCAAGGATCATGGAACGGCTGGCGCAGAGCCGACCTGAGCCGGTCCTCGCTGACCCGCCAGAAGTCGTGCTGGACGCCATCGACGAAAGTGACCGGGACCATCTCCGAGTAGCGCGCCAGGTCATCAGCCGACTGGTCGATGTCCCGCTCCTCCCAGCCGACGCCGAGCTCAGCGGCCACTTTGGCGATGACCGACCGGGCGTCGTCGCACAGATGACAGCCGGGGCGGGACACCAGCGTGATGCGAACCGCGGGCACGGTCACCGGAACTCGCGCCTGTCGGTCCCGGCCCGGCCGGAGGTCCGCCCGTAGTCGCGCAGGAAGTCCGGGCGCTCGAAGCCGGAGGTGTCGTAGCCGGGCTCGCCGAAAAGATCCGCTACCGACGGGAACGGCGACACCGTGGCCTGCTGCAAGCCGAGTTCGATGACGTTGGTGGCGAGCACGAACGGGCGCCGGTCGGCGTCGAACTGCCTGACGTAGGGCTGCTCGCGGTGATGCTGGTAGGCCGCCCGGTCGCGGTAGACCTCATACAGGATGCGCTGCATGGGAGCAGACGGGACCGCATGCACGATGAAGGCCAGCGTGTCCGGTTCACGGCTGCGCACCTGTTCCACGACCCGCTCGGTCAGCCGATCGAACTCCTCGACGCGATCTTCGATCAGTGTGTAGATCGCAATCTGGCCGAACATCTCAGTCGCGCCGGCATCGGCGCCCGCGCGCAGCCGTGAGGTCGGGAGACCGTCCAGTCCCGCGCCCTGCTCGTACTGCCGCCGGCTGTCCGGCGCCTGGCCGCCGGCAGCACGATCCGCCGCTGCGAGATCCCCGGTGGCGAACCCGCCTGAACCGAAGTCATCGTGCGCTCTGCCGCCGTTGCCCGTAGCACCCGCAGTGAAATCCCCCGGCGTGAAATCACCCGTCGCGAAGTCCCCGGCGGCAAGGCCAGGCGCGGGGTAACCATCCCGGCGCTCGTCCTGGTCCTCGTCACGGAACCAGCGGTCGCGGCTGCCGCCACGACCCTGCGGGTCATCCTGCCAGCCGTAGCCGTCAGCCTCGCGGCCTGTGCCGCGCCCGTTCCAGGCGCCCCCCCGGCCAGCCTGGTCCGGCCGGTAGAGATCGTCGTCCCGGTAGGCGTTCCCGTTGCCCCAGTCGGCCCGGTCACCGCGGTCGGCCCGGCCGCCCGGATCGCGGCCGCCGAAGCCATCGGCGGCGCGCCGCATCGTCCCGGTTCCGGCGCTCCTGCCGTGCAGCACGGCCAACCGCACCTGTCCAGCCCGGTCCGCGGCCAGCCAGCCGAGAACCGTTGCAGCCACGCAGGCCAGTGCGAAAACCGAGCCGATCGGCACGTGGATCCGGGTGAGATAGGTGGTGAGCTGCGCCAGGGACGGATAGGCCAGCGCCACCGCCGCGGCGAAGCCGAACAGCTCGGCGCGGAGCACCGCGTTCCAGTTCGGCTGGCTGGACCGGGACAGCACCATTCCGGTGGCGATGGCCGCGATCAGCAGCGTCAGCGGCCCGACCCCGAACATCAGCACGTAGTTGGGCGGTAGCTGGTAGAAGAGGGACGGGGCGGGCCAGGCCTTGGTGAACGTCGTCTGGGTGAGCGTGTCCGTCGCGAGGACCACGAGGGCCACCAGCGCGAGGGCAGAGATATACAGCCGTGCGCAGAACCGCACCGCGGTGCGGCGCGCCGCCACCTCGGACAGGGCCAGCATCGCGGCCAGCGGCGCGATCACCTGACCGCCCAGTTCCATTCCGCGGAAGAGGGCCGAATCAAAGCCGGTGAGGTAGCCGAGAGCCTGGCACCCCAGGCTGACCAGCAATCCGAGCAAGGCAACGGCCCAGGCGATCAGGTCACCACGAGGCTGGCGGAAGCAGCGTGCCAGCAACACGCCGCCACCGACCGCAGCCAGGATGGCGCCGATGCCCGAGACTATCGATGAAATCATTGCTGCCTATCGTGCACGACCCAGGGCAATGATGCGACCCAAGCGCGACCCGGGACTGCCCGCTTGCCAGGGAGCGATCCGGTAATCGCGCCTACGACATGGTAGATCCGGTTTATCGTAACCGGCAGGTGACGCCTCAGCACCCGCTGGACGGCGGCTTAATGACGGTCTTGATCGCCGCCTGCCGGGCCGCCGGGAACGGTCCAGCCGCCGGTAGGCTCAACCTTATGAGCGGTGACTTCGGCCACGCCGGCGGCGCCGGCGCCGGCGCCGTCAAGTCTGGCGCCATGACCCGGTTTGCCAGAGTCTGGAAAAGTCCTGAGACCGTAGCGGGTGAAGCGTCCGCTGCCGCAGCCGACGTCGATCTCGCGCCGCCCGTCCCTGACCCGGCTGCCGCCGCGTTCTTCGATGTCGACAACACCCTGATGCGCGGGGCGTCAATCTATTACTTCGCCCGCGGATTGGCCGCCCGCAAGATGTTCGGCCCGCGGGACTTGACCCGGCTGGCCTGGAGCCAGATCTCCTTCCGGTTGCGGGGGATGGAGAACGCCGACCACATCGACGCGGCTCGAGAGGCTGCGCTGGCATTCGTATCCGGCCTGCGGGTGGACGACATCGTGGGGCTCGGCGAGGAGATCTACGAGGAAACCATGGCCAACCGGATCTGGGCGGGCGCGCGGGAACTCACCCAGCAGCACCTGCGCGCCGGGCAGCGCGTCTGGCTGGTCACCGCGACACCGGTCGAGCTGGCCAGCATCCTGGCCAAGCGCCTCGGGCTCACCGGCGCCCTTGGTACCGTCGCGGAAACCGCCGACGGGCGGTACACCGGGCGGCTGGTGGGCGGCCTGCTGCACGGGCAGGCCAAGGCAGCGGCTATCCAGGCCCTGGCCGAACGGGAGGGCCTCGACCTCGCCCAGTGCAGCGCCTACAGCGACTCGGCGAACGACCTGCCGATGCTTGAGCTGGTCGGTTATCCCAGCGTGGTCAACCCCGACGCGTGCCTGCTGCGTGAAGCACGGAGCAGGCACTGGCCGGTACATGACTTCCGGTCGGGCCGGCGGGCGACGCTGATCGCGCTCCCGGTCGCCGGAGTCGGCGCAGTCGCGGGCGGCATGGTAGCCGGTATCGCGCTCAGGCGACGGCGCGCGGGCGGCTAGTCAGTCTGTCTCGGATGTGCAGGCGGGCTAGCTGAACGCCGGACCGCGCTCGACAAGGAGCTCGTCGAGCTTTGCCTGGATGGTGTCGCGGACCTGGTCGGCCAGGTCGGCCACCAGTTCACAGTCCGGTTCGGCCAGTGGGCCGGCCGGCGTCGGCTGGCCGGCTTGCACTGGCGGGCAGAACTCGATGACCCAGTTCGACGGCAGCGGCACCGCGCCGAGCGGCCCTAGCCACGGGAACAGCGGAGTCAACGGGAAGTAGGGCAGGCGCAAAGCCCGCGCCAGCAGTTCGGAATTGCCGACCATCGGGTAGATCTCCTCAGCCCCGACAATCGCGCAGGGCACCATCGGCACGCCGGCCTGCAGGGCCGTGCGGGCGAAGCCGCCGCGGCCGAAGCGCTGCAGCCGGTACCGCTCACTGAACGGCTTGCCGATCCCCTTGAAGCCTTCCGGGAACACCCCGACCAGTTCGCCCGCATCCAGCAGTTCCAGCGCCCCGGCCGGGTCCGCCCTGGCGTGCCCGCTCTTGCGGGCCAGCGATCCCAGCACCGGCAGCGTGTACACAAGGTCAGCGGTCAGCAACCGGACGTTCCGGGCGGCCGGATGCTCGGCATAGACGCACGCCTGCAGCATGATCGCGTCGAACGGGACCACGCCCGAGTGATTGGCGACGATCAGCGCCGGACCTTCTGCCGGTACGTGCTCCAGCCCGCGCGCCTGGACCCGGAACCAGTTCCGATACAGGGCCAGCGCGGCTGGCATGATGACCGCGGAGTTGAGATCGGGGTCGAAACCGAACTGGTCAACCTCGTAGTCACCGGAGAGCCGGCGCCTGGCAAAGTCAGCCGCGCCAGCAAGCCCCCGCCACCAGCCCGGGCGGCGAGTGTCCGGTTGGCCGTCCGCAGGCAGGTTACTTCTTGTTCCTGCGCTGAACTCGGGTCTTCCGGAGCAGCTTGCGGTGCTTCTTCTTGGCCATCCGCTTGCGGCGCTTCTTGATGACGGAACCCACGAGACCACCCTCAATTTCTTCCCTGGCTGACGGGCATGCCCACACACATGCTCGCCACGTCGGGCGGCCGGGCAACATGCCAACGCCACAGCGTACCTCTGCCGGGCCGGCTTGCCTGGCAAAGCCCGGCAACAGCCGCCTGGCTAAGCGGCAGCAGCCGGGGTGACCGCCTGGATCGCGGCCTGCCGCAGGCTCACTCCGGGCCCACGTACGCCTCCCTGAGGTACCCGGTGACGGCCTGCTCAGGTACCCGGAACGAGCGGCCGACGCGGATTGCCTCAAGCTCACCGGAGTGAACAAGGCGGTAAACGGTCATCTTCGAAACGCGCATGATCGCAGCCACCTCGGCTACGGTCAGGAACCTGACATCGCTGAGCGGAGTTGCGTCTGCTGCCATTGATAACCCTCTTCCGACCGAACTGGTACGCCTAACGAGATCTGGCGCATCAGTCACGCCCGTATCCAGCGTAAGTCCTGTATGGAAAAGGGCAACCCCACGCTAGCCCTGCCATTTTGGCAGCCGTGCCCTGCCAGCCGCCCTATTCCCGCCAGAACCAGCGTCACCGCAGGTCACACGTATGCCGGCCAGCCTCGCAGGTCATGACAGCAAATCCAGGCCATTGCCGGCCGCACCGAAACTTTGGCGGCCTAACCCGCACGGTCGGCGAGGGCGGGGGCCGCGGCCTGCCCGCGAATGGCACTGGCCGGCCCTCGCGGCCAAACTGCGCACGGCCGCGGTGGGTTGCCGGGTGCGCCCGTTCCCGGTGTGATCTAGCCGGCGCCCAGTTCGCGGCCGCGATCCCTGGCCGCCTCGATCGCGGCCAGGATGGCCGCCCGGACGCCGTGGCGCTCGAGTTCGCGGATCGCGTTAATGGTCGTGCCACCGGGCGAGGTCACCGCCTCGCGCAGCAGGACCGGATGCTCGCCTGAGTCGCGGAGCATGGTGGCAGCGCCGTAGACGGCCTGCTTCACCATCTCCAGCGCGGTGGTACGCGGCATGCCGAGCAGGATGCCAGCGTCAACCATGGCCTCGACCAGGAAATACACGTACGCCGGGCCGCTGCCGGACAGGGCGGTCGCGGCGTCCTGCTGGGACTCGGGGATGCGCAGCACCTTGCCGACCGGGCGGAGCAGTTCCTCAGCCCGGCGCAGGTGCTCGTCGGTCGCATGGGGGCCAGCCGAGATCACGCTCATCGCCTCGTCGACCAGCACCGGGGTGTTGGACATCACCCGGACCACCGGCACGTCCCCGGCTAGCCTGCTCCCGATGAAGGCGGTCGTGATGCCGGCCGCCACCGAGATGACCAGCTTGTCCGGCGTGACCACCGGCCTGATCTCATCCAGCAGCACGCCCATGTCCTGCGGCTTGACCGCGATGACCAGGGTCTGCGCCAGGACGGCGGCTTCGGCTGCGGACACCACCTCGATGCCGTAGGCGGCCCGGAGCTGGTCGGCTCGCTCGACCCGGCGGGCCGCGGCGACGATTCCGGCGGGGGTGACGACGCCCGCGCGCAGCAGTCCCGAGGCCAGCGCTTCGCCCATCTTGCCAGCGCCCAGTATGGCGATCACGGTGGAAGCCTACCTGCGGGCAGGCTTACCCGATCGCCCGCGCAGTCGCCGCCTTGCCGATCTGCCACCAGGCCGTAGACGGCACCGACAGGTCGTGCCGTGCTGTCGCGCTGCCGCTGCACTGGCGGACGCCCTCCCCGGTCTATGTAATGCAAACCGTATTGAGATAGAGCTATTATAGATTTATGTCACTGCTCCAGATCAGGGACGTCCCCGATGAAACCCGCCGCGCGCTGAAAGCGCGCGCGGCGGCAAGCGGCCGGTCGCTGAACGCGTACCTGCTCGACCTGCTGCGCCGGGAGGTAGCCCGCCCGTCCGTCGCCGAGGTCCTCCAGCGGGCGGCCGGGCGCGCCGAGCGCTCCACCGCGCCTGCGCTCAGCGCGCTGCAGGCAGCGCGCGATGAGCGGCAGGAGGAACCTGGCG
>JAJYUU010000036.1 GCA_021792405.1 Actinomycetes bacterium
GGTCTTGCGTCAGGGCTCAAGCCCAGGGCGGATCAGGGTGCTCACCTGCCGGCTGCTACCGGTCGCAAGTCTCCCGCACCAGGCATCACGCCCGCCGCAGGTGACCCGCTAGTTCCCATTAGGGCGGCCGGGCCGCGGAGGAGTTCTACCGGGAGCGGTGGCGGCACGACAAGGTTGTCCGCTCCACCCACGGCGTGAACTGCACCGGGTCGTGCTCGTGGAAGGTGTACGTCAAGGACGGGATCATCGCCTGGGAAACCCAGCAGACCGACTACCCGTCGACCGGGCCGGACTCTCCCGAGTACGAGCCGCGAGGCTGTCCGCGCGGCGCATCGTTCTCCTGGTACACCTACTCCCCGTCCCGGGTCCGCTACCCGTACGTGCGCGGCGAACTGCTGTCGTTGTGGCGGGAGGCGCGGGGCCGTCTCGGTGATCCGGTGGCCGCGTGGGCGGAGATCACTGGCGACCCGGAGCGAGCGGCACGCTACAAGCAGGCCCGGGGGAAGGGCGGGTTCGTCCGGTCGTCCTGGCCGGAGGTCAGCGAGCTGATCGCCGCCGCGCACGTGCACACGGTCAAGGAGTTCGGCCCGGACCGGGTGGTGGGGTTCTCCCCGATCCCGGCGATGTCGCAGGTCTCGTACGCGATAGGAACCAGGTTCCTGTCGATGATCGGCGGGACGATCCTGTCGTTCTACGACTGGTATGCGGACATGCCGGTCGCCTCGCCGCAGGTGTTCGGCGACCAGACCGACGTGCCGGAGTCCGGCGACTGGTGGAACGCCGCCTACCTGATGATCTGGGGAACCAACCTGCCGATCACCCGGACCCCGGACGCGCACTTCATGACCGAGGCCCGCTACCGCGGCCAGAAGGTGGTAGTGGTCTCTCCGGACTACTCCGACCACACCAAGTTCGCCGACGACTGGCTCGCCGCCGCCCCGGGCACCGACGGCGCGCTGGCGACGGCGATGGGCCACGTGATCCTGACCGAGTTCTTCCGCGACCGGCAGGTTCCTTACTTCACCGAGTACGTGAAGACCTATACCGACGCGCCGTTCCTCGTGACACTCCGCCAGCGCGGGGACGCCTACGTTCCGGACCGGTTCCTCACCGCGGCGGACCTCGGCGACCAGGCGGAGGGCGCCGCGCACAAGCCTGTCGTTAAGGACGCGGCCACTGGCGCCACCGTCATCCCCAACGGCTCTCTGGGCTTCCGGTACTCCGCCAGCGGCCTGGGGCGATGGAACCTCGACCTCCGGGGAGTCGACCCGGTGCTGACCCTGCATGGCCGGCATGACGATGCGGTCCCCGTCGACCTGCCCAGATTCGACACGGGGCCGACTGAGGGTGGCGGCGTGGTCCGTCGCGGCGTGCCCGCCATCCGGCTCGGCGACAAGCTGGTGACCACGGTATTCGACCTGCTGATGGCGCAGTACGGAGTGGGCCGCGGGGGACTGCCCGGGGACTGGCCCTCCGGCTATGGCGACGCGTCCGCACCGGGCACTCCGGCCTGGCAGGAGGCGATCACATCCGTCCCGGCCGCGGCCGCGGCCCGGGTGGCCAGGGAGTTCGCCCGCAGTGCGGAGCTGTCGCGGGGCCGCTCGATGATCTGCATGGGGGCCGGAACCAACCACTGGTACCACTCGGACGAGATCTACCGCACGTTCTTCACCATGATCATGCTGTGCGGGTGCGAGGGCGTGAACGGGGGCGGCTGGGCGCACTACGTGGGCCAGGAGAAGGTCCGCCCGTTCACCGGCTGGTCCACGATGGCGTTCGGGCTTGACTGGCAGCGGCCGACCCGGCACATGACCGGGACCTCGTTCTTTTACACCCATACCGACCAGTGGCGGTACGAGGCGTTCGGCCCCGATGAGCTGGCCAGCCCGCTCGGCCGCGGGGTGTTCGCCGGGCGCACGTTCGCGGACTGCCTGGCTCAGGCCTCCCGGCTGGGCTGGACCCCGTCGCACCCGGCGTTCGACCGCAACCCACTCCACCTGGCAGGCGAGGCCGACGCGGCCGGAAAGCCGGTGCCCGACTACATCGTCGACGAGCTGAAGGCGGGCCGGCTGCGGTGGGCCGCCGAGGACCCGGACGCGCCGGAGAACTGGCCCCGGGTGATGACAATCTGGCGCGCCAACGTGCTCGGCTCCTCCGGCAAGGGCATGGAGTACTTCATGCGGCACCTGCTCGGCTCCGAGGACGCGGTCCGCGCGCAGGAGTCGCCGGAGGGCCTGCGCCCGGCCGAGGTGAGGTGGCGGGAACAGGCCCCGCGCGGCAAGCTCGACCTGCTGACCACCATCGACTTCCGGATGACCAGTTCCTGCACCTACGCCGACATCGTGCTGCCCGCCGCGACCTGGTATGAGAAGCACGACATCTCGACCACCGACATGCACCCGTTCGTGCACTCGTTCAACCCGGCCATCGCGCCGCCGTGGGAGACACGCACCGACTTCGACGCGTTCACGCTGATCGCCAGGGAGTTCTCCCGGCTAGCCGTCACGCACCTGGGCACCCGTACCGACGTGCTCGCCGCCCCGCTGATGCACGACACGCCGGACGAGCTGGCCCAGCCCGGCGGGTCGGCGCTGGACTGGACCCGCGGTGAGTGCCAGCCCATCCCCGGGGTGACGATGCCGCGGCTCGTGACGATCGAGCGCGACTACACCCAGGTCGCGCAGAAGATGGCGGCCGTCGGTCCGCTGATCGACACCCTCGGCACCCAGGTCAAAGGGGCTAGCTGGGTGCCCTCCGGCGCGATGGACTACCTGCGGCGGGCCAACGGCGTGATCCGCGGCGGAGCCGGCGACGGCCGGCCGTCGCTGGAGCGGGACGTGCACCTGGCCGAGGCGATCCTGGCCCTGTCCGGCACCACGAACGGGCAGGTAGCGATGCAGGCCTGGCGTTCGATGGAGCAGCGGACCGGGGTGGACCTGGCCGACCTCGCCGAGGAGCGCTCCGGCGAGCACATCTCGTTTGCGGACATCGGTGTCCAGCCACGCTCGGTGATCACCTCACCGGAGTGGTCCGGGTCGGAGACCGGCGGGCGGCGCTACGCTCCGTTCACGGTCAACGTGGAGCGCAAGAAGCCCTGGCACACGCTCACCGGGCGGATGCACTTCTTCCTCGACCACGACTGGATGCACGAATACGGCGAGGCGCTGCCCGTCTACCGGCCGCCGCTGAACTACGCCCGGCACTTCGGCGAGCAGGGACTGGCGGAGGATGGCCGGCCGGAGATCACCGTGCGCTACCTCACACCGCACTCGAAATGGTCGATCCACTCCGAATATCAGGACAACCTGCACATGCTCCGGCTGTTCCGCGGCGGGCCGGTCATCTGGATGAGCCCGGACGACGCCGCGACGATCGGCGTCGCGGACAACGACTGGATCGAGGCCTACAACCGCAACGGGGTGGTCGCCTGCCGGGCCGTCATCTCCCACCGCATGCCCAAGGGGACGGTGTTCATGTACCACGCCAAGGACCGGCACCTGATGACCCCGAAGTCAGAGGTATCCGGCGGGCACGGCGGCTCGGACAACTCGCTGACCCGGCTGGTCATCAAGCCCACTCACATGATCGGCGGCTACGCGCAGCAGACGTTCGCGTTCAACTACCACGGTCCCACCGGCAGTCAGCGCGACGAGATCACGGTCATCCGCCGCCGGTCCCAGCACGTGGAGTACCGATGAGGATCATGGCCCAGGTTGCGATGGTGATGAACCTGGACAAGTGCATCGGCTGCCACACCTGCACGGTGACCTGCAAGCAGGTCTGGACCAACCGGCCCGGCACCGAATACGTCTACTTCAACAATGTCGAGACCAAGCCAGGTGTCGGGTACCCGAAGCGGTATGAGGACCAGAGCCAGTGGCACGGCGGCTGGACCCTGGACCGGAAAGGCCGGCTCCAGCTGAAGGCCGGCAGCCGGCTGCGCCGCCTGCTGTCCGTCTTCTACAACCCCGACCTGCCGTCCATCGACGACTACGGCGACCCGTGGACCTACGACTACCAGACCCTCATCAACGCCCCGGCCGGCACCCGCAACCCGAGCGCCCACTCGATCTCCGCGCTTACCGGCCGGGACATGGATGTGAAGTGGGGCAGCAACTGGGACGACGACCTGGCCGGCGGGCCGGACCACGCTGCCGGCGACCCGGACCTCGCCGGGCTGTCGGACCAGGTGAAGCTCGCGTTCGAGCAGGTGTTCATGTTCTACCTGCCGCGCATCTGCGAGCACTGCCTCAACCCGTCCTGCGTCGCCTTCTGCCCCTCCGGCGCGATGTACAAGCGGGAAGAGGACGGGATCGTGCTGGTCGACCAGGACCGTTGCCGGGGCTGGCGGTTCTGCGTGTCCGGCTGCCCGTACAAGAAGGTGTACTTCAACCACCGCACCGGCAAGGCGGAGAAATGCACGCTGTGCTTCCCCCGGATCGAGGCCGGGCAGCCCACCATCTGCTCGGAAACCTGCGTCGGCCGGCTGTGCTACCTCGGCCTGGTCCTCTACGACGCCGACAAGGTACTCACCGCCGCGGCCACCCCCGACCCGCGGGACCTGTACGAAGCCCAGTTGTCGGTCTTCCTCGACCCAGACGACCCGGGCATCCAGGCCGAGGCGACACGGCAGGGCATCCCCGCCGACTGGATCGACGCCGCCCGCCGCTCCCCCGTCCACGCGCTGATCGCCCGGCACCGCGTCGCGCTGCCGCTGCACCCGGAATACCGGACGCTGCCGATGGTCTGGTACATCCCGCCGCTGTCCCCGGTCACCGACATCGTTCACGCCGCCGGATACGACGACGACACCCCAGACCAGATCTTCGCCGCCATCGAGGCACTCCGCATCCCCGCTGAGTATCTGGCCAACCTTTTCACCGCCGGAGACCCCGGCCCGGTCCAGCGCGTGCTCCGCACCCTGACGGCGGTCCGCGCCCAGATGCGCGCGGAGCAACTCGGGCAGGACGTCCCTGAGAGGCTAGCCGAATCGGTCGGCGCCACCCGGACTGACCTCGCCGACCTGTACCGGCTGCTGGCCATCGCCAAATACGACGAGCGGTACGTCATCCCGCCCGCCCACGCCGAGGACGCCGGGCGCCTGATGGCCCAGCACGAGCAGCTGTTCTGCGCCCAGCCCGGCGGCCCGGACTCCTTCCACCCCCCGGCCGCGCAGGAGTTCCGCGACGACGGCGGGCGCCTGCACCTCAACCTGTCCCCCCAGGGCCAGTCATGACCGCCGGCCCGTACAAGCTGGCCTCGGTGCTGCTGCAATACCCCACCGCGGCCTTGTTCGACGGCATCGGCGTGCTCGACGCCGAGGCCGCACGGCTGCCGCGAGCGTGCGCGGCCCCGTTCGGCCGGTTCCTGAACTGGCTGCAGGCCACCCCGCCGTCGGAGGTCGCCCAGCACTACGTGGCGACGTTCGACCTGCGCCGCCGCTGTGCGCTCTACCTCACCTACTACCGGTACGGTGACACCCGCAAGCGCGGCATGGCCATGCTCGCATTCAAGGCCGCCTACCGGGCCGCCGGGTTCGAGCCATCAGACAGCGAACTGCCGGATTACCTGCCGCTCGTGCTCGACTTCGCGGCGCTGCACCCGCGCGGCGAGACGCTGCTCCGCGCACACCGCGCCGACCTGGAACTCCTGCTCCGGGCGCTGCGCGACGCCCCATCCCCGTACGCCGGCATTATCGAGGCCGTTTGCACGCAGCTCCCCGCGCTGCGGCGGCCAGACCGGGCTCTGGTGCGGCAATTCTGGGACTCCGGCCCGCCGGCCGAAGAGGTCGGCCTTGAGCCATTCGCGCCGCCCGGCTACCTGACCGGAACGGAGATCTCCCGATGAGCAACACCAGCGCCTGGCAGATCTTCGTGTGGGTGGCACTGCCCTACCTGGCTCTCGGCATCTTCGTCGTCGGCCACATCTGGCGCTGGCGTTACGACCAGTTCGGCTGGACCAGCCGGTCCACCCAACTGCAGGAACGGCGGCTGCTCAAGTGGGGATCCCCCATCTTCCACTACGGCACGTTCGGCGCCATCGCCGGCCACGTGATCGGTGTCCTGATCCCCGAGCGGTGGACGCGCGCGATCGGCATCCCGGAGTCTGTGTACCGGTGGTTCTCCGCGTCGGCCGGGACGCTGGCCGCTGTCCTGATCATCGCCGGGGTAGTCATCCTGGCCGGGCGGCGGCTGGTGGTCCCCCGGGTGCGGGCGACCACCAGCCCGGTCGACTACATCACCCTGGTCCTGCTGCTGGTCATCATCCTCACCGGCGTCGTGCCCACTATTTTTGTCAACCTGCTAGGCCACGGCTACGACTATCGCACCACCGTCGCGCCATGGTTCCGCGGCCTGTTCAGCGGCTCCCCCGACGTCACCGCGATCGCCAGCGCACCCATCGTGTACCAGGTCCATGCCGCCTCCGCCTGGCTGATCTGGGCGATCTGGCCGTTCAGCCGCCTGGTGCACGCCTGGAGCGCCCCGCTGTGGTACCTGTGGCGGCCCTACATCGTGTACCGCAGCCGCGAGGCCACCCCGCCCGCTGAGCCCGGCACGAGCGGTCGCCGGTGGCGCAAGATCGGCGTCCCCTACTAGGCCGCCGGTGAATCCGGAGACAATCGGGGCCGTGAGCACCAATGCCGACAGGCGGGCACGAGCTGCGGGCCGAGCAGCCGCGGCTGTCCGGGATCTGCACCCTGGCTACTTCGCGTACGTGATGGCCACCGGCATCATCTCCACCGGGACGTTCTTGCTCGGGCCGTCCTGGCTCTCGGTGGCGCTGCTGGCCGCCGCCTCGGCCGGGCTGCTGGTGCTCGCCATCGCGCTGGCCGCCCGGCTCGTCCTCTACCGCTCCAGCGTGGCCGCCGACATCAAGGCACCCGACCGGGTGTTCGGGTTCTTCACCATCACCGCTGGCCTGGACGTGCTCGGCGTCCGCCTCGCCCTCGCCGGGCACCCGCTCGTTACCGCCGTCCTGGCCGCTATCGCCGCGGTGATCTGGCTCATCCTGACCTACGGCGTGCCCGCCAGCCTCATGCTCGCCCGGGCAGGCGACTCGGTCCTCGGCGGGGTCAACGGGTCCTGGCTGCTGTGGATCGTCGCCACCCAGTCCCTGTCGATCACGGCGGCGATCCTGGTTCCGGCATGGCCGTCGCAGTCTTCGCTGCTCGCCCCCGTAGCCACCGGGCTGTGGTGCGTCGGACTGCTGCTGTACCTCATGGTCGTCGCGCTGATCCTGCTGCGCTGGCTCACCGTCCCCATGACCCCGGCCACCCTCGGCCCGCCCTACTGGATCCTCATGGGAGCCACCGCGATCTCCGTCCTGGCCGGAGCCCGCGACCTCGCGCTGCCCGCACACATCTCGGTAGTCCGGGCGACCGCCGGCTTCGTCGAGGGATTCACCTTCGCCCTGTGGGCATTCGGCACCTGGTGGATCCCGCTGCTGGTCATCCTCGGCCTGTGGCGGCACCTCCGGCGGCACTGGCCGCTCACCTACGAGCCCACCCTGTGGAGCGTCGTCTTCCCCCTCGGCATGTACAGCGTCGCGACACTCGTCTTCGGCAAGACCGCCCGCCTGGCGTTCATGCACCCCATCGCCCGCGTCATGCTCTGGGTCGCCGTCGCCGCCTGGGCACTGGTCGCCGCCGCCTTCCTCGCTCGGATCGCCCGCCATCGAGCCGAACCCGCATCCGGGCCGCCAGCGCCTTCCGGCACCGCGGCGACCTAGGGCATGACCACGAAAGAGGAGCAGCCGTGACCGTGGCGCTGATCACCGAGGCCAACGCGAACTCCGCCGAGACCAAGTTCCCCGCACGGCTGGCCGTGAGCAGCGCGTGCCAGCGAGACTTCACAAGGCCTCCCGGTGCAGGTGCGCACGGCAGCAGGACTGTCCGCGTCCTCATGAAGTGAGGGCGGGAAGTACGTCGCGGCCAAGACGGACGACCGCGGCGACCGGGTCCGGGCCGAGCGGCGGGCCGAAAGACAGATGGGTGGCGCCGGCCGCTGCCAGCCCGCGACACCGGTCCACGATGGCCGCGGCGCTGCCGAACACGCCGAGCCGGAGCATGTGCGGCGTGATGAGTCCGCGTGCCATTGCCATCTCGCCGCGCTCCAGCGCTCGCGCGGCGGGCATGAAGCTCACCGGACTGAGCCCGGCGTCGGCCAGCTGGGCGGCGGAAAGAGAAGGACCGTAATATGCCAGCTTCTCCGCCAGCGGGGCGGCTGCCCGATCGGGATCATCGTCAATCGAACACCAGAAGCAGGCGGGCACATCGACCGACTCCGGGTCCCGCCCCGCCGCGGCAGCCGCTGCCCGCACGATCGCGGCAGATGCCGTTGCTCGTTCCGGCGGAAAAGAGAGCCCCAGTACCCCGTCGGCCACTTCACCGCCGAGGGCCAGCATCTTCGGGCCCATGGCGCCCAGATAGATAGGTACCCGCGGGCCGTCCCAGCGCAAGCGCGCCGGTGACTGCCATCCGCGGCCGGCCGGGCTGCCCCGGTCCAGCAGAGTCCGGCAGGCCATGACCGCTTCCCTCGCTGCCGACAGCGGACGCGGCCGCTGCAGTCCGGCCCAGGCCAGGAACTCCTCCGCTCCTGCGCCGATGCCCAGCAGGAACCGGCCGCCGCTGAGCTCCTGCAGCGTGGCCGCATGCATGGCCAGCTCAGCCGGATGCGATGAAAACGGATTCATGATCCCGATGCCGAGGTGCACCCGCCGGGTAGCCGCCGCCGCCGCCGCTACCAGCACCGGCGCCGACCGCCAGAACAGGTCGTGGGACACCCAGACCTGATCGAAGGCGGCCTCATCCGCCGCCATCGCGAGCTCAGTGAACTCCCGCACTGACAAGTCATTGTTGAGGCGCAAGCTGAATGTGCTGGCGCCGCCGCCACCGCTGATAGTGGCTCCTTCCTGGTTACCCCGGAACCTGACTGCTCGTCCTTGCCGCTGGCGGCACCGCTTCGGCCCAGGCGTCAGCCTCGGCCTCAACGAGGAGACCGGCACCGACCAGGCTGTGCACGAACAACGTGGTATTGGCCGGCGCGACATCGCCGAGCACCTCGAGGTGCGCAGCGCCGGCCTCCCGCCAGTCGGCGTCCGGAGCCAGGAACAGCCGAGTCCGGTAGATGCCAGCTCTCGATCCGCCGAGGCGCTCGACCGCTGCCACGATACGCCGCAGGCAATCCACCGCCTGCGCGCGCGTGCCACGCCCGATGACCTCCGGCCGGCAGGTGGTACCACTGACCGCGATCAGGTGACCGAGCCGAACAGCCCGCGAGTAGCCAGCCTCATCCTCGAACGCCCCGCCCTCGCGGAAACTCTGCCTGCTCCGGCCAGTCACGTCGGTCATAATGACCAATATGTCCGCTGCCAGCCTGCGAATTCCAGTCACCGCGAGCGACCTCGGAAGGTTTCACGACATCGGCAGCGTTGGCCTGTCGGCCGACGGCACGCTGGTCGCGGCCGTTGTCTCGACGCCCGACGTTGACGCGAACCGCTACCAGCGGGTCGTCGTCGCCGGTCCCGCCGACGCAAGCGCCGCCTTGCGCGGCCTCCCGTCGGCGACGGGCACCCAGGCTGACATGCTGCCGGCCTGGGCGCCCGCCGGGCATGACCTGGCAACCGTCAGGAAAGAAGAAGGCGAGAACGGCTGGAGCATCTGGCTGCACCGGCTCGACGACGCGAGCGCCGAGCCGCTGGTGACCGGCTGGCCGGACCCGATCGAGGAACTGTCCTGGTCGCCGTCGGGTGACCGGCTGCTGTTCGTGGCGCGCGAGCCGACGGACCGGAACTGGTGGCTGCTTCCCGAGGACCGGCGTCCGCCGCTGCGGATCACGACCTTGCGCTACCGCGAGGATGGTGTCGGCTGGACGGTCAACCGGCCCCGCCAGGGATACGTCGTGTCCGCCGGACCCGGCGGCAAGCCACGCAAGATCAGCGCCGGCGGCTACGACGACGCCGAGTTCGGCTGGCACCCCGACGGGCACCGGGTGGTCTTCGTGTCGCAGCGGCAGCCCGACGCCGACCACACGATCATCAATGACGTCTATCTGCAGGATATCGACGCCGGCGATGCTCCGGTGCGGCTCACGTCGGCGACTCACGCCTGCGCGCAGCCGCGCGTGTCCCCGGACGGCGAACTCGTCGCGTTCACCATCACCGACGTACCGCGGTTCCCGTCGGTGGCCGGCCTTGCGGTGATGCCCGTTACGGGCGGAACCCTGACGGACGTCTCCGCCGGCCTGGATCGCGATTGCAACAGTCCGTCCTGCGGCCTGACCGGCGCGATCTGGGACAGCGCCGGCGGGCTGACCGTCCTGGTAGAGGACGCTGGCGCTATCCATGCTTACCGCCTGGACCCCGGCGCCAATAGCCAGCCCCGGCTCATCCTCGGCGGGAAACGGCGCGTTACGTGCCTTGCAGAGCGGGACGGAACTCTCGCCTTCGTCAGTTCGGGACCGGACGAGCCGCCGCGCCTTGTCGTGCGCTCGCCTGGCGGCGACGAGGCGACCGTCCTCGCGCCGAACGCGGACACCGCGGCCGCGCGCGACCTTCGCGCGCCCGCCTACCGGAAGGTACCCGCCAGCGACGGCACGGCCATCGACGCGTGGCTGACGCTGCCCGATCCCGGCCGCTGGCAGGCGCCGTATCCGCTGCTGCTGTGCCTGCAGGGCGGCGGCACCCAGTACGGCTACCAGTGGTCGCACGAGTTTCAGGCACTCAACGGCGCCGGTTTCGCGACCTTGTACCTGAACCCGCGGGGCTGCGCCGGCTACGGCACCGCGTGGATGCGCACCGTTAGCGGTCCCGCTGCCGCCACGCCGGGAACGGGCTGGGGCAGTGTCGACGTTCAGGACGTGCTGACGGTTGTCCGCGCAGTGCTGGCCGCCAGCGGCGAACTGGACGCCGGCCGCGTCGGTGTCCAGGGCGGCTCGTATGGCGGCCTGGTGACGACCTGGCTGCTGGCGGAGTCCGACGACTTCGCGGCCGGCTGGGCCGAGCGCGGCCCGTACAACCTGGTGAGCCTCGCGGGTACCAACGATGAGTCGCCCTGGTTCTTCCAGGCCTACCTGGGCCGGACGGTGACACAGGACCCTGCGGCGTACTGGGCTAGCTCGACCCTGCGGCTGGCGGCCGGAATCACCGCCCCGATCGCGATCATGCATTCGGAAGAGGACCGCCGCTGTCCCATTCAGCAGGCGGAGGAACTCTTCATGGCGCTCAAGCTGCTCGGCCGCGAAGCCGAGTTCATCCGGTTTCCGGCGGAGGGCCACGGGCTCTCCCGGACCGGTAGCCCCGCGCACCGAGCGCAGCGGCTTGAGCTGCTCATAGAGTGGTTCACTCGCTGGCTTGCGCCGGTGCCGGCAGCGGAAGGTGGCCGATGAGCGCGACCGAGCGCTACCTCCAGGGCAGCGAGCTGACCATCCTGGAAGGCGGCACGGTCATCCCGTGCACCGAGCCCGACCTGCTGTTCAGCGACGCCGCTATCGCGGTGGAAGGCGGCCGCATCACGGCTGTCGGGCACCGGCCGGACGTGCTCGCCCGCGTCGCGGCCGCCGGCGCGCGCCGGGTCGATCTCCAGGGCGGCTTTGTCATCCCCGGCCTCTGGGACAGTCACATTCACCTCGGCGCCTACGTGCCGCCCCACGAGCAAGCGTTCTCCCACGAGACTCCGGGCCACCACATGATCCGGTGCGTCCGCAAGATGCAGGACAACCTGCGGTGCGGCATCACCTCGCTGCGATCGCTCGGCGAAGACAACGACGCGGACCTGCTGCTGCGCGACGCTGTCGAGGCCGGCGAGATCGAGGGACCGCGGATCTTCGCGGCCGGGGACATCATGTGGAGTCGCACTGCCGCCGGTGCCGACGACTTCCGCAGGCACGTGCGGCGGGCTATCGCTCGCGGGGTCGACCAGATCAAGCTGCTGTCGTCGGGTGGCATCCCCTGGCGGTCGGACACGATCGGCCACACGCTGCACAGTTACGAGGAGATCGCTGCGGCGGCGCAAGAGGCGCACCGGTGGGCGAAGCCACTCGCCGTGCACGCGATGGGCGACGAGACCATCATCGCCGCGGCTAAGGCCGGCGCCGACACCATCGAGCACGGCTTCGTCGCGACCGAGAAGGGCATTGCCGCCATGGCCGCGGCCGGCACGATGTACTGCCCGAATCTCACCGTCACCATCGCCTGGGATCCGGCCCTGCTGGCAGCCAAGGGCTACCCGGAGTGGTTCACGGCGAACGCCGCCGAGGCCGCTGCTCGCCACCATGAGATGTTCCGGGAGGCCGTGCGCCTCGCCATCCCGATCCTGGCCGGGGTGGACGATCTGCCCGAAGGCGACGGGCCTGTCGGCATCGAAATGCACGACGGCCAGATCGGGCTGATAGCAGAGCTGAAACTCATTCGCGCGGGCGGCATGACGCCTGGCCAGGCCCTGCTGACAGCAACTAAGAACGCGGCGCTTGCCGCCCGGTCGCAGGGGTCCTCGGCACCCTCGAGCCGGGCAAGCATGCCGACCTCGTCGTCCTGGCCGGCAACCCGCTGGACGACCTTGACCGGCTTGCCGACGTGACCGCCGTCTGGAAGAGTGGCCGTCCCATCCGCCTCGCCCCTGGCCTGGAACCAGGCTGGCGCGGCGGCGGCATCCGGTAGCAGGACTCAGGGCGTGATGGCCCGGGCGAGGCGGTCCAGGACCGCCTCGCGGGACAGGCCGGCGCCGAGCATTCGCTTGGCGGCAGGCCACAACTCGTCTGGGTCTCCGGCCCATAGCTGCTCCACGACAGTCACGTAGTTGCCGAAGCTGTGGCGGGATATCATGCGTGCACTCAGGTCATTGACCGTGATGAGCTGGCGGTCCACCGGGTCGGCGGGGTCGAGTGTGGTCACGTCCCGCACCCGCCGGCCGGGCTTGCCCGCCACGGTTCCGCTGGCCCGGTCGGATGAACCGGGGACCGCGAACTCGCGGCGCTCAAGGACGGGAACCAGCTTGGCGCCGTCGCAGATAACCTCGTCCGGCAGGTCCTGGACGTAGCGACGCATCGGGGACTGGAGCGGGCCGTTCCAGACGGCCGGGAACCGCCGGAGCGTAGCTTCCAGCTGGCGCCTGATCGGCCTGCGCGCGGGCTTGTCCAGGGCGCGCCGGTCCATGAGCCATTCCATCCACGCCCGCGCGACCGGCGGGATCAGGTCCCCGTAGCGGTCTGGCGCGGCCAGGGTCGAGGGGACCGCGTAGAGCAGAATGCGACCAAGCGCGGCCGGGCTGGCTGCCGTCGGGTCGCACCCCAGCGTGTCAAGGCTGCGGGAGATCAAGAGCCTGGGAACCGTTCGGCTGGCCAGGTCAGCGAATTCCCGCGCATGCGGGGAGGCGAGGAATTCCTCGGCTAGCTGATCGCGGGCCACCGCGGGCCAGTGGTCCTCGACAGGGTCGCGCGCGGCAGGCTTACCGTCCGGGCCGAGCAACAGTTCGGCGCGGTGTCGGGCGACGCTGAGGCTGGAGCAGGCCATGGCGAAGCTGTCATCCTTGCGGTCACGCTCGGGCGGCGGGCCATGCAGGATGAGAGCCTCAATGGCAGCGAGCACGACCCGGGCGGCTTCGGCGGCGGGCACCTCGCGGACCTCGGCGCCGGCGATCTTAGCGTTGTCGGCAAGGCGGGCGCGTGCCTCAGGCAGGTCATCGGCCAGCATGAGAATGGCGGGCACGCCGTGCCAGGCGGCGTCCAGGACGGCCCACACCGCGTGCGGCTTGCTTCCGTCGGCGTAGGCGAACTCACAGGAGACGAGGGTGGTATCGCCTGCGGCGTTAGTGGCCAGGTGGCACGTGCCCGCGGTGACGTCGCCGATGCTGGCGATCCATGGCGGGGCAGCGTCCCTGGCGGCCAGGCGATCGGCCGCGCCAGCGGCGTACTCGGTCACGCCCGGCGGACCGATGACCGCGAGCGCCCGCAGCGCAGGGTAGGAATAGTCAGCGTCACGCCGACGGACCTCGTCGATCACGTCGAGCATCATGCGCGCAAGGCTCGGCCCAGGAGTGCCCGCCTGGATCAGGTACCCGACCAGGACGCTGACCAGGGCTTCCGCGTCGTAGGCGGACGGGACCGCGGCCACGTCAGCGAGCGCTGCCAGGTTCTGCACGATGACATCCCGGCCGTCGCGGAATCCTGGCTCCCGCAGGCGGCTCGCACTAGACGCGACCCGCGACGATGTCTGGCGCCGGACGGGTTTGGATGACTTACGGCCACGGCTTCGAGGACTCACCCACGCGAGCATGCCAAAAAGTCCCGTCCGCCACGTGGCGATCACCGTTGTCCCCGGCCCATCCGGCCAGGCGGCCAGGCACATTCCGGACCGGCACATCTCCGTGACTGTGGTGTCGGTGTCACCATGGTGTCGTGGGTTCCTGGAAGCGGCGGCTGTCTGATGACGAGCGGTCTGTCCTGCTGACCGAATTGCTCCTCCGGCATCCGGAACTTGCCGGCGAGGCGGAAGAGATCACTTCCACGCTGCTCGTCGTGGACGACGATCAGCAACTCGCCGACGAGATCACGGCCAGGCTGCGGGCGCTGCGTCTGCGCGGGCCGGTGTCCGTCGATGCAGGGCGGGGACAGGTCCTGGAAGTCCTCCAGCCGTACATCGATGATCTCACCTGGCGGAAGGAGCGCGGCGCCCGGCGCGCGGCCGCCGATACCGCCGTCGCGGTCATGCTCGGGCTGTACGAATGCCGCGAGGATACCGACGAAAACATGCTGCTTGCCCGGATGGGCCTGCCCGGCGCCGCAGACGACCTCGCGCGCACGGTGTACGAGAAGGTGAGGCCACTGCACCTGCCGTTGCCGTCACTGGCGGATGAGTGCCCGGAGTGGACGTGGTACGAGGAGAGCTGGATGCCATGAGCAGTACGCGCTCCGCGACACCCGCTACCGTCGGCACCCGGCGGGCTCGGCCGCGTCCGCTGCCAGCACCACGATCAGCGCGGTGAGGCGCTAACGGCGGGCGCCTCGGCGGGCGGATGCCCTGTACGCGGCCCGCCGGGCGGCCTTGGCCGTCGCCTTGTCGCTGGCGTGCCTGCCGATCATCGTGAGAACGGCCTCGGCGTCCGGGTGGCCCAGTCGCGCCAATGCCTCGAAGGCCTCATCCGGCGTCTCGAGCCCGCTGACCCGATTAAGTCCAGCGAAGTCGAAGGGGAACGTCTCCCGGCCGAGATCAAAGTGACTGAACGGGCCGAACGTATCGGCGATCAGCCATGCGACGTCCGCTGGCTCGGGTTCGAGCCCGGATGGCAGGTCCGTGCCGTCCGGATCGAGACCGGCCAGCCTGGCGAGCTGCGGCTTGGCATAGCAGCGAAGCTCGACGCGGTCTAGCGCCTCGCGCCAGGCAGGTTCGGCGGACTGGCCGAGCCGGGACACGATCGGTATCGCCGCGGTCCGCGTCGCGGCGTTCCCGTCCGCCGCGAAGTCGAGCAGTTCCCGCGCGGCCTGCTCCCCGCCGCGCAAGTCCGTCCACGTGGCCAGCTCGGCCTCGAGGTCGCCGTCGCTGCCATGCAGCCACACGAGCACCAGATCGTCCGGGGTCATCTTGTCCGGCGCCGGGAGCACCGGGACGAACAGGTGGTCCCTCTCCAGCTTCGAGCGGACGGCTTGTATGCCAAGCGACTCCAGCCGCGCCGCGCCGCCGGTGACGCTGACGGCGCCGAGCCTTTCGAGCTGGCCCACGAGGAGTCGCAGGGGGTCACCGTGAGCATCGACCCACGCCCGCCACTGCCTGTCGGCTTCCTCCGTATCCAGGTCGGCCGTCGCCGCATCTTTGAGCGCGTCGGCCAGCTCGGTGATCCGGACGCCGTCCCGCCAGCTCAGGAACAGCCTCGTCACCAGCGCGGGGCCGTGCCCCTCCAGGTCGAGATCGTCGGCGACGACGGGATCCGAATCGCCCGCCGCCCCCAGGGTAGTGTCCAGGACAACGGCGAATGTGTACTCCCAGGCGTCCAGCGCATGACTGTCGTCGGCCAGGTCGTCCAGCCATCCCGCGTCTTCGCCGGGAGCCAGGTTTTCGCCGTCCCTTTCCACGAGCTCGGCTTCTTCGGCCAGCCGGAGGAGGACAGGGTTAACTGCGGCCGTCTGCACTGTCGTTTCGCGGACTTCGTCAGCAAGAGCACGGAGGTCGGCGAGGAGCGCGGATCGCCTCGCCCAGGCGGCGAGTTCCGCCTCTTCGGGCAAGCGGACCGGCGGGAGCACCGGCGGGAGGTCGAACGCATGCTCAAGGTCTGTGTCATCCCAGTTGGCCGGCCCGTCGTCGAGGCCGCTCACGTAGTACTCGCCCAGGTCCGCGCCATCCAGCGCCCTGCCGCTCCTGAAGTCCAGGATGAGAGGATCCTTGTCCGCCACGGCTCACCAGCCTAATAGCGGCGCACCCTGCGCGAGCGCACCGCCCGCGTGACGAGAGGATCAAGGCCATCGGTCGCCGGTCGCGGCTGGCAGTGGCCGTCCCATCCGCCTCGCCCCGGGCCTGGAGCGAGGCTGGCGCGGCGGCGGCATCCGGTAGAAGGGACAGAGCAGCGTGCTGACCGTCGTTGCCAGCGAGAACGGCCGCATCGGGCTGCCCGCGCCAAGCTCGCGACGCGGTCTAGCGCGGTCGGTAAGGATGGCGTCATGACCACCTTCACTTGTTCCGATGACTTGCAGGGAGCAGAGTTCGTCGACGCGAACCTGCGCGGCGCCCGGTTTCGCCGAGCTGACCTGTCTGGCGTGGTGATGCGTGCGGTCGACGTGCGCGGGGCGGACATCGACGCACCGTGGCTCTTCGACGACGAGAGCTTCTTGCGCGTCAACGGCGTGGACGTGATCCCACTGGTCGAGGCGGAGCTCAACCGCCGCTTTCCCGGCCGGGCCGGCCGGCGCGCCACGGATCCCGACGGCCTGCGGGCTGCCTGGGCTGCGCTCGAGCAGACGTGGGCGGCCACCCTGGAACGGGTCGCGGCGATGCCGGCCGGCACGGTCGACGTTCCGGTAGGCGGCGAGTGGTCGTTCGCGCAAACGCTGCGGCACCTGGTCATGGCCACGGACGCATGGCTGGGCCGGGCGATCCTGGGCATCGAACAGCCGTTCCACCCCATCGGCCAGCCGAACGCCGAGTACGAGACCGACGGCAATGACATGTCGGTCTTCGCGACGCCCGCACCGTCGTACGCCGACGTGCTGGAGATCCGGGCGGGCCACGTAGCCATGGTGCGCGGTTTCCTGGCCACCGTGACACCGGACGACCTGGCAGCGGCCCGCAAGAACCCGTGGGCTCCCGACTACCCCGAGACCGTCTTGTCTTGCCTGCACGTGATCCTCCAGGAGGAGTGGGAGCACCACCGCTTCGCCGTGCGCGACCTCGACGCGATTGATGCGACATCTGGCGCATGAGCCCTGGTCGCGGCGGCTGGGCGGCTGCCGGAGCGGCTACCCTCGCACCGTCTGGCCAGGCGTGCCGTCCGTTCCTGGCACACTGCTACTGCCACGGCCAGGCCAGCTTCGGTTATCTGTACCATCCGGCCCCTGACCGGGCCCTCCGACCGGGTGACCCAGCGGCCTCTTCCATCCGGCTGGCTGCCGAGGACCGTGTCCTTGGCAGCAGCACCGGCGCCAGGCTGCTGGCGGACGGGCTGGCGTGGCCGTTGCATTCGGCCCGGACGGCCGCGATCTGGCTGCTGACCCGCCAGGCAGACTGACGGGGCGCCAATATATCGGCCATTTCGGGCGCCGCGCTATTGCCGCTTACCAGCCCAAAGCCTACGCTATGCGCGCGTCTACCGACTTGGGAGGAACGATGCACGGTCCTATCCGGCAAGCCCGCCACTGGTTCGTTGTCATGACCGCCGCGCTCTTAGCAGCGGGCCTGGGAGGTGCTGTCACCGCAGTCGCGTCATCCGGCACGACGGACCATCCCCGCAGGGTGCCGCCCCCGGCCGCCGCGGCAGGCCGCAGCGTGTCCGGCGGCACGGCGGCCGGACAGGGTCAGCGATCGGGGCAGGCAGGGCAGACGGGGCAGGCGGCCGGCAATTCGGAATTCGCGACTACAGCCAATCCGGTGACGCTGGATCCTCCCGTCGCCGTTCCGCCGACCAGGCCGGTGGTGGTCACAGTCGCCAGCAACGCGGCGTTCGGAAACGGGCCGCCGCCGTACACCTCCACGGTGAGCCTGCCACGAGGCCGCTGGGCCAAGGTAGTGCTCGACGTGACGGGCACCGAGAAAGGCGTGCAGTACGACCGGCTGTGCGAGGTATTCGACGGCGCCGCCCAGATCTTCCTCGGAGTCACCCCCGAGCCCACGCCGGCCGGCATCACCTGGCACGTGCAGAAGGACGTGACCGGTTACCTGCCGATCCTGACCGGCAGCCGCACCTTCTCCACCTACGTCGACAACTACCTGAGCAGCACCGACACGGGCATCCCGACCATCACCGTGAAGCTGCTCTTCTATCCGGCTGGCGGCGGCTTCAGGCCCGCCCGGCCGGCCAGCCCAGGCTCGCCGGCCCTCGCCGGAGACGCGATCAACGAGGAAGGCCCGGCGTCGCCGGCGCGCGCCCCCGGCGTCCCGACCCAGGTGGTGCCGATCCTGCCGGCCGGCGCGACCAACACCCTGAACACCGTGAACAGCGGTCAGACCCTGACCGCCACGGTGACATTGCCCGCGAACATCACGACAGCCACTTTGGACCTGTACGCGGTAGGCCAGATTGACGACGAGTTCTGGTGGGCGGAAGTACCGGCGTTCCGCGAGATCGAGGTGTCGATCGACGGCAAGCCAGCCGGGGTGGTCTGGCCGTACCCGTATGTCTACACCGGCGGAGTCAACCCGCTGATCTGGCGGCCGCTCACCGGCGTCCACACGATGGATATCCCGTCCTACCGGCTGGACCTGTCACCGTTCGCCGGCGAACTGGGCGGCAGCCACACGATCAGCCTCACCGTCGTCAACAACGCCGGATACTGGCTCGCCGGCGGCAGCCTGCTGATCACCGCGGGCGGCCATGCCACGAGCGGGGCAGTCGGCACCGATACCCTGACGTTTCCTACGTCGTCGCAGATCACGACCGTTGACGGTCTCGGCTCATCGCAAAATCCGGTGAGCAGCGAGTCTGCTGCGAAGAGCTACGAGATCTCTGGTCAGGTCACCCAGGGTCATCGCACGTGGACCGACACCGTCCGGCAGTCACTGCAGTTCGGCAACGACCAGACCAGCATCGACCCGTCCTGCTCCGGACCGTGCTACCAGTGGGTACATGGCGAACAGACGCAGTCATCGTCGGACACCGTGTCCGGCGCCGGACTGTCGTATACCAGCCGGGATCAGTCAAGCTGGACCATCGATGCCCCCAACGGGTACCTGGCTAACTCCAGCGGGTCGGATTTCCTGCTGCCCGCCGCAGTGAACCAGCAGCTCACCGACCTTGCCACGGCCAGCGGCTGGCTCACAGGCCGATACCGGACCGTCCTGTCGGAGAGCATCATCGGCTACGGGTCGCTGGAGGAGAACGGCAGCACGGTGCCGGTAGAAGACGGCGACACGACAGGCACCATCACCAGTCAGTCGTCC
The DNA here is from genome assembly GCA_021792405.1 of Actinomycetes bacterium. Classification (GTDB taxonomy): domain Bacteria; phylum Actinomycetota; class Actinomycetes; order Streptosporangiales; family Streptosporangiaceae; genus JAJYUU01. Next base: position 19,576 of record JAJYUU010000036.1, read on the forward strand.
GGCAACGGCGGCGCGAGCAGCTACGTGCGGACCGTCGTCACCCGCGGCGGCGTGATCGTGCAAGATCTGATTGTCGGGCCGACTGGCTGAGCTGTCGGCAGCGTCCTTAGCAGAAGCTGAGTCTCCCGGCTTTGGGTCACGGCTGGGAACGGGCAGGATGGGGCCAGCCCCGACTTGCCCGTTCCCGCTATTTCGCGGAATCCAGCCGGCCGATCCGGCAGAAGGGACAGGGCAGCGTGCTGACCGTCGTTGCCAGCGAGAACGGCAGCTTCGGGCTGCCCGCCGCCTGGAGGATACTGCAGGACGGGGGGTCTGCCCTCGACGCCGTCGAGGCCGGAGCGCGGGCCGTCGAGGACAACCCGGCCGACCACACCGTGGGATATGCGGGTCACCCTAACATCGACGGGATCGTCGAACTGGATGCTTCCATCATGGACGGCGCGACCCGCCGGGCCGGGGCCGTGGGCAGCCTGCAGGGCTATCGGCACGCCATCACGGTCGCGCGCGCGGTCATGGAGCGGACCCCGCATGTGCTGATCACCGGGAGCGGCGCTGCCCGGCTGGCCGCCGAATTCGGCGCGACGCAAGAGAACCTGCTGACCGAGGGCGAGCACGCGTACTGGGCCGCGGAAGTCGGCGGCAGCAAGGCCGGCCTGCTGGCCCAGGTCCGGCAGTTCACTCGCGATCCGCGCGACGGCGCAGGCACCGTCGACTTCCTGGCAATCGATCGCAACGGGAACCTGGCCTCCGCGGTATCGACCAGCGGCTGGGCGTTCAAGCACCCAGGCCGCCTCGGCGACTCGCCGATCATCGGAGCCGGCAACTACTGCGATAACCGGTATGGCGCCGCGGCCTGCACCGGCTGGGGTGAGCTAGCGATCCGCGCCTCGACCGCGCACACCGCGGTGATGGCAATGGCCCGCGGCGCCTCCCCCGCCGAGGCTGCCGCGATTGCCTTGCGTGACCTATTCGAACTGCCGACCGACGGCCTCCTGCCGCTGATGCACATCGTCGTGCTCAGCCCGTCCGGTGAACATGCCGCCGCGACGACGATGGCAGGCGCTCGCTATGCCTGGCAAGCCGGGAGCATGACCGAGCTCACCGTCTCCGACCGGCTCGTCGTGCAGCCATGATGAGCAACGGCGCGGCTCGCGGCGACGCGGTATCCGCTCTGCAGCAGGCTGCGGACTTCTTCGGCAAGCCGCGTGGCCACGCCGCACCGGTGCCGCGGCCCGCTTGTCATGGCGTGCGCGCGACGTTGAGGCGCAGGACCACATCGACGACCGAGCCCTCCCCGATCGCCTCCGCTCGCTGCACCGCCGCCTTGACCGGCACTAGGTAGCGGCCGTCCTTGGAAAAGAGCGCAGTGGTGAACTCGGTGTCGCCGATGGTGACATGGACCGGCACCTGGCCCCAGTAGATCAGGCCGCGGGCCTCCTCCTTGAGTTCCTCGCTGTCCTCCTGCGTCATGGCCACGAACAGGTACGGCGCCGGCCCGCGCCACTCGATCACGTCGCCGGTGAAGGTCCACTCCATGCGCCTATCATCGGGGATGCGCCGACGCATCGCGGATGCGCCCGGCCGGCGGTCCGGTCCTGGCCCGGCGTCACAGCCGGTCGAAGCGCGCCTGAAAGAACCGCAGGTACCGCGGTTCGTAGGTCATGACAAGGCCCTTGGCGGACTCACGCTGCTCGTAGACGGCCTGCACGGACTCGGCGACGATGTCCATGTGGGCCTGCGTGTATACCCGGCGCGGTATCGTCAGCCGGGTGAGCTCAAGCCGGGGGTAGTGGTGCTCACCAGTAGCCGGGTCACGGCCGGCCGACACAACGCCGCGTTCCATGCTGCGCACGCCAGAGTCCAGGTAAAGCTCGGCCGCGAGGGTCTGGGCGGGGAACACGTCCTGGCTAAGGTGCGGATAGAACCGGCGTGCGTCCAGGAAGACGGCGTGACCACCGACTGGCCGCACGAATGGCACGCCTGCCCTGGCGAGCAGGTCACCGAGGTAACGGACCTGCCCGATGCGCGCCCGCACGTGGTCCTCCTGAAGTGACTCGGCGATGCCGATTGCCATGGCCTGCATGTCGCGGCCGGCCAGGCCGCCATAGGTGTGCAGGCCCTCGTAGACAACGACCAGGTTGCGCGCCTCCTCGAACAGGTCCCGGTCATTGAGGGCCAGCCAGCCGCCGATGTTGACCAGCGAGTCCTTCTTCGCCGACATCCACGCGCCGTCGGTGTAGGAGCAGAATTCCCGCAGGATCTCGGCGATCGTCTTGCCGGCGTAGCCTGGCTCGCGCTCCTGGATGAAGAAGGCGTTCTCCACCATCCTGGTCGCGTCCAGGAAGACGCGGATGCCGTGCCGGTCGCAGAGCGCACGGACGGCGCGCACGCACTCCATGCTGACCGGCTGGCCCCCTGCCATGTTGACCGTGCCGGCCAGGCTGACGTAAGCGATGTTTTTCGCTCCTTCCCTGGCGATCAGCCGCTCGAGCCTGGCAATGTCGACATTGCCCTTGAACGGGTGCTCGCTTTCCGGGTCGTGCGCCTCGTCGATGATCACGTCCTCGAATACCCCGCCGGCCAGTTCCTGGTGGGCTCGTGTCGTCGTGAAGTACATGTTGCCCGGCACGTACTGGCCGGGACGAATGGCGACCTGGCTGATCAGGTGCTCTGCGCCGCGGCCCTGATGGGTCGGCACGACGTGCTGGTATCCGTAAGCGCTGCGGACCGCTTCTTCCAGCTGGTAGAAGTTGCGCGAGCCCGCGTAGGACTCATCGCCGAGCAGGAGGCCTGCCCACTGACGGTCGCTCATCGCGCTCGTGCCCGAGTCGGTAAGCAGGTCGATGTAGACGTCGTCGGAGCGCAGCAGGAAGGTGTTGTAGCCGGCCTCGGCGAGGGCGTGCTCTCGCTGATCCGGGCTGGTAACCCGCAGCGGCTCCACCATCTTGATCTTCCAGGGCTCGGCCCAGGAACGCCGGCCAAGCTGATGCCCGGTGGTAACGGGAAGGTTCGTCGTCATCGTCGGATCCCAACACTGCTAGGCGAATGTGCTAAGAAAGTCTCCATCTGCTGATCAGCATGATCAATACCTGAAGAAATTACTAGACAACTTGCTTAGCAGGCGCGAAGCGCCGTGCCCGCCTGATAGGCAACCTGAGCGGCTCAGCCCCGTGCTGCGTGAACTCGGCCAGACCCGGGAAATCGGCGCCGACACCTCCGGCGGCTGATTCCGGCCAGCGCGACCGCGCGAGTCATATCGTGCCGGCAGCCCGGAGGCTGGCTAGTCGGCTCGGCTCGATCTGCAGCAGCCCGGCGTAAATCTCATCATTGTGCTCGCCTAGCTCGGGGCCAAGGCTGCGCACCGATCCTGGCGTGTCCGACAACCGCGGCACCACCGCCTGCACCGGGAACTCGCCCAGCCGGGAGTGCGTCAGCCGCTGGATGGCGTCGCGCGCAAGGAAGTGCGGGTCGCTGAACATGTCCTTGGTGACGTAAATACGGCTGGCAGGCACCCCGTGCTCGGCCAGCAGCGCAAGCAGCGGCTCGGTCCCCAGTGTCGCGGTCCAGTGAGCTGATAGCCGGCCAGCTCCCACTCCGGCAGCACGGATTCCATCAGCGCTAGCACTGACTCGTAGATCGCGGAATCCACCACCTGACCCCGGCCGGTGCGATGCCGGGCCTGTAGCGCGAGCACCGCGCCCATCGCCGCGAACGTCGCGGTCAGCGAGTCACCGAGCGATATCCCGATGCGGGACGGCGGCCGGTCCGGCTCGCCGGTCAGGTATCGGATGCCGCCCATCGCCTCACCCACCGAACCGAGGCCCCAGCGTGCCCGGCCGGAAATTTTCCACTAGGACGTCGCTGACCGCGGCTAGCTGGCGCACCAACTGCTGTCCATCGGGCTGGCGCAGGTCCGCCGTGACCGACTTCTTGTTCCTGGCGATGATCGGCCAGTGCAGCGACAGGCCATCGACTTTCTGCGGGCCCCACTCCCGCATCGGATCTCCGCCCGCTGGGTCCTCCACCTTGATGACTTCCGCGCCGAAGTCACCGAGCAACTGCCCGCAGAACGGTCCCGCGATCAGCGACCCGCACTCGATCACCCGGATCCCGGCAAGGGGGCCTGCTCCGTCCACGACACTCTCCTGGTCAGCCAACGATCCAGCTTCCCAGCGGCGCAGCGCGCGCAGGTGCGCTGGCAGAGGCGATCCTGGTCCGATGCAGCCGGTGCGCGATCGGGTGACAGCTAAACCCGCACGCCGGTGCGATCGGCGGCGGTCTTCGGCTCGTGCCGGACGTCGCCGGGCTGGCCCATCACCCGGCGCCAGCACGCGAACTCCAGCAAGATCCCGTCCGGGTCCTGGAAGTAGAACGAGCGGACGAAGACGCCGGGGTGCAGTTCGCGCGCAACACCGAACTCGCTGTCGTCGTGATCCACGACGGGGCTTACGCGCACGCCCTTGGCCTCCAGCTTCCCCCTGTACTCGAGGAACTTCTCCTCGGGCACGTTGAAGGCCACGTGGTTCATCGAGCCCACCGCACTCGTCCACTCCCCCTGGCCCGGCAAGGTCACCGGCGCCGACAAGCCCGGAACTGCGTCCGGGTTGTCGGGGAACCAGAAGAACGCCAGCGCGTTACCCCCGCCCATGTCGAAGAAGAAGTGCTGGCCCTGGCCGCCCGGCAGGTCGAGCGTCTTGATCAGCCGCATGCCCAGCACCTGCGTGTAGAACTCGACAGTGCGCTTCATGTCCGAGCAAACCAGCGCCAGGTGGTTGACTCCGCCGAGGTCGAACTCCTCGTTTCGCCACTCCATCAAGTCCTCCTCGAGCGCCGGGAACGGCGCAGCAGACCGGTGCGCTCACCTGACCCAAATCTAAGCTCAGCTTCGGTTTCGCACCAGATGCCCCTCGTCAGCCGTGCTGACGGCTCACGCGGGGCCCAGGCGTCAGACCGCAGGTAGCGTCAGCCGGTCGGCTCGGGAGCCGCCCTGGTAATGCGCTCGGCCTCCAGCACGACATCGCTCTCGCCTGACGCTTCGTCCAGGCTCTTTCCAGCGGGCTCGGGCAACAGGAACGTGAGCAGGAGCCCGACCACGAGAACGCCGCGAACAACCGCATGGCCCCGGCGACCCCGAAGTCGGTCTTGATCACCGGCAGCAGGAACACGCCGATGAACGCGCCGACTTTCGCCACCCCGGCGGCTATGCCGTGGCCGGTTGTCCTGGCACTAGTCGGGAAGATCTCCGCCGGCAGGACGAACGTCGTGGTGTTCGGCCCGAACTCGGCGAAGAAGTAGCTGAAACCGAACAGCACCAGGAACGGCGCAACTGTCGTGGTCACATTCGGGATTACGCCGATGAGCAGGAACGCCAGGCCCATGAAGAAGAACCCGATCATCTGCAGCAGCCGATGACCGATGCGGTCCATGAAATGTGCCGCCAGGTAGTAGCCGGGAACCGCGGCGATCGCGAACACGAACCACGTCCCGGCGGTGCCGATCAGCCACAGCAGGTAACGGCGGTCGGTCAGGAACTGTTGCAGGCTGAGCCGTGACCGTTGCTCGCCATCGGCCGAGGCCCGGATCACGCCCTCGGAATAGGCCGCGATGTCAGCGGCGGCCAGGTCCGCCTGGCCCTGGACACGGGCCCGGTACCGCGGCGACTCGGGCATCTTGCGGCGGAGGTAGAGGACCACTGCGGCGGGAACGGCGCCAAGAGCCAGGATGATCCGCCAGACGTAGTCTTCGTTCATCCCGGTGGACAGCAGGGACAGCCCGGCAATGTACCCGCAGATGGTGCCGAGCGCCTGCATGGAGAACACCAGCGCGACGAGCCTGCCACGCGAGCGCCGGTTGCTGAACTCGCTCATGAGCACCGCTGATACCGGGTAGTCGCCGCCGGCCCCGATGCCGAGGATGAAGCGGAAGATGACCAGCAAGAGGACGTTCGGCGCGAACGCGGAGGCCAGCGCACCGACCACCATGAGCGCGGCCTCCAGCAGGTGACAACTGGCAGACGACTGAGAGAACCCCGCCGTCTCGGTTATCGGGGCGTTGCACGTGCGGACCATCCGTCTGGCGGCAGGATTGGCAGGTCCGCGGGCACGGTTTCCGGGTACTTCAGCCCGGCTCCGGTATTGAGAACCACCACCTCGTCGGTCTCGGCCAGCCAGCCCGATTCCCGTAGCCGGGCAACCGCCGCCAGGCAGGCAGCACCTTCCGGGCAAATCCACGTTCCCTCAGCGTGCGCGAGCCGGGCCTGCGCGGCCAGCAAGTCCGCATCCGGCACCGCGACCGCGCAGCCGCCGGTCTCGCGGACCGCCTGCAGGACGAGGAAGCCGCCGAGCGGCGCGGGCACGGTGAGCCCGAATGCGCACGTGCGCGCCTGCGGCCATGGCGACGTAACATCCGCGCCGGACTCGAACGCGGTGACGATGGGGGCGCAGCCGGCCGCCTGCACAGCCACGAGCCTGGGCCTGCCGGAGCCGATCCAGCCGAGCTCGGCCAGTTCGGCGAGCACCTTCCAGATGCCGATCAGGCCGACGCCGCCGCCGACCGGGCAGACGATGACATCGGGCAGCCGCCAGCCGAGCTGCTCGATGATCTCCAGCCCGATGGTCTTCTTGCCCTCGAGCCGGTAGGGCTCTTTCAGCGTGGAGACGTCCTGCCAGCCGGGCCGCTGCCCGACCACCGGCGCGAGCATGCGTCCCGCGTCGTTGATCAGGCCGTCCACGACATAGGTCTCCGCACCGGTCGCCACGCACTCCGACCGGGTGATCAGCGGCGCGTCGGCGGGCATGGCGACCAGGAACGGCAGTGCCGCTCGAGCGCAGTACGCTGCCCACGCCGCGCCCGCGTTCCCGTTCGTGGGCATCGCGACGCCCGCCGCGCCGAGCTCGGCAGCGCGGGAGACACCCACCGCGGCCCCCCTGGCCTTGAAGGTCGCGGTCGGCAGCGGTCCCTCGTCCTTCATCAGCAGGCGCGGCACGCCGAGCGCGCGGCCGAGCCGCGGCAACGGCAGCAGCGGCGTCATGCCCTCGCCGAAACTGACCACGAAGCCGGGCCCGCTCACCGGCAGCAGCTCGTGGTAACGCCAGAGCGATGGCTCCCGCCCGGCGATGTCAGCAGGCGTCACCTGGCCGGCCGCGACTGCCAGGTCGTACCGTGCCAGCAGCGGCGCCCCGCACCCGCAGGTGCCGTGCAACTCGCCGGAGTCGAAACGGGCAGTGCAGCGCGAGCACTCCAGATGGCTGAGCGCGGAATATCGCCGATCCATGCCATCATCCTGCCCGACCGGTCGGCGCTGCGCCTCAGTTGCGTGGCCCGGCGTCGTGCTCAACCTCGCCCCGCGCCAGCGGCTGCCGCCAGTCGGGCCGTTCCGCAGCCGGCCGCAGCACCTCCGATTCGTCGGCGCCGCCGACTGCTGGGCGCGTATCGAACCGCGCCCGCGGGCCGGCTGCGGCTGCGCGACGCGTGACGAGGAAACAGCCCGTTCCCGGCCATGATCCTTGAGAGTTAGGTAGGTCAGGGCATGCCTAACTCTCAAGGATCATGTGAAATTAGCTCACTGCTTTCGCCACCAGCGCACTGATCCGGGCCTCGTCGGCGGCCGTCAGGTCCGTGGTGAGAGCGAAGTCGGTCGGCCACATAGTGCCCTCATCAATGCTGGCCTTGTCACTGAAGCCGAGGGTGGCGTACCTGGTCTTGAACTTCTCCGCGGGCTTGAAGAAGCAGACGACAGTGCCGTCCAGCGCATAGGCGGGCATCCCGTACCAGGTCCGCGGCGACAGGGCCGGCGCACTGGCGGTGATGAGCGCATGCAGCCGCTCGGCCAGCGCCCGGTCTGGCTCGGCCATCTCGGCGATCTTCGCCCGAACCTCGCTCTCCCCGTCTGCCTTGGCCGCCGCCGCCTTCAGTTCCCTGGCGCGCTCCTTCATCGCCGCCCGTTCCTCGGGGGTGAACCCGGCGGACGTCCTGCGGGTGCTGCTGGCGGGCTTCTGCGCGTCGTTCATCGGTGTCTCCTTGTCAGTACGGTCCTTGTCAGTACGGTCGGGCACACGTCGAGGCTGAGCGATTCGATCGGGGCCATGGCAGGTCCTTCCCAGGGCTACGCGGGCCTCTTCTACAGTCGTGGTGTCACCGCTATGACGGATCCCGACGGAGATGTATGACCGATGCCCGACCACGGGGACCTCGCCACAGCCTTCGAGGCTAGCCGCGGCCGCCTGCGGGCGATCGCCTACCGGATGCTCGGCTCGCTGAGCGACGCGGACGACGCGGTCCAGGAAACCTGGCTGCGCCTCAGCCGCTCCGATGCGGACGACCTGGCGAACCTGGGCGGCTGGCTGACCACCGTTGTGTCCCGGATCTGCCTGGACATGCTGCGCTCGCGATCAGCGCGCCGGGAGGAGCCGCTGGGCGAGCACCTGCCCGACCCCATGATAGGCAGCCTGGAGGCGGCCGACCCCGAGCAGGAGGCCGAGCTGACCGAAGCGGTCGGCATGGCGCTGCTGACGGTGCTGGACAAGCTGAGTCCTACCGAGCGCCTCGCGTTCGTGCTGCACGACATGTTCGCAGTGCCCTTCGACGACATCGCGCCGATCGTCGGGCGCTCGCCGAACGCCGCCGCCCAGCTGGCCAGCCGCGCCCGGCGCCGGGTGCGCGATTCGACCGCCGCCACCGATACCAGCCTCGCCCGCCAGCGGGAGGTCGTCGGCGCCTGGATCGCCGCCGCCCGCGGCGGCGACTTCGACGCACTGCTGACGCTGCTCGACCCGGACGTCGTGGTTCGGATCGACCTCGGCGCCCTGCCCGCTGGCGGGCTGCGCGAGGTCCGCGGCGCCGCTGGCGCGGTCAAGCTGGCGGCCAGCTTCCGGCGGTCCGCCCCGTTCGCGCGCGCCGCGCTGGTCAGCGGGTCCGCGGGGATCGTCGTCACGGCCGGCGGCGGGCAGCTAGCCTCGGTTATGGCTTTCACGTTCGCCGCCGGCACGATCGCCGAGATCTACATCCTGGCAGACAGCGCCCGGCTTGCCCGGCTCGGCGCATGTTCCCTGCGTGTGCTCCCGAGCGGTTCGGCATGAGGTCCGCGCCGCGAGGACGAGCCGCAGGCTGACAGATTCGGGGTCAGCGTGGAGCTGTACCACATCCTGCGCGACCACTTCGAGGCATGGTTCATGCCGGAGGTGTCGTGATAGCCAAGGAAGAGGACGAATACATGAGAAATCGCATATTCGGTGCGCTGGCGTCGATTCTTATAGCCGGTGCAGTCATTTTCAGTGGTACCGCCCAGGCCGCGACTGCGCCAGGGCGGAGAGGGCTGGATGTCTCGTCCTACCAGCACCCAGGCGGGGTCATCATCAACTGGCGCAGGGTAGCCCGCAATGGCTACAGCTTCGTGTTCATCAAGGCCACCGAGGGCACCTACTACGTCAACCCCTACTACGCCCAGGACCTGCGCGGTGCTGAGGGGAACGGGCTGATAGTCGGTGCGTATGCCTTCGCTGTTCCCAGCCGGTCACCGGGCTGGGCGCAGGCTGACTTCCTGATCAGGCACATGGGCAGGACCACGCTCGCCCCTGTGCTGGACATCGAATGGAATCCGTACGCGGGGAACGAGTGCTACAACATGAGGCCATGGAGGATGGTCGCGTGGATCACCTCATTCGAGGGAGCTATCCGCCGGCACCTGCACGAGTACGCGACGATCAACACACCTTCCTCGTGGTGGAACAGATGCACCCGCCGCTCTCACCAGTTCGCCAACGTGCCGCTGTGGGATGAGAACAATCGCTACAGCACCCCGTCGCGCCCGGTGCTCCCCGCTGGCTGGCACACCTGGTCGTACTGGCAGAAGTCGATCACGGGCCGAATCCCTGGCATCCACGCGCAGGTCGACATTGACGTGCGGAGGATGTCGTAACAACAAGCACGAGCCGAACGCAGGGGGGTCAGTTCGCTGGAACTGGCCCCCTTGCTAGTTGGGATGACAGTCCGGCTGGCCGCAGCCGCCGCGGGCGTGCCGCCGCACGCCTGAAGTCCTGGCGGCGGGCAGAAGCCGACGCCTGCGATGGTGCCGTCACGGGTGCCGCGCCGTCACGGGTGCCGCGCCGTCACGGGTGCCGCGCCGCCACGGGTGCCACGCCGCCAAGCAGCGCGGCAGCGATCGCAGCGTGCACTTGCTTGCGCAGGCCGACTGCCGAGTGCTCCGGCCCGCGGCCGAAGTGCACGGCGTTGGTCAGCAAGACTGCCCACATGCCGCTCGCGGCATCGATCGACAGGCAGGTTCCGGTGAAGCCGGTATGGCCGGCGCCGGTGGCAGGCCAGCCGTCGCCCATATTGTCCCACTGGTCGCGGCGAAGCCCCCAGCCGAGGCCACGGCGGCCCCCCAGGCCATCGGTCTGGCAGCGCAACGCCTCGGCCCTGAGCCAGCTGGGGATCCGCAGCGCCTCGGCCGGCCCGGACTCCCCTGCCGCCCAGGCGGCCGCATAGGTAGCCAGGTCGGCCGCGGTGCCGAACAATCCGGCGTGACCGCAGATGCCGCCGAGCGCCTCGGCGTTCTCGTCGTGCACGACACCGATCTTGGCCACGCCGCCGACGTGCTCGGTGGCGGCGATCCGGCCTGCCAGCCGGGCGGCCGGCCGGTAGCCGGCGCCGTCCATGCCGAGCGGATCGAGGACAAGCTCGCGCACCAGCTGGCCGAGCCCGCACCCGGCTACCGCGGCGCAGAGCTCGCCAAGGACGATGAAGCCGATGTCGGAATAGCAGCATGTCCTGCCCGGCGCGCTGATCAGCGGCTCAGCGAGCGCTGCTGCACGGGCTAGCGCCGGATCCGGCCCAGGCAGGCGGCCGTGGTAGGACCGGAAGGCCGGCAGGCCCGAGGTGTGCGCCAGGAGCTGCCGGACGGTAACGCGGTCTTTGCCGGGACCGTCGAAGTCCGGCAGGTAGCGCTGCACCTGGTCGTCGAGCCCGAGATCACCGGCGGCGATGAGCCGCAAGACGCACGGCGTTGTGGCGACCACCTTCGTCAGGGATGCTAGGTCAAAGATCGTGTCGGCCGACATGGCCCGCTGGCCGTGCCAATCCCGCTGAGCGTGGCCGGCCACATAGCGGATCGCGGGCGGGCCGCTGCCAATGCCGGCCGCCAGCACCGCACCGGGAATGACGCCACGGGCGATAGCATCGTCAATCGGCTGCGGCGTCCACCCCGTTTCCTGCCGGACGGTCATCCTTGCCCTGCCGGACGCCGCCGAAGTCGTCCCGACATTCGGCGCGGCCCCGAACGTTTTCGTGGCGCACCACGCCGACGGCAGCCGGGCGCTCGTGGCGGCCCGGACTGGCCGACCATCTATAACTCGCCAATCTATAGATTGGTCATCCGTACGTTGCTTACGGCGGCCACGCTGCGGCGGCACGCCTGATCATATTCGGTCGCGCGCAATTCACCACGGTACTCCGCGAACGGGCGGCAGCCGAAGGCGTCCAGCTGGTCCCGGCAACACAGCTGTTTCAAGCCGGATGAGCCGCTGCGGGCGCATGCTCGGGTGCGGAATGCTCAGCCCCACTGCCCGGGCTGGTAGTCACCGCCCTGGTTGCGGCTGATGACGTTCAGCCGGTTCCACGCGTTGATCCCGGCGATGAGGCACACCAGCGCGGCGAGCTGATCGGCGTCATAGTGCTTCGCCGCGTTCGCCCAGGCCTCGTCGGTGACGCCACCAGCGGCGTCGGCGATGCGGGTGCCCTGCTCGGCGAGCTCGAGCGCGGCCCGCTCGGCTTCGGTGAAGACCTTGGCGTCGCGCCAGGCGGCTACCAGGTTGAGCCGCAGCGAGCTCTCCCCGGCGTGCTGCGCGTCCTTGGTGTGCATGTCGACGCAGACCGCGCAGCCGTTGATCTGACTTGCCCTGGTCAGCACCAGGTTCTGAGTCGCGAGTGGCAGGGTTCCGGGCGGCACGGCCCCACCTGCGGCGCTGAGCCGCTTCACGAACGTGGCCAGGATCTCGCTGGCGCTGTAGTCGAGTCGTACATCCATGGTGATCTCCCGTCGATCGTTCTTCCGGTACGCCTTGATGACGGATGACGGCGCATGCGTGTGACACGACCGCAAGCCCCGTCAGGAAGGGGAGCCGCCATGCCTGTTTTCCCTTGCGGCCGATCTCATGATGAGATCGGCTGATATGACGGCCGGGGAACAGCCCTTGCTGGCGCTGACCGCTGTCAGCCGCAGCTACGGCGCTCTGCAGGCACTCAAGCCGGTGAGCCTGACGCTCGCAGCGGGGCAGTGCGTCGCGTTGCTGGGCGTGAACGGGTCAGGCAAGTCGACGCTGCTGCGGATCGCGGCCGGCCGGGATACTCCTACTAGCGGCCGGGTGAGCTACCTCGGCCGGCCGCTGCGCGAGGACGCCCTGGTCGCGCGCACCGAGATCGCGGTCGCCGGCGACGTGTCGAGCACCTATCCGGACCTGACCGTGCAGGAGCATCTGCTGCTGGTCGCGGTCGCGCACGGAGCCGGCCAGTCGGCACCCGGCACAGTCGACGACGCGCTGGCCGAGTGCCGCCTCTCCGATCACGCCGCGGCGCTGCCCGGGGCCCTGTCCAGCGGCCAGCGGCAGGCGATGCAGCTCGCCGCGGTGCTGGTCCGGCCCCGGCGGCTGCTGATCCTGGACGAGCCGGAACAGCGGCTCGATCCTGGCGCCCGGCGGTGGCTGGCCGGGCTTTTGGTGCGGGAGAAAGACCGCGGTGTGACGGTACTGCTGGCCACCCACCATGCCGAGCTTGCCGAGGCGGTCGCCGACAAGGTCATCGTGCTGCTTGATGGCGATGTCATCGGGCACGGCCCGCCCGCCGAAACCCTGGGCGGAATCAGGTGATCCGGTGATCGCCGCGCAGGCGCCGTCCGACATCACGGACAGCACGCAAGAGACGCTCGGGCTGCTCCGCGCGCTGCGCCGGCGGCCGGCCCGGCAGCGCGCCAGCAACCTTGCCTTCTGGCTTTACCTCGCCGGCCTGGCGATCTTCAGCTACGGCGGCTGGCTGGTTGCCGCGATCGTCCGCGCGCTGCGGCATCCGCCGCCGCCAGCGGCGGACACGCCTGAGGTACTGCACGTGGCGCCGGCCGGGTTGTGCGTGCTGGCAATACTGCTGCTGGCGGCGCAGCTGTGGGACGCGCGCTGGCGCGGGCCGGTCACGGTCACCCCGCCGACCGCGGACTGGCTGCTCGACACGCCCGTCGACCGGGGCCGACTGCTGCGGCCCAGGTACCGGGCCTCCGCTGTGATAGCCGCCGCCAGCGGTGCAGTCGCGGGACTGGTGCCGGCGGCCCTGCTGCTGGCGGCAGGGCTCGGCGGAACGAGCCTGCGCCATGCGCTCGCGCTGGCCGGCACCGCCATGCTCAGCGCGGCGCTGCTGGCCGGGCTAGGCACCGGTATCGCAGCCTGGGCGCAGGCACGCCCTCCGGCAGCCAGCCTGCGCGCGGTCCGATCGGCCGTCGCGGTGCTGATCGCGGCACTTACCGCGGTCGCGGTGCTCAGCGCGGCGCTGCGGCTGCCCCCCGCGGCCGGCACCGTGCTGTTGTGGTCAGGGCCGTGGGGATGGGCGGCCCAGGGGCCGCTAGCCATGTCAGGTGGCAGCGCGCCGCTGTGGCCGGCCGGCACGGCCATGCTCGCCGTCGCGGCGGTCGCTGCCGTTCTCGCCGGCGGCCATCTCGCGGTCAGGGTGCCGGCCGCGACGCTGCGGCGAAGCGCACGGGCCGTCGGGCACATGTCGGCGGCAATGCTGAATCTCGACGCGCGCCGGGTCACCACGGCATATCGCGACGTAACGGGCGCTTACGGCCGAGCCAGGTGCGCGGTCCGCCCGCCGCTGCGCCGCCAGCTCATCCTGCCCTGGCGCGATCTCACCGCACTGGTCCGGGCGCCGTCCAGACTGGCCTGGTCCGCGCTGCTGGCCCTGGCCGCCACCGGCCTGGGAGCGCTGGCGGTGCGGTCGCCGCATGCGGCCGTGCTGACGCTGACCGCGGCTCTGGTCTTCGGTTACCTGGCGGCCGCGGGACTGGCCGAGGGCGCCAGGCTCGATGGCGACGACCCGGCTCGGGCCGCCCAGCTGCCCTTCCGGTTCCAGACGCTGCCGTGGTGGCACGCCGTCGTGCCGTGTCTCGCGCTGGCGCTGCTGATCGGCGGCCCGGCGACCGCCCTCGCGGCGCTGACCGGCCATACCCGGCTGCTGCCGCTCGTTGCCGCGACGATCCCCGTCCTGGTCGGGGGCGCGCTGGTCAACTCATTCCGCGGACAGCTAGAAGGCGAGATGTTCGAAGGCTTCGATACCCCGCTTGGCCACTCTTCGGGAATCACGATCCTGCTCTGGTACGTGACCGGCCCGCTGCTAGCGGTGGGACCGATGCTGATTCTTTGGGACCGGGCGGTCAACTCGAGCAAAGCGGCGCCGGCCATCTTCGTCGCCGTACTGGCCGCCGGGCTCGCGTTCTGGCTCGGCCACATCGCGCAGGGACGCGCCAGGCGGCTGCGGTCGGCCTGATGCGCGTCACACCATCTGATGCGCGCACCGCCAGCTGCCTAGCTGCCTGCCCGTGATCCAGGAAAGTCAGACCCCGCAGTTAGCCTGTCATCAGCAGATAAACCGTTCGACTTAGGGCAGGCGAGCAGTGAGGCTGAGGCCATGGCGCTGACCCGCATACCGCACGCTGCGAAGATCGTGATCGCAGGCGACGCGGTGGCGGCGCTCGGCACGGGCCTGATTTTGCCGCTGACCCTGATCTACCTGCATCAGGTGCGCGGCATGCGGCTGCCGGTCGTCGGCATGCTGCTGGCGTTGCAGGCGGCGGCCGGCCTGGTCGCCGTCCCCTTCGCGGGCGCGCTCATGGACCGGATCGGCGCGCGCAAGGTATTGGCAGGTGCCCTGATCTGCCAGGCGATCGGCTCAGCCGGCCTCGCCTGGACCCACAGCGTGCTGACGGCGATTCCGGTCATGGTCATCTTCGGCGGATCGACGGCACCGCGATTCCCGGCCTTCATGACCCTGCTGGCAGGCCTCAGCCCGCGGCCCGGCGAGCAGCAGCGTGCGTTCGCGGTGAACTTCACCGTGCTCAACGCCGGGATCGGGGTTGGCGGCGGTATTGGCGCCGCCCTGGCGTCAGTGCACCATCCGGGCTCGTTCGAGGCGATGTTCCTCGGCAACGCCGTGTGCTGCCTGGCGTTTACGGCGGTGCTGGCCAGGCTGCCGGACGTCCGGCAGCCGCGCTCAGCACAGGCCGCGAAAATCGGCTACCGCGACGTGCTGGCTAACCGGCCGTTGCGGGCGGTCGTGATCGCCACGCTCGTCCTGGCATTCACCGGCTACGCGGCGCTCGATGCCGGACTGCCGGCCTTCGCCACGGTGGAGGCGCACGCGCCGGTACGTATCGTGGCGCTAGCGCTGACCGTGAACACCGCGCTGATCGTTGCCGCCCAGCTCGTCGTGCTGCGCCTGGTCCGGACCCTGCGGCGAAGCCGCGCGCTGGCGATGATCGGGCTGATCTGGGCCCTGGCCTGGGCGGTATTCGGGCTCGCCGGACTCGGCCTGTCCCAGCCCGTGCGGATCGCCTGCATTCTGGGGTTCGCAGCGCTATTCGGGCTAGGCGAAACGTTCATGGCGCCGACCATATCCCCGCTAGTGAATAGCCTTGCCGACGACCGGACTAGAGGCCGCGCGAATGCATTGTCGACGGGTGCCTACTCGCTTGCCTTCGTAGTCTCTCCGACGATCTCGACCGGCATGATCGCCGCTGGCCTGGCCGGCGCCTGGATCGGACTGCTGTGCGCGGGCTGCCTGGCGACGGTCGGCATCGGGTTCAGCCTCGGCCGTCGGCTGACCGCCGGGCAGGACCGGGTAGATCTGGAACCGCAGCCGCCGGCCGACCCGGTTTCCGACCCCGTGCTTGCTGCCTCCTGCGAGGTGGCGTAGGGACGGCAGGCATCCCCTCCATGCTCGCCCGGACCGCTTCGGTGATCGTCGCGGCGGTCAGGTTGAGCTCGAAGGGCGCCAGCTCGAAGTACTTCATGGCCTTCCCATCCGTAGACAGTTCTAGGTGCCCGGTCACCAGTCCGGCCTTCTCAAGCCGATCCAGGTGCATGTAGAGCAGTGGCCGTGAGATCCCGAGCCTGCGGGCCAGCTCGCTGACATGCACCCGGCCGTCTGACAGCTCGGCCACTACCCGCATCCGCTGCGGGTTGGCGACCGCCGTCAGGACGGCCAGCAGCTCGCTCTCGCTAGTCAGCGTCCACTCCGGGCTCCTCGCTTCACATGTAAGCTACAACTTACATATGCTCATGCGGGCTATCAACCGGCGACGCTGTACGGGTGGTGAGCGCTACCTTTCCCGACCGTCCACTGCAACAAGTGCATGCCGACGATTTACCGCGGCACTCACTGCGTGCTCGCGCAGGCGCCGGCGCGGTGACCGACCCGGCGGCAGCTCGCCGCCCCGATCCGCGACGGCCGGGTGCATTCTGGATACAACCTGCAATATGCTGGACAGCAGCCCGGCCGGTTTCGCTGGCCGGCTGAGCGGGTCAGCGCCGCGTTCGGACAGCGGGTTAGTGCGCGTTACCGCATGGAACATGGGCTGGGGGAGATACGGGTGACGGTGACCGGAACGGCCGAGGATCCCGGCGGTCCGCAGATGGAGCCGCTGCCACGGCGAGTGCCGTTGCGGCAGTCGGTCTTCGAGATCTTGGTCGAGCACATCGTCACCGGCGGCCTCAAGCCAGGGCAGCACCTGGTCGAGACCGATCTCGCTCGTCAGCTCGGCGTCAGCCGCCAGCCCGTTCGCGAGGCGCTGCACCGGCTGGAGGCGGCCGGCTGGATCGACCTGCGGCCTGGTCAGGGCGCGTTCGTCCACGTGCCAACCGATGACGAAGTCGATCAGCTGCTGGACGCTCGCGAGTTGCTCGAGGGTGCGACCGCGCGGCTCGCGGCCAGGCGCGCTACGCCCGACGGGCTCGACCGGCTGCGCACGGTCTGGACCGCGGGGGTGGCGGCCGTGGACAGCAGCGACGTCGAGCGCACGGTGGCGGCGAACAACAGCTTCCATGCCGCCGTCGCGGAAGTCGCCGGCAACGCGGTGCTCACCGAACTGTCCGAGATCGTCGCCCGTCGCGTTCGCTGGTACTACAGCCAGGTGGCGCCGACCCGCGGTCATGTGTCGTGGTCGGAGCATGCGGCCCTGCTCGAGGCAATCGAGGTCGGCGATGAGGATAAAGCCGCGGCGATAGCCCGTGCGCATACCGAGAGCACCAGAAGCGCCTACCACGATCCGTCCGCGGCTGCCGGATAGCAGCGCGGCCGGCCAGTCGTCGCCCTCCCCGCAAGACACCCCAGGGCTTAAGTTGTCAAGTCGGGGTGATCTGGGCGGGCTGGCGGTGTTCTGGTGCGGGGCATGCTGACGCTGCCGTCCGGCTGGGGCTGAGCGTCGGAAGGCTCTGATGAGG
>JAJYUU010000192.1 GCA_021792405.1 Actinomycetes bacterium
GTTAGTCGGTGACCATGCACGGCAGCAGGCTCGGCATCCCGGTGGTCTGGCACGAGGACTGCCTGCGGCATCAGCCGGGCGGCGAAGTCTGGCTAGGAGTGCGTGAAGAAGGCACCGAGGTGCCGGACCGGGCCCGCGTCATCCTCAGCGCGGTGACGGCCGCCGGCGCCCCGGTCGTGCCGACCCGGCCGCACGACCCGGCCGCACTGCTCGCCGTGCACGATCCAGCACTGGTCGAGCATCTCGCCACGGTCTGGGCCGACTGGGAAGCGGGCGGCTATCCGGCCGACTACGGGCGAGACCGGGTCGTGCCTTACGTCTTCCCGACCGCAGCCATGCTGGCCGGCCTGCCGCTGCGCATTCCGGCTGCCATCCACGGCCGGGCCGGCATGTTCTGCTACGACACCATGACCCTGATCGGGCCGGGTAGCTGGGAGGCCATCAGGGCCGCGGCCGACTGCGCCCGGACCGCGGCTGAGCTGGTCGCTTCGGGGCAGCCGGCCGCCTACGCGCTGTGCCGCCCGCCGGGTCATCACGCCGGTCGCTCCGGTTACGGCGGCTCGTGCTACCTGAACAACGCGGCAATCGCGGCACAAGCACTGCGCGCGGCTGGCATCGACCGGGTGGCCGTGCTCGACATCGACGCACATCACGGCAACGGCACGCAATCGATCTTCTACCGCCGGGCGGACGTCTTTTATGGCAGCGTGCACGTAGACCCCGGGGCCGGCTGGTTCCCGCATTACCTCGGCTTCGCCGGCGAGCGCGGGGAAGGCCAGGGGCTCGGCGCCAATCAGAACATTCCGCTCGCGCCCGGCAGTGGCGATGAACCCTGGCTGGACGCGGTCGGGCAGTTGTGCGCTCAGGTACGCACGGCGGGAGCGGGCGCTGTCGTGCTCTCGCTCGGGGTGGACGCGGCCGCCGCCGACCCGGAGAGCCCGCTGGAAGTGACGGCGGATGGATACCGGGCGGCTGGCGCCCTGATCGGTGAACTTGGCCCGGTGGCAGTCATCCAGGAGGGCGGTTATGACCTGACCTCGCTCGGCGACTACGTGGCCGCCGCGCTCTTTGGCCTGCAGGCGGGCCAGGCAGCGGCCGGCCGCCGGCTGAGCTCAGGCGGGCAGCAGCACGGCGCCCTGGGCATCGACCGCTAGCGGCAGCACCCGCCACGCCTGACCGGCCCCGGCCGCGATCCTGGCCACCTCGGCCGGGCCGGGCCCGGCATCACCGGCGGGCCCGGCACCACCGGCGGGCCCGGCACCACCGACAGTCAGGGCCAGTACCGACGGCCCGGCGCCGGACACGACCGCGGCGATGCCCGCAGCGCGCAACCGGTCAACTAGCGCCGCGGTCGCGGGCATGGCGGCAGCGCGGTAGGACTGGTGCAGGAAGTCCTGCGTCCCGGCCAGCAGCAAGTCCGGCCTGCTGGTCAGCGCCGCGATGAGCAGCGCCGCGCGGGCCGAGTTCGCCGCGGCGTCGGCGTGCGAGACCAGGGCGGGCAGCGCCTTGCGGGCGGTCTCGGTCAGTACCGGTGCCGCGGGGACGCACAACACCGGGGCTAGCTGAGGTAGCGGCGCCAGCCGGGTAGCCCGCGCGCCGCCCGCGGTCGTCCAGGAGATCGTCAGGCCGCCGAGCAGGCAGGCGGCGACATTGTCCGGGTGCCCTTCGAGTCGCGTCGCCAGTTCGAGTACGGCCTCGGCTGGCAGCACTGCGGCACCGTCCGGGCCGGCCAGTGCCCTGGCCGCAAGCACCCCGGCGACGATCGCAGCCGCGGACGAGCCAAGTCCGAAGCCCTGCGGCACGTCGTTCCGGCAGGAAATTCCGATCCCCGGCGGCTGCGGGCCGATTGCCGCGAACGCCGCCCGCATGGCCCGGATGACCAGGTGCCCCTCACCGCGCTCGAGGTCCTCGGCCCCTGCGCCGGTCACCTCGACCTGCAGCCCGGACGGCAGCACGCGCGCCCGCACGGTGTCGTGCAGGCTCAGCGCCAGGCCGAGCGAGTCGAAGCCGGGACCAAGGTTCGCGCTGGTGGCGGGCACCTGCACGGTGACCGGTCCGGTCATCCAGTTCGCCATCAGCAGCCCGTCATCGCAGGTTCAGTGCGCTGGCCGCGGCCGCGACATCGACGCCCACGGTGATCGGCGCTGGCGCCCCGGCCACCGCGGTGTCGGGGTCCTTGAGCCCGTGACCGGTGATCGTGCAGACCACGACCGAGCCCCGCGATACCTGGTCGGCCGAGCAGGCCTGGAGCAGCCCGGCGACCCCGGCCGCGGAGGCCGGCTCGCCGAACACGCCCTCGCGCTGCGCCAGCAGCCGGTAGGCAGCCAGGATTTCCTCGTCGGTCACCGCGCCGATGAGTCCGCCGGATTCGGCGCGTGCCTCCTCGGCCAGATGCCACGAAGCCGGGTTGCCGATGCGGATCGCGGTGGCGACCGTGACCGGGTTCAGCACCGGGTGGCCGCTGACGATCGGCGCCGCGCCGGCTGCCTGGTACCCGAGCATCCGCGGAGTCTTGGTCGCTTTGCCATCCGCCTGGTATTCGCGGTAGCCGAGCCAGTAGGCGGCGATGTTGCCGGCGTTGCCGACCGGCAGGCAGTGCACGTCGGGGGCATCGCCGAGGGCATCGACGATCTCGAACGACGCGGTCTTCTGGCCCTGCAGCCGGTCCGGGTTGACCGAGTTGACCAGAGCCACCGGATAGTCCGCAGCGATCTTGCGGACGAGTTCCAGGCAGTCATCGAAGTTGCCGTCGACCTGGAGCAGCCGCGCCCCGTGGGCGAGCGCCTGGGCCAGCTTGCCGAGGGCGACGCTGCCCCTCGGCACAAGCACGGCGCAGGCCAGGCCGGCCCTGGCCGCGTACGCCGCGGCACTTGCGCTGGTATTGCCGGTCGAGGCGCAGATCACGGTACGCGCGCCGCGGGCGGCGGCGAGGGTGACCGCGACCGTCATGCCGCGGTCCTTGAACGACCCGGTCGGGTTGACGCCCTCGACCTTGAGGTACACGGTGCAGCCGGTTAGCTCGGACAGCACCGGAGCCGGAAGCAGCGGCGTGCCGCCCTCGCCGAGCGTGACCGCGGGCATGCCGGGCGGCACCGGCAGGCGGGAGGCGTACTCGGCGACGATTCCGCGCCACGTCATGGCGGCACCGGGCAAGCGGCACGCTCCCGGCCGGCCGGCGGTGACGAATTCACTCGTCCTCCAGGGCCTCGACGCGCATCACGCTGTCCACGTTCCGTACCGCTTCCATCGCGCCGAGCACCGCCACGGTCTTGGCCAGCGCGGCTTCCCTGGCCGAGTGGGTCATGATGATCAAGTTGGCATCCTCGCCGCGGCCCTCCTGCCGGACGGCTTTGATCGAAACGCCCTGCTGCGCGAACGCATCAGCGACCGGTGCCAGCACGCCGGGCCGGTCGACTACGTCCAGCTGGACGTAATAGCTGGTCCGCGCCTCGCCGATAGGGACAAGCGGTAGCTGAGCGTAGGTGGAGGAGTCCGGGCCGCGCAGTCCGGCCAGCAGGTTACGCGCGATCGCCACCGTGTCGCCGAGAACGGCGCTGGCCGTCGGCTGCCCGCCAGCGCCCGCGCCGTAGAACATCAGCCGCCCAGCCGATTCGGCCTCCACGAAGACGGCGTTGTAGGCCTCGCGCACCGCGGCCAGCGGGTGCGTCCGCGGGATCATCGCCGGGTGCACCCGCGCCGAGATGCCGCCGTTGGACCGCTCGCAGATCGCCAGGAGCTTAACCACGCAGCCCATTGCACGGGCGCTGGCGATGTCGGCCGCGGTGACTGACAGGATGCCCTCCCGGTACACGTCATCCGCGGTGACCTCGGTGTGGAAAGCGATGCTGGCCAGGATCGCCGCCTTGGAGGCTGCGTCAAAGCCGGCCACATCGGCGGTCGGGTCGGCTTCGGCGTAGCCGAGCGCCTGCGCTTCAGCCAGGGCGGCGCTGAAGTCCGCGCCAGAGGCATCCATTCGGTCCAGGATGAAGTTCGTGGTGCCGTTGACGATCCCGAGCACCCGGCGGACCTCGTCGCCGGCCAGCGACTCACGGAGCGCTCGCAGCAGCGGGATCGCGCCTGCCACTGCCGCCTCGTAGTAGAGGTCGGCGCCGGCCTGGCGCGCCGTCTTGTGCAGCACCGCACGATCCGCGGCGACCAGTGCCTTGTTAGCGGTGACCACTGACTTGCCGGCGCTAAGCGCCGCGAGCAGCAAGGACCTGGCCGGCTCGATGCCGCCGATCAGCTCGATGACGATGTCCACATCGGGCCGGGTGACCAGCGCCATCCCGTCGGTGGTCAGCAATTGCGGGTCGACGGGGACGTGGCGCGGCCGATCCGGCGCCTGCACGGCCACGCCCGCGATCTCCAGCGGTGCGCCGGCCCTGGCCCGCAGGTCGGCGGACTGCTCGGTGAGCAGCCGGTAGACCTGGGAGCCGACGGTCCCGCAGCCGAGCAGTGCCACCTTCAGCGGCGCGCGCTCGTCCGCTCCGCGGCTGCCCGCTTCCTGCATGACGACCCAGCTCCCCTCGCCGACCCCGGCGGGGGAGGCCGTCAGCGCTGCGCTGACCTCGCTGACTGCCAGGGCGTTTTGTCGCCCCAAGCTTAGCCATGCCGGACGCGCAGCCGATCCGGCAGTCGCCCGTCATCCGGCCGACGGCAAAGATCGACAACCTCACGAGCGGGAACGCGCGCTCCGGAGTTGCACCCTATGTCCGCTCGCGGCGAACGCCCTGCCAGCCACGGAACAAAAAACCTGCAAGTCTGCTTGTAGCCTCGTAATCGCGTAAGCAATTATGCGCGCCTAGCTTCGGAGGAAGTGACCTCTGTCATGGCCGAAACCCTCTCGCTGCCGGTACTGCCGCTCGACGACAGCGTCGTACTGCCGACGATGGTAGTGCCGCTTGACCTTTCTGCTGCGGAGCCGCGAGCGGCGATCGAGGCTGCTCAGCTCGCGGCGGCGGCGGCGGGCGACGACGCCGGGGCGCGCGTCCTGCTGGTGCCGCGGCCAGACGGCAAGTACGCCTCCGTCGGCACCCTGGCCACGATCGAGCAGGTAGGACGGCTGCCGAACGGTGAGCGCGCGGCGGTCGTGCGGGGCACCGCCAGGGTCTCGATCGGCACCGGAACCGTGGGGCCCGGCCAGGCGCTCTGGGTCGAGGGCACCGTCATCGACGAGCCCGAGCCCGGCCCGCAGGCCGCCGAACGAGCCCGCGAGTACCGCGGGCTGGCTGCCACGATCCTGCAGAAGCGCGGTGCGTGGCAGTTCGTCGACGTGCTGCAGCGGCTGACTGACCCCTCCGCGCTGGCCGACAGCGCGGGCTACGCCGGCTACCTGAGCGTGGCGCAAAAGCGCCAGCTGCTGGAAACCGGCGACCCGAAGGCCCGCCTGGAACTGCTGATCGGCTGGGCTCGTGACCACCTAGCCGAGCTGGATGTCGCCGAGACCATCAGCAACGACGTCAAGGAGGGCATGGAGAAGCAGCAACGCGAGTTCCTGCTGCGCCAGCAGCTGGCCGCCATCCGCAAGGAGCTGGCCGAGCTGGACGGCAAGCCTGCCTCGGAAGAGGACGACTACCGGGCCCGGATCGAGGCCGCTGACCTGCCGGAGAAGGTCCGCGAGGCGGCCCTGAAGGAGGTCGCCAAGCTCGAGCGGGGCTCAGACCAGTCACCTGAGGCCGGCTGGATCCGCACCTGGCTCGACACGCTGCTCGACGTGCCGTGGAACGAGCGGACCCAAGATGCCTACGACATCACCGGCGCACGAGCCGTGCTGGACGCCGACCACGCCGGCCTGGACGACGTCAAGGACCGGATCATCGAGTACCTGGCTGTCCGCAAGCGCCGCGCTGACCGCGGCCTCCAGCTTGTCGGCGGCCGGCGTAGCGGTGCGGTGCTGGCCCTGGGCGGGCCTCCCGGAGTGGGCAAGACCTCGCTCGGCGAGTCCGTCGCGCGGGCGATGGGCCGCAAGTTCGCGAGGGTCGCTCTCGGCGGCGTGCGAGACGAGGCCGAGATCCGCGGCCACCGGCGTACCTATGTCGGCGCGCTGCCCGGCCGGATCGTCCGGGCCGTCACCGAGGCCGGGTCCATGAACCCGGTGATCTTGCTGGATGAGGTCGACAAGCTGGGCGCCGACTACCGGGGCGACCCGACTTCGGCGTTGCTCGAGGTGCTTGACCCGGCGCAGAACCACACGTTCCGCGACCACTATCTCGAGGTCGAGCTGGACCTGTCCGACGTGCTGTTCATCGCCACCGCCAACGTGGTCGATGCCATCCCGGCGCCGCTGCTGGACCGGATGGAGCTCGTCACGCTGGACGGTTACACCGAGGATGAGAAGGTCACCATCGCGCGCGTCCACCTGCTGCCCAGGCAGCTCGACCGGGCCGGCCTCGGTGCCGCCGACGTGACGCTGACCGACGACGCCCTGCGCAGGCTGGCCGGCGAGTACACCAGGGAAGCCGGGGTCCGGTCGCTGGAGCGGACGATCGCCAGGGTGCTGCGGAAGATCGCGGCGCAAGCGGAGTCCGGCACGGCCGCGATGCCTATCACGGTGGACGCTGGTGACCTGACCGGTTACCTCGGCCACCCGCGGCATACACCGGAGTCGGCGGATCGAACCGCCGTACCGGGCGTTGCTACCGGCCTGGCGGTGACCGGCACCGGCGGCGACGTGCTGTTCATCGAGGCATCGCTGGCCGACCCGGAGACGGGCTCGACCGGGGTGACGCTGACCGGCCAGCTGGGCGACGTCATGAAGGAGTCGGCGCAGATCGCGCTGTCCTACCTTCGCTCGCACGGCGCGGAACTGGAGCTTCCGGTGGGCGACCTGAAGGACCGGGGCGTGCACGTGCACGTGCCGGCCGGCGCGGTGCCGAAGGACGGCCCTAGCGCCGGCGTGACGATGACGACCGCGCTGGCCTCGCTCCTGTCCGGCCGCCTGGTCCGCTCGGACGTCGCGATGACCGGCGAGGTCTCGCTGACCGGGCGCGTGCTGCCGATCGGCGGGGTCAAGCAGAAGCTGCTGGCCGCGCACCGGGCCGGGATCTCCACCGTGCTCATCCCCAAGCGGAACGAGCCGGATTTGGAGGATGTGCCGGACAACGTGCGGTCGGCGCTGCAGATCCACCCCGTCGGCGATGTCCGCGAGGTGCTGGAACTAGCGCTGGAGCCGGCCACCTCAGCCGCCGCGGTCGTGGCGGCGTAAGCCAGGGGAAGCGAAGGCCCGGCCGGATTACCCGGCCGGGCCTTCCTGCGCTGGAGGCGGGCTTGCTGGCTAGCGCGCCCGGCGGCGTAGCGAGAGCGGCATCAGCGCCGACTCGAGCTGCACCTTGAGGCTCATCTTGCTGTCGCCCTCACGCCGGTCGGCGAAGTGGATCGGCAGCTCGACGATCTTGAGGCCGTGCTGTACCGTGCGGTAGTTCATCTCGACCTGGAAGCTGTAGCCATTGCTGCGGACGCTGGCTACGTCGATCGCCTTCAGGGTGGAACTCCGCCAGAGCTTGAAGCCGGCCGTCACGTCGCGGACCCCGAGATG
Source organism: Actinomycetes bacterium (assembly GCA_021792405.1). Classification (GTDB taxonomy): domain Bacteria; phylum Actinomycetota; class Actinomycetes; order Streptosporangiales; family Streptosporangiaceae; genus JAJYUU01. The sequence continues at coordinate 7,535 of JAJYUU010000192.1, forward strand.
CAGCAGCACCCGGACGTACAGGTTCGCGAACGCGGACAGCGCCTTGCGCTGCCAGGACCACTCGCTGGCCAGGCTGGCGCCGCACACGTAACGCGACCCGATCACCACGTCGGCGTTCGTCGCCAGCAGGGTGCCCAGCATCTGGGGCAGATACTGGGGCGAGTGCGACAGGTCACTGTCCATCTGCACGACGAACTCGGCGCCCGCGTTGATCGCATGCGTCATGCCGTCGACGTAGGCGCGGCCAAGGCCTTGCTTGCCCGGTCGGTGCAGGACGCTGAGCCGATCCGGGCCGTACTGCCGGGCTAGCTCGTCGGCGATCTTCCCCGTACCATCCGGCGAGTTGTCGTCGGCGACCAGGATGTGCAGGCCAGTCAACGGCAGGCCGAACAGCTCAGCCACGATCACCGGCAGGTTGGCAGCCTCGTTGTAGGTGGGCAGGACGACCGTCAGAGCAGCCGAACGCCAAGGTTCTGGCAACTCGGCGGCGTTCCCGCTCAGGCTACGCTCCTGAAGTGCCATCCTCGCCTCTACCTCCGTGGTAACCGGGCGCAGAA
>JAJYUU010000037.1 GCA_021792405.1 Actinomycetes bacterium
AAGGATGGCCGCCACCGCCGCTTGCATGCCACAATCATACTCAAGTTAAAACTATTACGCACAGAAATCGGGAAAGAAAACCCGCACGTCAGCGAGCTAGCTGCTCACCAACTTCCGGAGGTCTGAGCCCTGCCCGTCCGGCCCGGCAACTCTCCCGCGGCCCTGCCGACACCCGGGGTGACAGGCTGCGAAACCACACCCTTCAGCAGGCTGTGCACGCGAGCATCACGGGGACCGCCGCGCAGCGTCTCGGCCAGCGTGACGGCACTGACATGGATCGTGGCGCCAAGACGCTCGGCGAGCGCCAGCTCCGCCCGGACCCGCGGGGAACCGGCCGCAGCGGCGCTCAGGCCTTCCGAGTCAAGAAGAACAGCGTCCGGCAGCACCAGCGGTCTCAGCCCCCGGCGCCGAGCCAATCGCCCCGGACCTCCTCCAGCACGCTTGCCGGGATTGGGCCGTGCTCCTCTTCCTGCTCGGCGAGCCAGGCCCGCAGCGCACTTCTCCGTTCCTCGGCCTCAATTGCCTCAGCGACGTAACTGGACAAGCTTCGCGTGCCCACCCGGCCCCGGATTCGCTCCAGCAACCCGATCGGCAGCGTAACTGACACCTTCGCGTACTCGGCGACCATGCTGGCGAATCCTACCGTCGGTAGGATTCGCCTGCGACAAGAGCACGCCACGTGGCCAGCGGAGTACCACGCGATGCTGCCCACAGCCGGGGTGCCGTTCGCGGTGATGCCGAGCGACTGCGCGTGCGGTGGCGCTCACCCAGTAGCCGACCTGCCGTCGCCGCCATGGTCCTAGGACCAGACAGCGGCTCTGCCTTAGGTCAGTTCGCCTGTTGCGGCCTCAGTACCGGGTTGCGTCCCGCGGCGGTGCCGGGCCGGTGCCTTCGTCGCGGCAGCCAGAATAGTGGAGAGCACTGCAGCGAGCGCTGACCCAGCTAGCCAGGCCGAGGACACCGCGGTCAGCCCGTGCGGCGCAAGGAACCACGCGCTGCCGCAGATGCCGGCTCCGTAGACAGCGGTGCTCGCGACCAGTGCACGGAGCCGGCCTGTCAGCCGCAGAACGGTCCATGCCCAGTTACATGCCGCGACCGGGAGGACGGCAGCGGCGAGGATCTCCAGGCTGCCAGTCCCGTGCAGGCTATACGCACGGCCGAAGGCAAGGAGTATCCAGTGGGCTGCCAACGCTGTTGCTATGCCGCCAGGCACGAAGATCATGATCGCCAGACGTCGGCTACGCCGCCGGATCACTCGCCAGTTTGCACCGGCCTGCGACCCTTCGGCCATGAATGACGACTCGACAGCGGCGGCAGCGGTGATCAGGATGCCGGCCATTTGAAATGCGACGAAGTAGTAGCCCGCGGCCTTGGCCCCGAGTCGGTCCAGGACGATCAGCGGGACAACGACGTTGGGAAGCAAGTTCATCGAGTTGGCTGCGTAGTTTGCGCCTGAGAACTTCAGCAGCGGCCTGAGGGTTCGCAGCGGGTTGGCCAGCGCAGGCCGCCACCTCAAGATCGCTATGATCAGAACGATGCTGACCACAGCTGCTGTCGCGGGCCCGCCGATCGCCGCGAGGTACAGTCCGTACGCGCCGGTCCCGGCGGCGACGATACCAAATGCCATCTTGCTGACGCCGCCGACGACGCCGTCGGTGATCGCACAAAATTCGGCTCTCCGGGATGCTATGAAAACAGAGTCAGTAAGGACATTGACGGCCGTGGCCGCAGACAGCAGCGCAAACCCCAGGGCCATCAGGGGATTGTGCGCGACGAAATCCAGCCGCGGCGCGACAATCGGTGTCAGCATGACGTAGCCGACCGCGATGGCAGCCGCTACACCGCTCACCATGACGAACGCCGCCGTCAGCAACGGGCCCTTATTCTCCGCCGTCGGGAGGAAGCGCATCACCGTGATGTTGAGGCCAACCAATGAGAAGAAGGCGAGAAGAGACGTAGCCGAGATCAGGGAGCTGGCTTTCCCGACGTCCTCTGCGCTAAACAGCCGTGCCATCACGATCCAGAACGCAAACCCCACCGCCGCCTGGATTCCGTTGCTGGCAATCAGGTAGAGCGAGTTACGAATCAGATGATCGACACGAAGCCTGGTCTGCAGCGAGCGAACCCGGCCCCGTCCTGCACCGGCGGCCGAATCGCCAGGCGTGATCACGTCGAGGCCGCCAGACACCTCCTCATCCAGCTGCTCCGGTGACCACGCGGGCAGCACCGGAAGAATCGTTGTCGCAGCCTCGGACATCGCGAGGGACGCATGTGATGCGATCCCCGTCAGAAGAGCCAGACCGGCCTCCTGACGAGCCCGGTAGATATCATCTGGCTGGATATGGCGGTCAGCGGCCCCTGCGGATTTGAAATGCGTAGCAGTGTCGTCCAGTTGCCTACCGGAGGCGCCGTCTGAAATTGGACGGTAGGGTCGTGCGGCTCTGGCACTGTCGGCAGCCAGGACAGGCGGTGACTGGTCCCGCGCGCCGCCGCTTCGATCAGCTGTCTCGCGAACCACGTGGGGGGAGGCTCCCTCCTTGGGGTCAGCGAACGGCGCATCAACTCAGCCGCACCGCGTCAGCGGGGCGCACGTAGTATATCAAGCGCCACGAGGGCAGAGCCTCAGCAAGCTTTATCGTCCCAGCTCAGCGGGCATCGCGTTCCTGACCTGCCCGGTGCATCTTGTTCGGACCTTGGCCGCAGGCTAGGCTGGCACAGCCCGCCCGTGGAATCCGTAACTCGCCTGAAGCCGGTTGAAATCGTCACACATCTGCTGGGGCAGTGCCACGGGCTCGCCCTTCGAGCTATTCGGGCGGATAGACCAGGAAGTTATGCCCTTGAGCCATTCGTCCGGACATGACAGCCCGACACTTTCCGCTATCCTGCGGACGGTACCTACGGGGTCCTGGGTGAGCTCCTGGTAGGTGATCTCCACCAGCGACGCGCCCAGCCGGTCTCGCCATGCCTGGACTTCTAGCTGACTGACAAGCCACTCATATGCGCCGCGCTGAACATCGGCGCTAAGCTCATCTACCTCGTGCGGGTAGTAGTTAGCCTTCTTGCCGTCTGCGACGAGTGTGCGCCATTTGGCACGGTCCACGCCATACCAGGTATTCAAGGTCGGCCGGAAAGCCAGCTTCAGCTGACCCGTGGCGCACTTCTCGATCGATCGAGCCACATCGACCCCGTCGCGTATTATGTGCACGAATCTAGCGCCCTCGGTCAGCGCATTCAAGTACCCAATACGCCAAGTGTTGTTCGGGCTCTTTTCGACCAAGCTAATCCCTGGCGCCCGCGACATCAACCGCTGGAATCTACGCCGGGCTTCTGGCGTGACGCTGTTCGCATCCAGCAGGCAATGATGCTCGCCACGCGTGAATACTTCTGCCGCATCCATAATTGGGCTTATGGCGGCCCATGCACCATACGGTTCGAATAGATATGAAACATCAGGATGTGAACCGATCATGTTACCTAGCAGTGTGGTGCCCGATCTGCCGCAGCCAATGATGTAAATCATCGGTGTGGGGGCAACCGCGCCGACCGGCTTTCTCGCTTTCAGTCGGGCGAGGGTAACCTGCCGCTGGTAACCCAGTGTTCGTGTCAGTGGCTTAACGGCTTCTGGCAACAGTCGCTCGTGCAGTGGTATGGCAAAGCCGCCGGGCGCTACAGGCCGGGACAGTTGGGATTTGGTTAGCGGCTTGCCATGGTTGTCGGTGCCGATGTACATCCGCTTACGTTCCCTCCTGTGGCGGCAGAACTAGCATCGAAGCTGGTGTACGGACATCGACAAGTCCGCCGCCGTGCCACGTAGCGCCGGTCGGATAAGCCGAAGCCTAGCCAGCATTGCGCCGGCAGGCAGCCCGCTTTGCGCCGATGGGCATGGCGAAGCGGCGCCGGGTAGCCGCCTCGCACGCTGTGGCCGCGCTAGAGATCACTTCGTGACCCAGGCAGGCCCTCTGGCAGGTCGCAGACCCAGCCACCTTGCCGCTTTGCGATGGCACTACCTCATGCCGTCGCGGCGCGGAACCGTGCTGAACGCGAGTAGTGTTCGCAACGGTCACCCTGCAATCTCCGTTGTGCATCGGATGGGTTTCGTCGGTGGGCCGGGCGGTTGGGTGACCGTCGCGCTATGCATCATCGATGCTGTGAGCTACCGCTTTCTGGCAGGAGTGACGCTAATTGGTTGAAGCCGTGCTTCGTGGTCGAGGCCGTCGGGCTGTGGGCCGCAAGACTGCAAGCCGGACGGCCGATGCCGCCGTCGGGTACGCAGGCCTGGGCTGGCCGGTCTGCCCTGGCGCGTTCGCGCCTGACCGGACGCAGCGGGCGTCCTCGGCAGGCCGGTCGTGTTCCTGCGACCGGATCGGCTGCCCGTCGCCTGGCGCTCATCCTGTGTCACCGGCCTGGCAACTACTTGCGAGCACGGATCCTGAGGTAGTGGCTCGATGGTGGCTGACGATGCCAGAGGCCAATGTGATTCTGGTCACGGGCCGGATCTTCGATGTCCTCGACGTGCCCGCCGCGGTCGGGATGATGGCCTTGCCCCGAATGGAGCGCGCTGGGTTGCGGCCCGGCCCGGTGGCCATCAGCGCTGGGAGCCGGGCTCACTTCTATGTCCGTACCCGCGGCGCGCCGGCCGACGAGAACGAGTGGTGGTCCTGCCATCTGGACTGCGAGCCGGAAGAGGTCGCTGAAGTCAGCGGGCTACGCTGGCATTGCCGGGATAGCTATGTAATCGCGCCGCCGTCTCGCCACGGCAGCAGCGGGACGACCCGCTGGCTTCGGGATCCTGCCAGCTACCTGTTGCCCGACGGTGTCCTGGTGCTGGAGATGCTGGCCGATGCGTGCGAGGAGATGGCAGATGACGTCAGGCGGCGGACGTAAGCGATCCGCGGAGTTGTTCGCCCGCGCCAGCGCGATCCTGCCCGGCGGAGTGAACTCCCCGGTTCGCGCATTCGGGTCGGTCGGCGGCACGCCGGTCTTCATGGCCTCGGGCAATGGCCCATACCTGACCGACGTGGACGGCAACCGCTACGTCGACCTCGTGTGCTCCTGGGGCCCGATGATTCTCGGGCACGCGCACCCGGCCGTGACATCGGCCGTGCAAGCGGCAGCGGCGCGCGGCACATCGTTCGGCACAGTGACGGAGGCAGAAGCGGAGCTGGCGGCGGAGATGGCGGCTAGGGCACCGGTAGAGCGCGTGCGACTGGTCAACTCCGGAACCGAGGCAACTATGACCGCGCTCCGGTTGGCGCGGGCGTATACCCGGCGGCGGCTAGTGGTGAAGTTCGCTGGCTGTTATCACGGGCACGTAGACGCTCTGCTCGTCGCTGCGGGCTCGGGCGTGGCCACATTCGGGCTGCCCGACTCGCCAGGCGTCACGGGGGCCTCTGCTGCTGACACGGTGGTGCTCCCGTACAACGATGCCGAGGCAGTCAGGCAGGCTTTCGCCGAGCGCGGTGACGAGATCGCCTGCGTGATCACCGAAGCGTGCCCGGCAAACATGGGTGTCGTGCCCCCCGCATCGGGTTTCAACGAGCTCCTGGCCGGACTGTGCGGTGAAGCCGGAGCGCTACTCATCATGGACGAAGTGCTCACGGGTTTCCGGGTGACCAGATCAGGCTGGTACGGCCGTGAAGGAGTAGCGGGTGACTTGATGACCTTCGGCAAGGTCATGGGCGGCGGCCTTCCGGCAGCGGCCTTCGGCGGCCGGGCCGAGATTATGGAGTTGCTAGCTCCGTCCGGGCCGGTCTACCAGGCCGGCACGCTGTCCGGCAACCCGCTGGCCACAGCGGCTGGCCTGGCCACGTTGCGGGAATGTACCGCCGAGGTGTACGGGCGGGTTGATCAGGCTGCAGCCGCGGTCGCCAAGATCACCGCAGAGGCGCTGACCGCGGCTGGCGTCCCCTTCCGGCTGCAGGAGGCGGGCAGTCTGTTCTCGTTTTTCCTCGGTGTTGACGAGCCGGTCCGTGACTTCGGCGCCGCACGGGGGCAGTCCGCTGCGGCGTATGCGGCCTTCTTTCACGCGATGCTGGACGCGGGGGTGTACCTGCCGCCGTCGCCCTTTGAAGCCTGGTTCCTATCAGCCGCTCACGACGACGCGGCGCTCAGCCAGATCGAGTCGGCGCTACCTGCGGCTGCTGCCGCCGCGGCAGCCGCACTCGGCTAGGAATGAGAAGCCAGTATGCCGTCTCTGATAGAAGTCCACCGGAGCGAGTGCTCGATCCCTTCTTCGATGCTGTAACGAGGCTCCCATCCAAGCATCTGACGTGCTCGGTCGCTGCGAGTGAAGGCGCCGGCGCTATCGCCTGGCCGTCGTGGGGCTTCGACCGCAGTGACCGGCTGGCTGGCGACCCGATTGAACGCCTGGACTAGCTCCTTTACGGTCGTGCCGAGCCCGGTGCCAAGATTTATCGGAACTGAGCTAGCCGTATCAAGGACCGAGTCGAACTTAAGCAACGCCGAGACATGAGCCGCCGCAAGGTCCCAGACGTGAATATAGTCTCTGATTCCGGAACCGTCTCTGGTCGGATAGTCGGTGCCAGTGATACTGAACGGCGTAGTTGTCTCGGCTGCTTCGATCAGCTTGCCAAGAGCGTGACTGGGCCGCTTCAGGTGGAGGCCGGTCCGCATCTTCGGGTCTGCGCCAATCGGATTGAAGTAACGAAGTGAAAGCACCTTGATGTACTCTGCGCGAGCTATGTCCGCGAACATTGACTCACAGACAGCTTTGGTGCGTGCATAAGGGCTGAGCGGCAGGATGTCGGAATTCTCATCGACGCTCAGATCGCTGGCCGGCCCATAGATTGCCGCCGAAGAACTGAATAGCAAGCGGCGGCAACCATTGCGCAGCAGGTGCTGGACCAGTTGGAGACTGCGAGCGACGTTCCACTCGTAGTAGCGAAGCGGGTCGGCAACGGAATCTGGCACCACGATAAGCGCCGCGCAATGCACGGTCGCCTCGATGTCCGGGTGCTCAGCAAAGATCTTGTCAAGGAGGCCGCCATCGCTGATATCGCCTTCATAGAACGACCGGCCTGCAGCGAACTCGCGCCGCCCCGTGATCAGGCTGTCAAGAATGACAGGCGTCACTCCCGAATCCAGGCAGGCCGAGGCTACTGTGCTGCCGATATAGCCGGCTCCTCCGGTTATAAGTACCTTCACGTCGATCCTTGGCATGTCGGCGGATTGATCAGGGTTCCTAAGGCAGCGGGAGCGAGTCTACCAGCCCTCTATCGCCCCAGGCCGTGGTCGGCTATGGGCATGGCTTGCCGGCTTGCCGGACGTACGCCAGCTTTCGCTGCTTCGACAACACATGGGTCCGGCCGGTGCTATCCTCAACGCGCTTGCTTAGGGAGATGATATGGACAATTCGGCTCAATATCGGCCGACTCGGCCGCGGCGCGATGGCGAGCCATTGCTGTCGCGCCGCGCGCGCAGGTCATTCAAGCGCGTGGTGCGCACATTCACGCCTCCGCCGAAAAGCCGTCGCCGCTCGCTGTTGATTTTCGGCTGCCAGCGCTCCGGAACGACGATGCTGCAACAGAGCTTGCTTGATCGCTCGCGGCAGGTCATTGTTCTCGGCGAGAGCGACCCTAAGCTCGTCCAGCCAGCGGATGTCGACCGGGTCCGCTGGAAATCGCCCGCCGAGGTCGCGGCGGCGCTCGCAAAGCTTCCCTTCGAACTGGTCGTCGCCAAGCCTCTCGTCGAGTCTCACCATGTAGCGGAATTGCTCGACTCGCTGCCTAATTCCCGGGCAATCTGGATGTTCCGTAACTATCTACCGGTAGCTTCGTCGAATCTTGCCAAATTTGGCACGGCCAATGGCCACAGCGATCTGGTCAAGCTGCTCTCCGGCCAACCGGGTGACTGGCGGGCACACTGCAGGGATGAGGTCCGCGATCAGATTCAGTCCATCGTCAGCAAGGGTGCATCTGACCTGGACGCTGCCGCGCTCTTCTGGTGGGCGCGGAATCAGCTGTATTTTGATCAGAAGCTCTGGCAGGACCCTCGTGTGCGCTTGCTCCGGTATGAGTCAGTAGTGCACAACCCTGCGCGCTGTCTGGCCGAGCTGGGTGACTTCCTGGACATCTCCATTTCAGCCGGGCCAGCAGAACGTGCTGTCCGGCAGAGCGCGAAGGAGCAGGCGCAGCTTCAGCCGGCCGTTGAGGAACTCTGCGCAGAGCTCCTTGATCGCTTCCGCAATGTTCCTGAACTGGCGCCGCTCGAGACCATGTCCGCCGACGCTTAGGTGGCCATCACGGCTAGCCGATCAATCGAGGAAGCTCTCGTAGGGTGTTCCGGAAAGGTGCCGGGCAACGTCGTTGTAATTGGACAGCACGTCCCGCAGATTGTCGCTGCCGACTTTTACGAGTGACGACATCAGCCCGCTGTCGGGGACTTGCTGGCCGACGGCTGCACAGAGTCGGCCCTCGATTTCCCGGCCCTGGGGCCCAACGTAGTCCTCATACCAGACTTCGATCGTCGGCAGTCCCCGGATGGCCTTACGGGCGACCCTCTCGGCAGAATCTATCCGCCTTAGCCGCATAGTAAGGCCGCGCAGGGGAAGGTCAATCTTGGGAACAGTGGCTGCCCCGGAAATATTACGTGAGTGGAACTGACCGGTCTGAGCTGCGAGAGTGTGCGATGCCAGCATTTTGAGATGGTTTCTTCGCAACGTGTGCACGATGAGTACTTGATTATTCGTCAGCCACCTGATTAGCTGCGCGTCGTGGCACGCCCTGCCCACAGATGGAGCGATGTAGCTGAGCTTCGGCCAAAGCGAGAGCTGATCGTACATGATCTTCATGCCAACTACGTCGATGCCGGACTCGGGGTCGACGTGTGCAACCGAGTCTAGGAACGTCTCTCGGATGGACGGGCGCATTCGAAACCATCGCGGATACCCGTGCGAGACCAACCACTCGCGCAGCGACGGTTCAGAGTCGACAGCGGGCAGCAACACCTCTTCGTGACAGACTATGCGCGGATGACTGTTGAGGCGAGTGGCGACGAGAGTGGAGCCACTTCGCTGTCCGCCGAAAACGACGAAAGTAGGGCTTCGCTGAGCTAGCTTGTGTGGTCCTGTGTCCATCATGCGCATACTCCGGCGCTCGGCAAAGTTGGTCTCCGTCGAGTCGTTCGGTTTGCGTGGCTCGGCCGGTCGCCGCCACATTGTCACGGGAGTCTGGTGTCAGCCCTTCGCGCGGTAAACGCGGACCCAGTCGACGTCCATGGTTGCCGGAAAGTGCGTCGACGAAGTAGGCGGACCGGGCCAGTTACCGCCCACGGCAAGGTCGAGGATAATATTGAATGGGTGATTGAACGGCCACCCTGGGTATGCGTTAAGGTGGCCATAGGCCTTGCCGTCGACTAGCCAAGTTATTCTGCTCTTAGTCCACTCGATCGCATAATCATGGTATCCAGCCGAGAGCGGCTGAGGCAATACGTCCTGCGCTCGGTAATACAGTTTCGGTGCGTGGGCAAATCCCGTCAGCCTAGTCGCTGGCGGGTGATTAGATACCTCGGCGATGTCGATTTCGCCAGCCCTGGGGAGGTAGACTTGATTGTAGTTATCGCCCACCATCCAGAACGCAGGCCATAGTCCGCCTCCCGCTGGCATTTTGATGCGAGCTTCGAACAGGCCATATGCCTGCGCAAAGTGGGTCTGCATTCTAACGGAGGTATAGTGGCAAGGCCCGTTCCAGCACTGATGACCGCCGCCGTTCGCGTCCGCGGTAATGACAAGCTTCCCACCGCGTATACTTGCGTTGCTCCGGTCATACCACTGCAGTTGCTTCAGGGCCGGGCCGCCCTGGTTCCCGAGAACAAACGACCATTTATGAAGCGCTGCTGTGGAATTGAACTTGTCCTGCCACGTCAATACCCAGTTTGCCATCGATAGAGTCGACCCGGGCGAAGTGGATTGCGGATTCGGCGACGGCGCCCGCTGACGGGTGGCAGATAGCGGAGTCAGGCTCTTGCTGGCGGTATCCCGGGCATGGGCGAACCGGGCAACGAGGAAAGCCGTTGACGCCACCAGCAGGACACCGACGAGCGCGCCGAGCCAAGGGGCGGACCTGTTGTTGGAACGCATCATGAGTTCTCTAAATATCCGTGGAGTCAGACATAAGTCGCCTTCAGCTTCCTAGGCATGCTAGCCGTAGATGCCGTCAAGGCACGCTTGAACAACGTATCTTGTGACGGACATCGTGCGCCGAAGGGATCAGCGGCGGCCAGTACGAGCGCGAGCAGATCAGGCTTCTGCCCTGCCTGATCCGGTCCTAGCCTGCCGCGGAGCTTGTTACTATCTGGTCGCAGTGGCGGGACCGCGCAGGCAGAGTCGAGGGCCTGAGGATGGGGAACAAGGTTGCAGGGCGTCAAATGCAATGATGATCCCGGCCAGGCCCGAGCGCCTGTGGAGCTTTGGCCGATGGCCGTTGAGTGCCACGAATCTGGCGCCGCGGCGGAGCCATCGGGCGCTGGTTCCCGGCTGACTGCGTCCGTTGTCATTGTTGCGCACACAGCGCGCCGGTGGACGTGCCTGCAGCAAGCCCTCGCTGCAGTCCAGGCGCAGTCCATCCGACCTGTGGAAACCATCCTTGTCATCGATCATAACCCTGAGCTTCTCGCGCGGGCGCGGGCTGAAGTGCCGTACGCGCGAGTGATTCCTAACACGCGCGCTCCCGGATCATCCGGTGCACGCAATACCGGCGCGGCAACGTCACAGGGTGAGATACTGGTGTTTCTCGACGACGACATTGTCGCCGGTGCCGGCTGGCTTGAGACTGTGCTGACTCACTTCGCCAGGCCGGACGTCGCCGGGGTTGGCGGCCGGGCTCAGCCGCTATGGCAGAAGTCATGCCCAGCGTGGTTTCCACCAGAGTTTTATTGGGTTGTGGGGGCGTCCTACGCCGGGATGCCCGAGCATGCTGGACCGGTGCGTAACGTGTGGAGCAGCAATATGGCTGTCCGTCGCGCTATCTTCGAGAGCGCTGGCGGCTTCCGTGACGATCTTGCCAAGATATCGAACAGGTCCCGGCCGGACGATACAGATTTGTGCCTGCGCACTTCAGCCCAGACGTCCGGCCTCTGGATCTATGAACCAGCGGCAGTCACAACCCACTGGGTACCGCGCGAGCGCGCGACGCTCAGCTACTTCGTGTATCGCTGCTTCCACGAGGGCGTAGGGAAGGGAGCTCTGGCCGCGCTCAACGGGCTCCGTGCGAGCACCTCGGTAGAAGGTCGCCACATGAGCGTCGTTCTTCCTGCGGCGCTACGCCGCGACTGCAAGGATGTCCTCGCTGGGCGCATATCAGGTGCATCGCGCGTCGCAGCGACTGGACTGGGCGTCTGCGTCGTCCTCGCCGGCTTCCTGATCGGCGCTGGGAAGCACTACCTGCTTCCGGGCCGGGTGCGGAGAGCCGGTTAGGAGCGCAGGTGCGGCGTAACGCGGTTACAGAACGATCGGAGATCCGGACCTAGTGAGGATCCTTCTGCTGGCACAATTCTTCCCGCCAGACTATGGCGGTGAGGAGTGGCATGTCTTCAATCTAGCCAATGCCCTAGCGTCCCGCAATCATCAGGTCGCGGTCGCTACCCAGCGTGTGCCCGGAATGCCCGACGAAGAAGCGCTGCCCAGCGGCGCCCGCGTCTATAGGTTCGCCACCGCGTCGATGGGCTTGCCCGGCGTCTACACTACAGGCCGCGCGCATCATCCTCCGGTGCCAGATCCCATAGGAGTTCGCGAGCTACGGCGCATAATTCGTCAGACCCGGCCCGAAGTGGTCCATGCGCACAACTGGAGCGTGAACAGCGCACTGCCACTGCGCGGCCACAGTTCGGCGTCACGCCAGTTCGGCCTAGTGCTGACCCTGCATGACCTTAGTCATGTCTGCGCTACCAAGCGCTTCATGCGAAACGGCGCACCATGCGCAGGGCCAACGATGAGCCGGTGCTTGCCGTGTGCAGCGCGTTACTATCGGGGACCGGTGGGGCCGTTCACCGTAGCTGCTAATTACGCCATGCGTCAGTGGAAGGATCGCGCGGTCGATCATTTTGTCAGCGTGAGCAGCGCGGTCGCCAAGGGCGCAGGGGTCGTGGGGTTTCCTAACAGTAGTATCGTTCCCAACTTCGTGCCTGACGCGGTCTTGGAAAACCGATTCGATGCAGAGCAGACGGGCGTTGAACTCCCGTTGCCCGAGGATCCGTTTCTGCTGTTCGTGGGCGACCTCTGCGAAGAAAAGGGTATACTCACTCTTTTGCGCGCTTATGACTCGATGCCGCCGGATCGCCCCCCGCTGGTTCTTATCGGAAAGCGTCGTCCGGACACTCCTGCCAGCCTGCCGGACGGCGCCGTCATGTACTTTGACTGGCCGCACGAACATGTGATCGAGGCCTTCAGGCGGTGCCTGTACGCTGTTGCCCCTTCGATCGTCCCGGACGCTTGTCCTACGACGGTCATCGAAGCCATGGCATGTGGCCGGCCAGTCGTCGCAACGTACACCGGGGGGATTGTCGACATCGTGGTGGACGGCGAGAGCGGGCTACTGGTCAAGTCTGGGAGTGCGGATGAACTTGCGACGGCAATGCGAAGGCTAGGAGCCGACAGCGAGTTGCGCGCCCACCTAGCGGCGGGTGCCTACACTCGGGCCAAGTCATTTACTGCCTCGGCGGTCGTGGACCGGCTTGAGGAGATCTACCGGCGAGTCGCACCGTTGCGTGGCGACGTGCCAGTGCCGCACGGCGTGGAAGTGAGGGAGCCGGCTTGATTGGCGGTGTGCTGCCCATTGCCGAAGATGCCGGGCCACGCGTGCGTGGAGTGAGTCGGCCGCTCCGCATCCTGTACGTATGCAACCGTTACCTGCCTGAGCTCGGTGGTGTGGAGACGCATGTTCGCGAGGTCACCCAGCGCCTGGTGCGGGAGGAGGATCTGCAGATCACGGTGCTGGCAACCGACAGGACAAGGAAACTGTCACGTGATGATGTGATCAACGGCACACCAGTCTTGCGCGTGCCCTCCTGGCCGCGACGGCGCGATTATTACCTCGCTCCTCGGATTTTGAGCGTGGCAGGGCAGCGAGGCCGGTGGGATCTCGTGCATTGTCAGGGCATCCATTCGCCGGTGCCGGTGATGGCGATGCTCGCAGCACGGCGAGCAGGGATTCCGTATCTCGTCACATTCCACACCGGCGGACACTCTCAGGCTCTCCGGAACAAACTTCGGCCCGTTCAGTGGCGTGCGCTTGGTCCGCTGCTCCGGGATGCGGTCGCGCTCATCGGGGTGAGTGAGTTCGAGGCCCGGACCTTGTCGAGGGGCGCGCGCCTCGCCGACGGCTCTGTCCGCGTCATCCGCAATGGCGGCACGCTTCCCCCGCCCGCTCCGGGAACCACCTCCGTCCCCGGACGTATCGTTTCGAGCGGCCGGCTTGAACGCTACAAGGGCCATCATAGAGTAATCGAGGCACTGCCCCATATCACTGCCGCAGTGCCTGATGCCCATGTTGTAATCCTGGGCTCAGGAGCGTACGAGCCCCATCTCGCGGAGCTTGCCCGGCGCTTGCGGGTAGCAGATCGGGTGACTATCCGTTCGATAGATCCGGCCGACCGCACTGCAATGGCGGGTGCACTTGCTGAGGCGAACGTCGTGGCGGCACTGTCGGATTACGAAGCCCACCCAGTAGGAATAATGGAGGCCCTGAGTGTCGGTCGGCCGGTCGTTGGTTTCCAGACGTCGGGCATTGCTGAACTTGTTGATGAAGGCTGGGTATACGGAATCGATCCCCACTCGCCGGTTTCTGAGGTAGCTAGTCAGATCGTTGCGGCGATGTCGTCTCAGCCGCTGATCGATCCGAATGCCCTGCCCACCTGGGATGGCTGTGCAAGAGAGCTTGCCGAACTCTATCGAAGTCTGGCTCACCGGTCCGCGCCATTTCCGGCACCGGTTTAATGCAACGAGACGATGACCAGCGCCGGGGCCGAGGCCGGTATGGGCCGGACGGCGGTTCGTCGGCTGGCGCCCTTCACGATCTGGAATCCGACAACCGTGCCAATCGCGCCACGGCTCCGCCGGATCCAGCAGCGCGCGACTCCTGGCAGAACGACGAATCGACGAGCGGCAGGCACCGACGTGCCGGCCGGCCGCCTATGGCTGACGTCGACCGCGGCGCCCGGCGCCCCGGAGCGACGAGTCAGGCAGGCACAGGAAGCCTGAGGTCGGCACGCTCGCTCGCGCCGACTGCAAGCTTGGATGCTGGACCAGACGGACGTCGACAAGGAAATTACGCGGCACGATCGGACGTCTCGCCGACTGCGGGCCGGCGCGCTCAAGGTCCGGCCAGCGTGGAGTTGGATGCCACCCCGCGACTAGCCGGGGTCGCATGGCTGGCGGCAGGCGCGGGCATCGTAATCGATGGCCTAGCGGTTACGCTGGCATGGCGTGGCTCGCCTCTCGGCGGTCCGCTATTCTGGCTCGCTCTCATCGCGCCGTTCCTGATCTTCGTCACGATCCTGCTCATGTGCTGGCCGTCTCTGGCGACCAGGCAACTGACAATCGTGCTGCTCGGACTGTACCCCGCTGTCATCTACCGGATGTCCAGTCCCCTTGTCCTCGGTGGCTTCGATGAGCATCTTCACGAACGCACGCTTACCGATCTGCTGCATGGAAGCGGGCTGTTCGCCCCGAATCCGCTGCTCGCGGTGAGCCCGCGGTATCCAGGTCTTGAGCTTCTCACCGGGGTCCTGATCAGGCTGACGGGCCTGCCTTTGATGGCCGGCATGTCCCTGGCCGTGTTCATCTGTCGAGTCCTGCTCGTTCTCGCCATCTACCACGGCGCACTCGCTGTCACGCGCTCCTATCGGCGCGCCTCATTGGTCGTCATTTTTTATGCTGCATCGCCGCAGTTCTATGTTTTCAACTCCATGTTCGCCTATCAGACGCTGGCCCTGACGCTAGCGATAGGCGGATTGGTGCTCCTGCATCGGGCGTTGCAGGACGATTTTCCGGGCGTAAGACGGCCGCTAGTCGTCCTCGCCACGATCTCACTCCTGGCGTGCGCCGTGACGCATCACGCCACAAGTTGGATGACGCTGGCATTCCTGCTCGGATGGACTGCGACGGCCCCGAGCGGTAAGCGGCGAACGATTGCGTTCGTCACAGCGGTGATGGCGATCGGAGTGATCAACTGGACGGCGCTGGCGGCCGGGCAATTGTGGCCATACATGGGGCCAATCTTCAGAGGTATCGCCGATCAGTTTCTGAGTGCGTTCGGTCGGATCCATCTCTTCAAGGATTCGGCTGGGAGTACTGACCCCGTGTGGGAGCGAGGGGTCACTGTGATCTATGCCGTACTAGTTACCTGCGCGGCTGTTTCGAGCGCGTGGAGAGTACTCAGGCGGTCTTTGCGGAACAGGCAGCGCACCGTCGCCCTCATCGGGCTCCTGAGCGGGGCGTATCCAATTACGCTGGCCGCTCACTTCGAGTCGACGACCGCCGCGTTCGGTGACCGGGCCTCAACCTTGATGGCGCTACCCGTCGCGCTCTGCTGCTCGCTCGTGGTCCGCAACCCTATTGACGCGCTCAGGCTGCGCATGAACCGCGCTAGGCCCTACCTTCTTGCGCTCGTCGGCGTGGCGGCGCTTGCGTATCTCGGCGGAGTGGTCATGGGCTCCGGGCCGAGTTGGAGTCTTCTGCCAGGGAAGTACCTCGTATCGGCTGACAGTCGCACGCAAGACGCAGAGACGCTGGCAGCCGTCCAATGGGCCGCGGCTCATCTCCCCGCTGGAAGCCGGGTGGTAGCGGACAGGGTGCCGGCCAACCTGCTTGCGTCGCAAGCCCGCATGTGGCCGGTCGTTCATCCCGCTGATGGTGTGGTTCCGGCGACGATCTACTTCTCGAAGACCTGGGATACTAAGCTAGACACAATCATCACGAGGCTAGATATCCAGTACATTTACGTAGATCAGCGCCTTGCGACATCTCTGCCACACTATGGCTACTACATTTCTCCCGGCGAAACAGCCAAGCCGACGCGGATATCGGCAGTCGCGCTAGCGAAGTTTAGGGATGCTCCTGGGCTAACTGCGGTCTACCATCATGGACCGGTTACCATTTATGACACCGCAGGCCTGGGCGTGCGAATGACGACGAGGACTGGCTTTGCCGGAACCCGTCCGCTCGGATTCAGCCCTCCGCTCGAGGTGGTGGCGGGCGCTGTCGTGGGATTGCTGCTTGTACTGCCCCGGCGCCGATGGGCGAGGCTCGCGCACGCCCTGAGATACGCTGGCGCCGAAGGCTACGGAATGGCGATCATTGCCCTGGCGATCCTGGTTGGTGCAGTTCTTTTCCAGACGCGCTGGATGCCAGGGCCCGAGTTCACGGTTGGTGCACTCGCCATGGTGGTCCCATTCGTGATCGCTCGCCGCTGGGCTGATGGGCAGCGGATCGTGCCGCCCCTGCGGATCGCCAGGGCCGTTCATCCGCTTGCGGTACTCGGGGTACTGGCTCTCATCGGCGGGGTTCTGCTCGACATTCGCAGCGCGTGGGCAGTAGACGTAACCGCCGTCGACCATATTCTTCGCTCTGTTTCTAGGGGCCGGCACTGAGCCAGGTGGCGAGGGCGGAGTAGCCGTACGCCGGGTCGCGAATGTCCGGCCCCGACAGCCCAGATGCTGCGGCTAGGCAGAGGCCGAGCTACGGTCGCTCGTTTCTGACTGCACGTGCAACAACTCGCCGAGCGGCAGGTTGCTGGCCAGCGGGCGTTCGGCTTGCACGCGCTTGGCCCGACGGTTGGCAAGCCACTCGCGAATGATCGCCCTGACTATCCGCCGCCCGTCCATCACGATCTTGAGGTTGCTGACGCCATGGATACGGCGATGCTCGAAGCTGGGCACCTCCTGCACGGTCAGGCCGGCAGTGGCCGCCCTGATGTTCATCAGCGCCTCGACCTCGAAGCCAGCGCAGTCGATCGCCAGTGCGTCCAGATGCCGAGCCCAGAAGGCGTTGTAGCCGTAGCACAGGTCGGTGTAACGCGTACCGAACAACTGGTTTACCAGCGCGCGCAGCAACTTGTTGCCCAGCCGACGTGTCCTGGTCAGATCCGCGCTCCCGCCGCCGCAGGCGAATCGTGAGCCTTTGGCGAAGTCCGCGCCAGCGATCAATGCGGCGACGAAACGAACAATCTCGCGGGCGTCGGTCGAGCCGTCCGCGTCCAGGACGACGATGATGTCTCCGGTGCTCGCGGCGAACCCGGCGAGCAGTGCGTCACCTTTGCCCCGCCCTTCCTGCGCAACGACCCTCACGTCTGGCCTGAG
Organism: Actinomycetes bacterium; assembly: GCA_021792405.1. Classification (GTDB taxonomy): domain Bacteria; phylum Actinomycetota; class Actinomycetes; order Streptosporangiales; family Streptosporangiaceae; genus JAJYUU01. Next base: position 17,311 of record JAJYUU010000037.1, read on the forward strand.
TCGGCGCGCCACCGCAACCGTGTCGTCGGTCGACTGGCCGTCTACGAGTACGACCTCGGTAACCCAGTCGGGGAGCGCCTCGAACACATGCGGCAAATTCCGTGCCTCGTTCAGCGCAGGGATGATCACGCTTACCGTTGCGTTCAGCGTCAGGACGTTCGTGGCCGACCGCAAACCGCCGAAACCGGAAGAGAACGAGACCTGGCTAAGGACGCGCTGCTCACTGGCTGCAATCGTCGCCGCGCACGGCTCCGTTCGCCCGGTAACCTGCGGACGGCTCGTCATCGTGCGCGATGTCTCCTTCTTCCCCAGGTTCGCACGGTTGACCTAATCCCATGCATGTCACGGGCGAGGTGCACCAGGCGCGGGCAGGACTTAGCAGCATGTGCTGCCTGATGGGACGCGGCAGAGCCTAGCCTCGTTTACACCAGTTTCGTCGGAACTCACGCAAACCTTCTTCGAACTGAGGCAGACAGCACCGACTTCATCCGTTCCGCGAAGACTCGGAACCGCCGAAGCGCAGCCGAATCTGTGCAGCGTTGTTAGGCTACGGCCCGGATCTATACGACTGCCGCGAGTCCGGGTGCGGCGGCGAGTTCAGGCACAAGTACCTGGCGCAGCCTGACGGCAAGACGCTGCTTGCGGATTCCTGACGGGACCTGGCACACCATGTGGAAGGAAGCACGATGAGGTGGCGGTATAAGTTCGCGATCGGTCTCCCCGTCATTGCCGCATTGACCATCTCGGCAGCGGTGATTCCCGCGACGGTCCCTGCCTTCGGGGCCCGGACTGCGGCGGCGACAGCCGCAAGCACCGCACCGCGCGCCGGTCGTGGAATACCAAGGCCGCCAAGAGGCACGCCGGTCTTCGACGCTACGTTCCGTGGCAGGCGCCTGGACAGAAGAATGTGGGCCACCTGCTATTGGTGGGCAGGCCCGAAGGGCTGCAAGAACTTCGGGAGAAGCCCGGATGCCGAGTGGTACCTGCCCTCGCAGGACCGGGTATACGGGGGCATGCTGCACCTGGTGGCACGACGGAGGCGAACTGTCGCAACAACGTCAACAGGTGGCCGGAAAGTCTATGACTGCCGGTCTGGCATGATCAGCAGCTACTCAAGCTTCAAGTTCGAGTACGGCTTCGTGCAGGTGGTGGCGAGCATCCCGCACTCACGGGGGCTATGGCCGGCGCTGTGGCTGTCCGCCTGGAACAAGAGGTACCCGCCGGAGATCGACATAGTGGAGAGCTGGGGACGCAACAAGACGGGCAGCTTCTACCACCCGATTCGGCGACCCCGCGCCCGCGCGTACTACTCGCCGAGGCTCACCCGTGGCTGGCAGACCTACTCGTTGTACTGGAGCAGGTCCAGGCTCAGGATCTGGATAGGCCGCAGGCTCGTCGTGACCGCCAGGGGGAACGTCCCGCATCAGCGGATGTACTTCATCGCCGACCTTGCCGAGTACCTGCGGCCCAGGCGTGGGTACTGCACCGGCCAGTTGCTGATCAGGTCGGTCAAGATCTGGAAGCTCTGAGCGGGCAACGTGCGGTGCCGATGGCCCTTGCCGCCACCTAGCGCGCGACCGGCATTCTGGCCACAATGCGTCGGCGGTGTTCAGCGTGCTGATCACGTTCCGCACATTGTCAACGGCAGCCTGCTGACCGTGGAGAGCAACCATTTCTGCGTGCTGAAGTCGCGGGGGGCGATCCTCAACGTGTACGAGACCGGGCAGTATCCGGTGGAGACGCCGCAGCGGCCGCTGCTGGGTAACTTCCAGCAAGCGTTCTACGGCGGGCAGTCGCCGTGGCAGTACGAGGCGATGTTCATCTCGCGGGCTAAGAGTGTGGTGAAGGCGCAGGGGGTGGCGCTGTCGCGGGAGCTGGCCGAGATGGTTTATGACGTCGACTATTACGTGCACATCGACACCAAGGAAGACGCGGTCAAGCTGGTCACCCACATGCCCTACCAGGGGCATGCGCTGACCACGGACACGCTGAACGCCTATGCCGGGCCGGTGGTTGAGCAGGCCATCAACCAGCTCGTCCAGATCACCCCGCTGGAGCAGGTGAACGAGAAGATCCACGAGATTACCGAACTGGTCCGCGGTCACCTGCAGGACTTCCTCGGCATTTACGGCGTGACCCTGAACGATGTCAAGGTCCTGATGCGGCCACGCGACGAGCGGATGCGTGAGCTGATCTCGCTCCGCGCGCTCGGCTTGTCGGAGATCGAGGCCGTCCGTTACTACGTGGCCTTGAAGATGGCCGAGCGGGGGCTGGTGTCGGCCCCGAACATGGCCGTGGGCGAGTCGTTCAACATCGGTATCACGACGGTGCAGGCCGGCGCATCGGCGGGCGTTCCGGGCATTGCGGATCTGGCCGGGAACGGCGGCCCGGCCACCCCCGGCATCGTGCAGGTCGCGGCGCCGCGTGGGCCAGTCCCGCACGCAGGGGGCTGAGCCAGGGTGAGCGGCGGTCCGTCCCGGCTGCTGTAACAGCTTACGCGCCAGACGCCACATACCGCCTCGGGCTGGTGAATTCTGAGCATTAGGCGTACCGATGTCCGCTTGGATTGCTACCGTAACGGTACGCTAGAGTACAAGCGACAAAGGCGACATTTGCGTCGTTGTGCTTGATGCAGGCTGCTCGTTAGGCAAATGTAACAAAAAGGTAAATGCACGCTTCCCGTGTAACCCGTGCGGCCTTGCTGTGCGTCACACTTCTGGCGGCGAGCCAACTCGTCGCCGCTCTCAGCCGAGAGAGACACGACACGTACGAGCGCTCAGGTAGGGGGGACGTTGTCCGTCGCTCAGCCAATTGACGAGTTCGTCGGGCAAACTCCGTCGCGTGCGTCTGAGGTACTAGCGGACGCGCTAGAAGATTCGACACTCACCAACTCCGCAGTGGATACAGCTCGCATGCACGCGTCCGCATCGCCGACGGAGGCATCCGTCAGGCTGTCAATCCTGATGCCCGTTTACAACGAGCGGTCCACCATTCAGGCGGCGGTGGACGCGATACTCAATGCTCGCTACCCCTGCGACACCGAACTCATCGTGGTCGATGATGGCAGCACAGACGGGACGTGGGAGTACCTGTCCCAGATCGACGATCCGCGGGTGCGGGTCGAGCAGCACAGCGTGAACCGCGGGAAGGGCGCAGCACTTCTGACGGCGGCAAGCTTCGCTTCCGGCACGCACTTCCTCCCGTTCGACGCCGATCTTGAATACGATGCGGACGACATCGGCCGCCTGCTGGAACCGGTCCTTAAAGGACGTACCCAGGTAGTCTTCGGTACCAGGCTGCCTGGGTATAACACGGTCTTCCGGTCCTACTGGTACGCGAAAGGAAATCGTTTCCTGACGCGAGTCGCCAACATAATGTTTGACGCGCACATCAGCGACATGCATACATGTATGAAGCTCGTGCCCATACGAATGCTCAGAGGACTTGAGCTTAAGGAGAGCCGGTTCGGCCTCGACACCGAGCTGACCGCCTCCCTGTTGCGGCTCGGCGTGCGGCCGTTCGAGGTGCCGATCAGCTACTACTCGCGGTCCCACGCAGATGGCAAGAAGATTACCTGGCGTGACGGTGTCGTCTGCCTGCGCATTTTGCTTCGCGTGCGGCTAAGCCGCATGGATCTGCTCACGTCCCCAGAGGGCAGACTCATGCCCGCTCGTTTCGACGCATCTCTGGACGCTGTCGATCTCCCGGAGGTAGGAGATGTCACGGCCTGACAGGCCGGCCCCATCCGGGAATGGACGTCAGGCGAGTGGCGGGGCTGCCGACTTCAGCAGGGTTTGCCTGGTCGGCCCTGGCTGGCGATTTACGTCAGGACTGAGCTACTACACCTGTCGCCTGGCGACCGCGCTAGCCAGTCGCCAGGATACCAGCGTGATCCTTCTGAGGGCGTTGTTGCCCCGCGTGCTTTATCCGGGTCGCAGACGTGTCGGGCAGATCCAGCCTCGCCTTGCCTACCCGTCTGACCTCCCGATGTTCAACGGGATCGACTGGTGGTGGGGTGGCTCACTGCTGCGGGCGCTTGCCTTCCTGCGCAGGCAGCGACCTGAGGTTCTAGTGCTGGAATGGTGGACGGCGACCACGCTGCACACTTACCTGGTCCTGATCGCGGCGGCGCGTCTGTTGCGAATTCGCGTCGTTATCGAAATGCACGAACTTCAGGATCCCGGCGAGGCTGGCTTCGGCCTGGCTCGTCACTACGGGCGTCTCGGGCTCAAGCTGTTGCTGTACCTCACCGACGGCTGTGTCGTCCACTCGCGCGCAGACCACGATGCCCTGAAGTCCGGCTATCTCTCGAGGGACATTCCCGTTGGCATCGCCGCTCATGGTCCGTACGATCACTACGCTGATGATCTGGGCGACCAGGAACTGGACGACGCCGCAGTTACCCTGGTCCGCGAGGCCCCCCGGCCGGACGTGGTGAACATTCTCTTCTTTGGCTTGATCCGGCCTTACAAGGGCCTCGAAGACCTTTTGGCGGTGTTCAACGCCTTCTCCCCGGTGGAAGCTGAGCGCTACTGGCTGACAGTTGTCGGGGAGACCTGGGATGGCTGCACTGAGCCCGCGCGCCTCATCGAGTCGAGTCCGCACAGAGACCGTATTACCTTTGTCAACAGGTACGTCCCCGACGACGTTGCGAGCGCGGCGTTCCACCACGCGGATGTCGTCGTGCTCCCGTACCGGCGATCGTCGAGCAGCGGAACGCTCCATATCGCTATGAGTTGCGGGCTGCCGGTCGTGCTCACCAGCGTTGGCGGCCTGCCAGAGGCGGCCACGGGATACGACGGCGCATTCTTCGTTCCTCCTGGCGATCTGGCCGCGCTGAGAGCCGGGATACTGCGGGCCGCAGAGGTTGGAGATCACCGCTTCAGCGACCCGCGCAACTGGTCCGACGTAGCCGAGGCGCTGACGACCGTGGCGGCGGGCCGGACCTATCCCGTAGAGTCGCTTCACACCCAGGGGTTCCAGAAGGTCGACGCGTAGCCGCAGCCGGTTTCGCCGCAGCAGGTTCAGGAGCTCTGCCCATGACCCAGGTACAGCAAGACTTCGCCGCCGCGCAGCCGCCAGTGCGGCATGCGGAGAACTGAAGTGGGACTGGCCGACGGCCCGTCCGGGCTGCTGCGCGCATTCCTGGCCACCGACGTCTACACCGAAAAGGGCCGGCTGAGGTCCGATGACCTGCTTGTCCGTGAGCGCGTGGGCCGAGCCCTCGGCGGGGCCGCGGCGGCCATCCGGAGCTTGATCAGCGCCTGGCGAGCCGACCGAGTGCCTGCCTCCACTCGCGAGCAGCCGTTCCCGCCTGCGGCGGTGATGGAGCCGATCCGCCGCGCCGAGCGGCTGGTGAAGCAGATCGAGGATACCTCCGTCGCGGTGCGCGGCCTGCCGCTGCTCAACTCCGACAAGGTCTGGGACCGGGTCCGCCACGTGGGGTTGGATGAGCTGATGCAGTTCGACTGGACGCTGGTCGGCGAGTCTGCGGCCGCCGCTTCGGACGCGCAGGCAGCTACCGCACTGGACGAACTCGATATTGCAGCGCTGGAGACGAGGCTTCGCACGATTCGCGAGGTGATGACCGACCGGCAGCACTACATCGAGATCCGCTGACACACGCAGGGCTCCGCGACGGGCGCTACTATGCCTGCGGGGTGGTTGGCCGTGCGAGTCGGCCCGCCTGATAAGTCTTGTAAACAGTCGGCCGCGCGGCTCGACAGTCGGCGGACTGCCCATGCCGCGGTCTCCAAAGAAAATAGACTACTTCGCGAGCCTGGTTGTCACACCCTGACGAACACTAATGCCGGGCCAATCACCCAATTTAGGACAACTTGCAGCTATCTACTGACGCGGATGACCTGTCCAAAGGACAGACCTCCACGGTGTGCCTGCGACGCCCATGGAAGCGCTACATCGTCGTAACCCTCGCCGTCCTAACCCTTCTAATCGTTGCGTCCCTGGTGGGGTCGCAACCGTCACGTCACCAGGAGAGCCATGGCAGTTTCTATGGCCCACCTGCATCCCCTGTGTTGGGCTGGCTCCACACCGATGGGACCTCCCTGGTTGATGCAAGTGGTAGAACAGTAATTCTGGCTGGGGTTGATGACAGTCGGCTCGTCTACGGTGAAGGCAATACGCCAGATCGCTGCGGTCGCGTGTGGTCGGAAGCGTCGGCCGCAGACATCGCGAATATGCGTTCTATGGGCTTCAATATGGATCGCATCGCGCTTAGCTGGGCTAACTTGGAACCCGCGGCTCCGACAGTGAATCCCAACGGGACTCTAACTCATCACTGGAACGAACAATACCTGTCAGCACTGAGTAGGGAGATTAAAGAACTGCACGCGCATCACATGGTTGCAGTTCTTGACATGCATCAGTCCGGATGGTCGCCGGCCTTCACGGGCAACGCATGTGAGGGAGACGGTTTGCCACGTTGGCTATATACAGCCCTGCCCAACGGTCCCAATGCAATAGGTGTTGCCCAATGCCAGTTCTTTTCCAACGTTAAAGAGGCCGGGGTACCTGAGAAGCCGCAGGAGGGCCTGGCAGCAGTCTGGCATATGCTCGCACGACGCTACGCATCCAACGCGACCGTAGTCGGGGCTGACATGTTCAATGAGCCAGACTGGCCGGGCTACTGTACGGGTGCCCATCTAGCATCATTCTACGAGAAGATCGGCTACGCTATTCGCGCTGTTAATAAGCATATCCTTTTGATGTATGAAGATAGAGCGTACGTCGAAAATCCGTCTCATCCATTTCTGCTCGCGCGAAAGCCGGCGCTTAGCAACGCTGTCTACTCTTGGCACTTCTATCCAACCAACTGGAGGGATGGCCAAGCGGCACTGGCCGCCCATCTTGCCCGAGCGCGTGCATGGGATGTGCCACTCTGGATAGGCGAGTTTGACGGCTTTGGGGGTAGCTACAATGTCCGCATTAGCCCGCCGCTTGACCCCCATTGGCAGTCTGACCTCGGAGCGCTAATGGCCTATTTTAAGGCTAATGGTATTAGCTGGAGTATCTGGGACTACAAGGGCGGGGGATACTCGGTTGTCGAGCCGGGGACGGACCGTCCAAAAGGCGAACTGATATCTTTGCTTCATCAGGACATGCCGTGAGCGCGGGAGCGCTCGAAAAGTTGTGCCGGCCTGCCGTACTGAAGTCATCTGACCATGGCGCGCCACGCCTGGCTTGGTGGTCGTCATAGTGGAAACGGCAGGAAATGATGGTGATCAGGTCGGACTGGATGTCGTAGACGGCTGGTCCTTCTCGGTGCTCCGCCGTGACCGCACCTCGCCGCCTAAGTGCTTGAAGCGTTCTGGCTTGCCGGCGCCGGCGCGCGTGTCGTCTCCGCGATTAGCCTGATGATCTTTGACAGCGTCTTGGCGCTGGTTTGTCGACCAGGCCTCGAGGTCTTCGAGGGCACTGGAGGTGGTCGACAGCTTCACCGGTCTGGTCTGCCTGCACGTGGAATCGGGCCGCCAGTGCCTCAAGCTCTGTCGGCTGGGCGGCGCCTTCGCGTGCCTCGGCAAGCCCGCGCAGGATGTGCACAGCATTGGCGCGCCTGGAGAACAGGTAGAGCGTCTCCTGCAGCGATTCGTAGTCTTCGGCGGACGGCGGACATCAGGACGGCGTTACCGCCGTTGCGCGCCACGAGCGATAGCAAGGAGCCGGTAGCCGGACCGAGCTGGGCACTCTGGCCGCCTACGTGGAGGCTCTCGGCGGCCGGGTCGAGGTTATCGCTGACTTCGGCGACGAGCGCCTCGTCCTTGCCTGACTCGGACCGTCGACTGCATGACGGCTTGTGATTCAATGGGTCACATGGCACCCGAGGAACCTACAGTGCAGCGCTCCTTCCGGCTGTCGCGACGCACTCTCGACCTGCTGGATGCTATGGCCAGCGCGACCGGCAGGTCCCGCAATGCGCTCGCCGAGCGTCTGCTCGGCGAGGCCATCCGCACCGAGGTGCACCCGCTGATCCGGTTCCAGCAGGGCGCACTCGGCCGCCGACGGGCCTTGGTTGTCGGCACGCGATTGTACGTCTATCAGGTGATTTCGACCCTGCGGGGCAACGACGGTGACATTGCGCAGACGGCGGAAGATTTCGGGGTCGCGCCGCAACTGATCAAGGCGGCCCTGGCTTACTATGCGGACTTCGCCAGCGAGATCGATGAGGACGCCGCGGTCGCTGCACGGCTCGAGGACGAAGAGCGCTCGCGATGGGAGCGCCAGCAGCGGGCCATCGCGTGAGGCTGATGCTCGACCACCACTATCCGACTGCGATTGCCGAGCAGCTCAGGGTCGGGGGCCGGGATGTGGGCGCGGCGGTCGAGCGCGGCTGGCACCGTGAGCCCGATGAGGCGTTACTGACGCTGTGCGTTGGTGAGCAGCGAACGTTGCTCACCAACAACGTTGGCGATTTCGTGGCCATCGCGCGGAACTGGGCGGTTCGCGGACAGCACCACGCGGGGCTGATCTTCACCTCCGACGCCAGCTTGCCGCGGACGCATGCGGCGATAGGCAGATATGTTCAGCTGCTCGAGGCACTTCTTCACGAGTACCCGGATCCAGGCGAGTTCGTCGATCGCATTCACTGGCTAGGACCGGCGGCCGCGGTGCGAAGCCCGTGAGCTATCTCGAAATCAGCTGACCTCACCGGGTAGTGTGTGCGCGCGATGAGCACTAGGGAGAGCAGCCTGCCTGCGGGCACGAACGCAATCGTCCATCTCGTCCGCCACGGCGAGGTGGACAACCCCGAGCGCGTGCTGTACGGCCGCCTGCCGGGATACCAGCTGTCCGACGTCGGCCGGGTCATGGCGAAGGCTGCCGCCGACTACCTGGCCGGGCGTGACGTGACCGTGCTGAGGTCATCGCCGCTGCAGCGCGCGCTCGAGACCGCCGAGCCGATCGCGGCCGAGTTCGGCCTGCAGCCCGGCGTGGACGAACGGCTGATCGAGCCGTGGAATCACTTCGAGGGGATGCGGTTCGGGGTCGGTGACGGCGCGCTGCGCCAGCCGCGCCACTGGGTGTACCTGCGCAACCCGTTCCGGCCGTCGTGGGGTGAGCCGTACCGCGAGGTCGTCGCCCGCGTGATGGCCGCGGTGCGGGACGCGGCGCTCGCCGCGGACGGCCATGAGGCGGTCTGCGTCAGCCACCAGCTACCGATCTGGATCACCCGGCGGTTCGTCGAGAACCGCCGGCTGTGGCACGACCCGCGGCGCCGCGAATGTGCCCTCGGCAGCGTGACGAGCCTGACCTTCCGCGACGGCGCGGTGGCCTCGGTGCGCTACGCAGCGCCCTCCGGGGACGGCCGGCGGCAGGTCGCCGGAGCCTGAAGGATAGCTGTGGGTGAGCTGAGAAGCACGTCAAACGCCGGCCCCGCGTCACCGGCTGGCCCGTAATCCGGCACAATGGGGCAGGTACTACTGCCTGTAGGAGATCATCCGAGTGTCCCGGCTGCACGTTCCCGCACGTATGGCGATCGGTGCTGCCGTGGCCGCACTCGGCGTCCTGGTGACGGCCGGATGCGACAGCGGCTCGATCGCGGCGAACGTGCCGCAAAGCAGCGGGCAGAGTTTCGTCGGTCACACCTACGAATCGACCTTCTACCAGGTCGGCCAGCGGCCGCAGGCGCCGGATGTGTCCGGCACCACGCTCACCGGTCAGAAGCTGAACCTGGCCTCTTATAAGGGGAAGACGATCGTGCTGAACTTCTGGGGCTCCTGGTGCGACCCGTGCCGCGCCGAAGCCCCGGCCCTCGGCACCCTCGCGCGCCAGCTCGCGCCCGACGGCGTGCGGTTCGTCGGCGTCGACATCCGCGACGAGCCAGCCGCGGCGCTGGCGTTCATGCAGAATTTCAACGTCAGCTATCCGAGCCTCAACGATCCGAACGACCAGATCGCGCTGGAATTCCATAGCACGGTGCCGCCGGCGGCCATCCCGACAACGCTGATCATCGACCGCAACGGCAGGATCGCCGCGCGGATCTTCGGTGCCTCTACCTACGCCGAGCTCAAGGACCTGGTGACGAAGGTGGCCGGCCTGAAGTCATGACGGCTGCTAAGGCACCCGAGGATGGTGCGATGACAGGAGTGTCCGCGGACGACGAGGTCCGCGCCGCCGAGCCTGACCTTGCCCGCCCGGCGGGGCAGCCCGGTACCGGGGGTTCCGGTACCGGTGCCGGGGGTCGCCGTACTGGGGGTCCCCGAACCGGGCGTCCGCTGGCCGGGCGGCTCGGGCGGGCCGGCTGGCTGCGCTGGATCTGGCGCCAGCTGACCTCGATGCGGACGGCGCTGATCCTGCTGTTCCTGCTGGCCGTGGCGAGCGTGCCGGGATCGGTGCTGCCGCAGGAAGGCATCGACCCGGCTGCGGTCACCCAGTATTACCAGCAGCACCCGTCGCTGGCTCCGGTCCTGAACCGGCTGTCGCTGTTCAACGTGTTCGCGGCCCCCTGGTTCGCGGCGATCTACCTGCTGTTGTTCACCTCGCTGGCGGGTTGCGTGCTGCCGCGCGCATTCCGCCTGGTCGGCTCGGCCCGGCAGAAGCCGCCGCGAGCGCCGACGAACCTGGCCCGGCTGCCCGCGAGCGCCACCTACGCCACCGACCTCACGCCGGATGCTGCGCTCGACTCGGCCGCGGGCCTGCTCGCCCGTCGCCGGTTCCGGCTGCACCGTGGCGATGGCTGGGTCTCGGCCGAGAAGGGGTACCTGCGCGAGGCGGGCAACCTGCTGTTCCACATCGCGCTGCTCGCCCTGCTGTTCTCGGTGGGCGTCGGCGGTATCTGGGGCTACAAGGCCAACCGCCTGCTGATCGTCGGCCAGGGTTTCGCGAATACCCCGACGGACCTTGACGTGTTCCATCCGGGCCGCCTGGTCAGCCCCACCGACCTGCAGCCGTTCACGATCAACCTGACCAGTTTCAAGGCCACGTACGTGACCTCAGGCCCGCAGCTCGACGAGCCGATTGCCTACGACGCCGGGATGAGGTACCGGGCACAGCCCGGTGGCCCGGCCAAGTTCTACATGCTCACTGTCAACCACCCGCTGGTCGTCGACAACGTCAGCATCTACCTGATCGGGCACGGCTACGCGCCGGTATTCAAGGTCACTGACGGCGCCGGCAAGGTGGCGTGGGACGGCCCGGTGCCGTTCATCCCGGTCCAGCAGACGACGCTGACCTCCGAGGGCGTCGTCAAGGTGCCCGACGCGCAGCCTTACCAGCTCGGCTTCGCCGGCGTGTTCCTGCCGAGCGCGGTGGACCAGAGCGGCCAGCTCGAGTCGGCGTTCCCCGGCCCGCTGAACCCGCGGGTCAGCCTGGTTGCCTTCAAGGGCAACCTCGGCATGAACTCGGGACAGCCGCAGTCGGTCTACACGCTGGACACCAAGGGCCTCAAGCAGCTGCCGATAACGCCTCGCCCGCTCAGCGCGGGCCAGACCGAGAAGCTGCCCGGCGGGGCCGGGAGCATCACCTACCTTGGCTACCAGCAGTGGGTGAGCCTGGCCATCACCTACGACCCGGGTCAGTTGCCGGCGCTCATCTCCGGAATCGTTGCCCTCGCCGGGCTGATCCTGTCGTTCCTGATCCGTCGCCGCCGCGTGTTCGTCCGCGCCGTGGCCGGCCCGGACGGCGGCACCACGGTCAGCTTCGGCGGGCTGGCCCGCTCGGATGCGGCCGGCGGGTTCGAGAACGAGTTCGCCGAGCTCACCCGGCTGCTGCGGGCCGAGCACGACGGCCGCGCGATGCAGGCCCGCCAGGTCGCAGACGGCACGGCGGAGGTGCCGGCAGACGCTGACGACCGGGAACGCGGCGAGCCTTCCACCCGGCCCGCATCGCCGCCCGCGGTGGCGGCTGCGGCCACTGCCATTACCGCCGAGGGTGATACCGAGACTGCGGCCGCGGCGGCGGCCGCGACAGCGGCGGCGACTGCGACTGCTGCGGCGGCCGTCGCGAACCCAGAGATGCTCACCAGCCCAGAGGAAGAGTGAGGCTCAGATGCCCGTAAACACGACCCTGGCTGACACCAGCAACGGGCTGCTGCTCAGCACGGTGATTCTGTACGCGCTGGCGATGCTGTGCTACGCGTCCGACTTCGCTTTCGCCAGACACCGGGTACTGGCCGGCGTTGCGGGCGCGGCAGCGCCCGCCGGGTCGCCGGAACTCGCGGCGATGCCGGAACTAGTGACCGCGGGAGTCGGCAGGCACTCAGCACCCCCGGTCAAGCGGACTGCAGGGGCTAGCGGGGCCCCATCGGCCGGTGCCGCCGCGGGCCTGGCTGCCGGCTCGGCAGGCGAGGCGCCTGCCAGCCGCTGGCCGTCCGGCTTCTGGCTCCGGCTCGGGTTCGGCCTGACCTGCACCGGGGTCGTCCTGCACCTGGCGGCGATCCTGACCCGCGGGCTCTCCGAGGGCCGGGTGCCGTGGGGCAACATGTACGAGTTCATCGGGGCGTTCACCTGCATGGCGGTCCTGGTGCTGATAGCGGCCTCCGTCTGGTACCGGGCCTACTACATGGGCCTGTTCGTGCTGCTGCCCGTGGTATTCGCCCTTGGCATCGACCTGACGGTGATCTACACGCCCGCTGGCTCGCTGGTGCCGGCGCTGCAGTCCTACTGGATCGCGATCCACGTGACGGCAATGATCGTCGCCATCGGCTTGTTCATCTTCGGCGCCGTGGTCACCACGCTGTACCTGCTGGCCGACCGCAGCCAGCGCCGTCTGGCGGCCGGCCAGTCGTCGTGGTCGGCAGGCATCTGGGAGCACCTGCCCGTGCCCGCCATCCTGGACCGCTTGTCCTATCGCAGCGTGCTGTTCGGGTTCCCGGTCTGGACCTTCGGCGTCATGGCCGGAGCGATCTGGGCCGACCACGCCTGGGGCCGCTACTGGGGCTGGGATCCGAAGGAGACCTGGTCGTTCATCACCTGGGTGGTCTACGCCATGTTCTTGCACGCCAGGGCGACGGCGGGCTGGCGCGGCCGGCGCGCTGGCTGGATCCACCTGGCCGCATTCGGCTGCCTGATGTTCAACGTGATCGGCGTCAACCTGTGGATCACCGGCCTTCACTCCTACGCCGGAATGAGCTGAACCGGCAGCAGGCGTCGGTCTGCGTGATCTTGGGTTGCGCCGCCGCTGCACTGTGGGTATGAGCGATGATCGGCCGGCAAGTGAGCGCCCCCGATGCCGAGAAGGATGCCTCGTTGCACTCCAGAAGCAACCTGGGTACATTGAGATGCATGAGCACGAAGACCGTAGGGTTCGCGATCGCGGACGACGACGTGGCGAGGCTCGACCGGCTAACGAAGAAGTTCGGCCATGGCAACCGGTCCGCTTTCCTGCGCGAGGCGATGAGGCAGATGGAAGTCATCGACAGGGCCGAGCGACTCGCTGAGCTCCAGGCCTATGGCAATGAGCGTGCGGCAGCGGCCGGGCTGGATGGTGATGAGGCACTGGCGGTTGTGCGGCGGGTGCTGAAGCGGCGGTGACATCGCCGGTAACCGTCGACGTCAACGTTTTCGTCGCAGCCGTCGCCGGGGGAAACGACGCTTTCCACTCGTGGCCGTCGCCGCCGCCCGTGCGGGGCAACCTCGCCGCCAACGTCGTCGGGATCCTCAACGATGCCCGCGAGTTCGCACTGAATGTCAGCGAGCACATCCTCGCCAACACCGTGCGAGTCCTGTGCGGCGCACCGCCGGATGGGTACGGCTGGGAGGAGAAACGGGCCGAGCAGTATGTCCAGGTGATCGCGGAGATCGCCGACGCCTCCGGGGGAGGCATCATCGAACCTGGCCTGACCGTTGGCGACTGCCCCGACTATGAGGACAACCGCATCCTGGAGTGCGCGGCCGCCAGCGGATCGGTACTCATCGTCAGCGACGACACCGACCTGCTGGCCATGTCGCCATGGCGCGGGACCCCAGTGCTCACCTCTGGCGAATTCGTGACGCGCACCGACATCATGCGCCGGGGCCGTCGGCGTTAGAGCCGTCTTTCTCCGCACCGTGCGCTGACCGCCGGCCAGGCTGATGGTGCACACTTTCGCGCTGCCCGACGACACCGTCACAGTGCCGGTCGGGGTGCCCGTGGCGGCCGAAACGGTCACCGTCACCTTCCCGGTCTGCTCATGCCCGAACGTAACAGAGCCTGCCGGCAGGCTGACTGCCGACGCGCACGATATGGAATTGACAGTGACCCCATCGCCCCCGGCCAGCGGGGAGAGCCCGGAGATCGGCTGCGCTGATCCCCAGACTCCCTTTCATCTGCTCGACGACGAACCCCGGCTGCGCCCCGTTGTAGTACTCGCCCGCGGCCACGCAGTCTCCGGCCGCGGGACACAAGAATTATCGGCACGCTGAGTCGCTCGTCAACGGCATTCCACTGTGGGCGGTCGGGCGATCAGTGGCTACGGCTGCCGGCGCCCGGTCTCCTCGCAGCTGGTGACGAGTTCGCCGGTTCTGCCGCCGGGCTCGGCGAACCACTCGGTCCCGCAGACGAGCCGGTAGACCGGCAGCGGCGCCCTGGCCAGCGCACGGAACAGCCGGGCCGATCGGCCGGTGCCGGACAGCGGCGTCCGATGCGCTGCCAGCGCCGCTCGCTTGAGTGCCGCATAGCTGCGGACGTCGATCCGGTGGGTGATCGCGGACCGCGGCATGCCGTAGCCGCGCATCTCCTCGAGACGATGGCGAGAGACCAGGCGCAGCAGCAGCAGCACTCGCCCGAACCGGGCGACCAGCTCGCGCGGCACCGTCGCCTCCACCACCCGCACTCCGGCCAGCTCGGCCGCCCGCGCGCCGACCTGGTGCACGCGCATATGGTCGCGGTGGCCGTAGCCGCCGTGGGGGTCATAGCTCAGCAGCAGGTCCGCATGCTCGTCAGTCAGCAGGGCAGCAAGCTTTCGGGCAGCTTCCTCGCTGTCCGCGCGCGCGAACCGGGTCCTGCCTGGCGGGTCCTCGAACAGGACCGGTCCGTACCCGCTGTCTGCGTAGCCCAGATGCACGGAGCTTTCCGCGCCGAGGATCGCGGCGCTCGCCCGGAGTTCGTCCAGCCGCCGGCCGGGGCCATGCTCGGGGTCGTTCCATACGTCACCGTCGCAGGCCACGACGATGATCACCCGGTGGCCCTCGGCGGCGAGCCGGGCGATCGTCCCGCCGGTCAGCAGCACCTCGTCATCCGGATGAGCGTGAAACGCCACGATCGTTGCCATCGGCGTGAGCCTAACCGCTGGTCCGGCGTGCATGTGTCAGGAGAACGGTGAACTGACTGCTACTGGGCCGCCCGTCTCACTTGGATTAATGCTCACTCGGGCTGTCGGCCGACGATAGATTTCGGGCAGCTCAGGATGTCCAGTCCTGCCAGCTTAGGCCAGTGACGCGGCTGAACTCGGAGGTGTTGGCCGTAATGACGGTTAGTCCGCGCCGCAGCGCCTGCCCTGCGATCAGCAGGTCGTAGGCGCCGATCGGCGTCCCGGCACTTTCCAGGGTCGCGCGCACCTGTGCGGTACTGCGGGCGTCCTCGTCATCGAAGTCCAACAGGTCCACGTTACCGGAAAGGAAGATCCGCAAGCGTTCGGTATTCTCCTGCACCCGGCTGCTCTTCGCCACGCCGTACCACAGCTCGTACAAGACGACCGAGGAAAGAGCGAGGTAGTCACCGGATGATTCCGCCTCCCGGTACCGCTCCCGCACCCCGGCGGGCTTGTTACGCAGTAGCGCGACGACCGCGTTGGTGTCGAGGAGGTAATTCACCCGAAGAGATCCTCTTCTGCAGGCACTGGCGGCTGGTTCCTGCCGTCCTCGAACAGCGGTATGTCCGCATAGCGGTCTAGCTCGGCGAACCACGCGTCGATATCGGAGGCGATCGGCTCCAGCAGCACGCCGTTTCCCATGTGCCGGACACGCACCCGGTCGCCAGGCAATCGGAACTCCTTAGGAAGTCGCACGGCCTGGCTCCGGCCATGGGTGAAGAGCCTCGCGATCGCAGTTTCCGCCACGGCGCCTCCCCTGGTGATAGCTACCAAAAGTATACATCGTCCCCTCGGTCGCGCTGTTCAGCGGCCGCCTATCGGGGGCGTGCAGCTAGTCGCGGTCGGCTGGCAATACCCGAAATGCCTTCAGGCCTTTCGTAAGCGGCTTCACAGCGCGGTAATCTCGCTGATCCAACGTGAAGATGCGGTCGGTCTTGTATCGGTCGGCGAGGACTACCCCGACTGCGTCGGCGAGATCAAGTCTCAGATCCTTGTACTGTCCCCGAATACCCTGGGCTACGGCCAGGTCGCTGTGGCCGAGCTCGGCCAGCTTGTACCCGCCAGCCGCGATGCGGGCTGTCAGCGCATCCGCCACCTGCATAGCGGCGGAGAATCCAAGATCGCGGTGAACTAGATGATCAAGCTCTGTCATGACCATGGGGGAGATGACCAGCATCTCGCTCTCCATGACGCTGAGGGCATCGCTGTGCTCAGGCTGAGATGCATCGAAAACCGCATAGAGCGCGGAGGTGTCGGCGACGATGATCAACGGCGTGTCGCCCTGTCCCTTATGTGGCTGTAAATCTCCTCATCCATCTGGTCTGGCGTGAGCCGCCTGCCGCTCTCGAATACCGGCAGCGGCTCTCTCTCCTTCGGCTGCGAGCGGGCGAGTACCATCGCTACTCCGCGCCGGATGAGCTCTGCCTTGGTGACGCCGGTCGCGACGGCCTCAGAGTCAAGCCGCGCGTCCATGTCCTCGGGCAGGTAGATAGTCGTCTTGATCACGCCACATATGGTACCACCTACGATCCGGCGACGGCGCTGGGGAGGAGCCGCCCCGCCACCTTGCTGCGGCCAGGGCTGAGCCGGACTGGCCGGCGGGCACTGCCCGGGCGCGGCCTGATGTCGCCGCGGAGGAGAACCCAGCAGACCGGGCAGCCTGCCCCTGGTGCCGCCGCCGGTGTGCCGGGAAGCTATCCGTGAGCGGCCTTGCACCGGGAACGCGGCTAACAGGGGTGAATCATGTCAGTCCAGGACGGCATTCAGGAGCCGGACTATCGCGCTTACGCGGCGGCCGGGATGCAGGCGCTCCAGCGGTGGTACCAGCGGTGGACCGGCTGCTGGCGGACGACGGGCTGGTGGAACTGCGCTAACGCGCTGACCGCGGTGATCGCCTACACCGAGCGCACCGGAGACCGGACGTACTTCGCCGTGATCGAGCGCACGTTCCGGGCGGCGCGCCGCCGGCACTCGGACTTCCTGGTCAGCTTTTACGACGACAACGGCTGGTGGGGCCTGGCCTGGGTGGCCGCCTACGACCTGACCGGCGAGGTCCGCTACCTCGAGGCCGCCCGGACGATCTTCGCCAACCTGCTGACCGCGTGGGACGATACCTGCGGCGGCGGCGTGTGGTGGAACACCAAGCGCGGATACAAGAACGCCATCACCAACGAGCTCTTCCTCACCCTCGCGGCCAGGCTGCATCAGCGCGGTGCGGGAACGGGCGAGTACCTCGACTGGGCCCGGCGGGAGTGGGACTGGTTCTGCGCCCGCGGGCTGATTGGCGAGAACGGCCTGATCAACGACGGGCTCAATAAGTCGTGCCAGAACAACCGTGGCCAGACGTGGACCTACAACCAGGGCGTGGTACTCGGCGGGCTGGCGGCGCTGCATGAGATCACCGGCGACCCCGGCTACCTGAGGCAGGCCGAGGCGATCGCCGACGCTGCGCTGGCGCTGCTGACCACTCCGGCGCCCGGGGCCAGGCACGGCATCCTGCTCGAGCCTGCCGAGCACGGCACTGGTCGCCGCGGCGGGGACCTGCCACAGTTCAAGGGCATCTTCGTGCGCCACCTCTACGACCTCTACCTACAGAGCCGGCGGCCCGCTTACCGTGAGTTCATCCTCGACAACGCCCGCTCGATCTGGGCGAGCGACAGGAACGAACGCAACCAGTTCGGCTTGCACTGGGCTGGCCCGTTCGACTACGCGGACGCCAGCCGGCAGAGTTCGGCGCTGGACGTGCTGAACGCCGCTGTGCCGCTCGCCGCCAGCAACTGAGCGCGCGCTGCCTTGTCCTGGGATCCGTACGTCCCGGTACGCCGCGTCATCCGGCCAGAACTCGTGCCGCTCGTTATCGATGAGCGCGGACAGCAGCGCATGCGCAGTCGCCGCCGACTGCCCATCGCGCATCACCAGCCTGATCAGGCTGCCCTGCGTGATCGGGCAGGTGGCGACGGGGTCGGAGTGACCTGCGGCCCATGACTCGGCTGCGTCGTGGTGAACACGGTCGGCTACCAGCAGCGCGATGAGGACATGCGCGTCGAGCAGGAAGATCACTTGACGTCGTCTTCAAGCGCGCGCACGGCGTCCGGCCCGGCCCGTCCGGCCGAGACGGTGCCGCCACCAGCTCCGCAGGCTCCCGCATGTGCGCGCAGGATTTGGCGGCGAAGGGGGAGCGAGCGGCAAAAACCACTCGATAGATGTCAGTAGATGACCATATAATCGAATGTGTGATCGATTGATGTAGTGACCGTGACGCGGTGACTCGGCTTGTCGGTCGGCGGAGGGAGGGCGGCGATGACGGATCCGGGCTGGGATATTCCTGGTGTTCCGCGTGCGGCCCCTCCTGATGGTGGCGCGCCTGGCGCGAACGGTTCGGTGCTGTCGGCTGGCGCTTCGCCGGCTGCGTCGTCGCCGTCTGCCGCCGGTTCGCCGCAGCGGGGGCGCGGGCCGGGACGGAGGGAGCGGGCGGGGAGCGTGTCGGCGTCGGCTGGGTTGTCGGCGGGCGCGTTCGCCGGGTTAGCGGATGCCGGTCCGGGTGCTGATCGGCATTCCGGCTCGTCTGTCGGCGCCGCGCCTGACCCGGCCAGCGTTCGGGTGACCGATCCGGCGCAGGCGCTGGCGTACCTGACCGCGGGACTGGAGTTCCTGGCCCATGCGGATCCGGCGGGGTGGAGTGAGGGGGAGCAGG
>JAJYUU010000193.1 GCA_021792405.1 Actinomycetes bacterium
GGGCCCGGCTTCGCCGGCGGCGGCCCCGGCTATGCGGCGCAAGCCGCAGCGGGCGCGGAGGCGCCCGCGCAGCCGGCGCCCGCGCAGCCGGCCCCGGATGCGGCTGCTCCGGCAGGTAGGATGGCCTGCGGCAACTGCCAGAGCCTGATTCAGGCTGGATCGAAGTTCTGCCCCGAGTGCGGCAACCCCACGCAAAAGCACTGCACGAACTGCAACGCCAGTCTCGCCCCGGCGGCCAAGTTCTGCGCTGAGTGCGGCACGGCGGCGGCGCCGCGCCCGGCGTAAGCCGGAGTTCCGGAGCTGGATCTCCCGCCTCCGCTACGATCGCAGCCAGTGTCAGCGGCTGTGTCCGAAAATCCCGCCCTTGAGCAGAAAGGCCTGCCCGGATGGACAGGATCGAATGTCAGTGGTGCCAGGCGCAGAACGAACCGGAGCGGACCAGCTGCAGCACCTGCGGCGCCCCGCTTGACAAGAAGAACGTCGTCTCCGACTCGGGCTGGACGGAGGCGCCCCGGCTGCGGGATATGACGGAGTTCCGCTTCTCCAACTCCACCTGCCAGATCGAAGGCGAGATCGTCCCGGTTGCCGAGCTGGCCCTTGCCCAGGGCGACTCGGTCTTCTTCGAGCACCACGTGATGCTGTGGAAGGAGCCCGGCGTCCCGCTGTCGGCGATGAACACCGGCGGCGGTGCCCGGCGGATGGTCGGCGGCATGCCGCACATCCTTAGCATCGCGCACGGGCCGGGCCGGATCGCGCTGTCGAAAGACGCCGCCGGCGAGGTGGTCGTGCTGCCGATCCACCCGTCGCACGAGATCGACGTGCGCGAGCACGCGTTCCTGGCCGGGACGCATTCGCTGAACTACTCGTTCGTGCGGATCAAGGGCCTGGCCAACGTCCTGCATGGCGGCAGCGGCATGTACATGGACAGGTTCGTCACTGGCGGCGAGCAGGGCCTGCTGCTGCTGCACGGCTACGGCAACGTCTTCCAGAAGACGCTGCAGCAGGGCGAGAAGATCCTGGTCGAGCCGGGCGGCTTCCTGTACAAGGACTCCTCTGTGCAGATGAACACCGTTCCGCAGAAGTTCAAGACCGGAATGATGGGCAGCCACACCATGTACCTCGCCGAGATGACCGGGCCCGGCCGGGTCGGCGTTCAGTCCATGTACGTGCACCACGGCACCGAGTAGGCGGCGGAGATGACAACGCATGCCTACACCTGCCCGTACTGCCGCATCCCGAGTGACGGCAGCGGCACCACCTGCCCGCACTGCGGCGCGCCGACCGACGTCCGCGCCAGGGTCACCAAGTCCGGGTGGGCCGAGCAGCCAGCGATCAAAGACATGGCAAGGATCCGCTTCAACCGGTCGACCTGCCAGATCAGCGGCAAGTACGTGCCGGTTGCCGAGATGCAGCTGGATCCCGCGGACTCGGTCTATTTCTCTCACCACGTGCTGCTGCACTCCGAGCCGAGCGTGCGCCTGGACATGATGAAGATGGCCGGCGGCTGGAACCGGATGCTGGCCGGCATGCCGCTGCTGATGATGACGGCGTCCGGCCCGGGCCACATCGCGCTGTCTGCCGATCATCCGGGCGAGACGCTGGCCGTGCCGTTGCCCGCTGACCACGCCGTCGACGTGGTCGAGCACCGCTTCCTTGTCGCCACCGGCAACGTCGGCTACCACTGGGAGAGGTCCGGAATCTGGTACACCACCCAGAACGGGAACGACCAGGAATACCACTACCCGCTGGGCCAGGCGATGGACCGGTTCAGCGCGCAGGGCGGGCCTGGCCTGCTGCTGCTGCACGCTCCCGGCAACACGTTCATCCGCGACTTGCAGCAGGGCGAGCGGATCCTGGTCCAGCCGGCCGGCCTGATCTGGAAGGACCGCAGCGTCGGAATGCACCTGCATTTCGAGTATCCGCGCGGGAACTACTGGTTCAGCTCGGCCCGGTGGCAGGCCAAGTCGATCTGGCTGGTGCTGCAGGGTCCGGGCAGGGTGGCGATCCAGTCGGTATTCGAGCCACCGGAGACGGCGGGCGGCATCGTCAACAGCTCGGGCGCCACCACGCAATACTGGTGAGCGGCACGGTGCAGGCACACGGCGGATTCGGCTACGCGGCCGAGAGGCCTGCCCAGGTCGTATTAGTGTGAGGTTTGGGTACGTGAATTCCCGGGGAGCTAGTGCGGACTAGAGAACCTGGGAGCGCTCATGGTAATTCTCGGCCTTATCCTCCTGATTATCGGATTCGTCCTCGGTATAGGGATTCTCTGGACCATCGGCCTCATCGTGCTGGTCGTCGGGCTGATCCTGGCCCTGCTCGGCGCGATCGGCCATGGCGTCGGCGGGCGGCGACATTACTGGTAACGGGGCACAACTGACGGGCCCTCGACCGGGAGGTGATCGCAGGGCGCTACCGTGAGCTGCCTCGTTGGCATCCCTAGCGCCCCTCGGTGAGGCTCGCTCACCGCGCTGTGCGAAGCTGTTGGCAGGCACAGTTCGGGGGCGTGTGCCGGGCGGTGCGCGCCGCGATCGGGGGCGGAGAGCGATGATTCACCAGCGGCTTGCGACTACAACCGACGCCGGGATCCCGGCGGCTAGCGACGAGTTCTCGCTGACGGTCGGCCCCGGCGGGCCGACCGTGCTGCATGATCACTACGTCGTGCAGAAAATTCAGCATTTCAACCGGGAACGGGTGCCCGAGCGAGTGGTGCATGCCAAGGGCAGCGGCGCCTATGGCTTCTTCGAGGTGACCGAGGATGTCACCGGCTGGACCAAGGCGGCGTTCCTGTCCGAGGTAGGGAAGCGCACGCCGGTGTTCGTCCGGTTCTCCACCGTGGCCGGCGAACTGGGCAGCCCGGACACCAACCGGGACCCGCGAGGCTTCGCGATCAAGATGTACACCGAGGACGGGAACTTCGACCTGGTGTGCAACAACACTCCGGTGTTCTTCGTCCGCGACGCGAGCAAGTTCCAGGACTTTATCCACTCGCAGAAGCGCATGCCCGACACCGGGCTGCGCGACAACAACATGCAGTGGGACTTCTGGACGCTGTCACCAGAGTCCGCCCACCAGGTCACGATCCTGATGTCGGACCGCGGTACGCCGCGCACCTACCGGCACATGAACGGCTACTCCAGCCACACATATTCCTGGATGAACGCCGCGGGCGAACGGTTCTGGGTCAAATACCACTTCAAGACCGTGCAGGGCGTGCAGAATCTCACCGACGCTGAAGCCAAGGCACTGGCGGGCGAGGATCCCGACGTGCACCGGCGCGACTTGCGGGACGCCATCGCCAGCGGCCACGCTCCGGAATGGCGGCTGGAGATGCAGATCATGCCGTTCGCCGAGGCAGCCGACTACCGGTTCAACCCGTTCGACCTGACCAAGGTCTGGCCGCACGAGGACTACCCGCCGATCACGATCGGGCGGATGATCCTGGACCGGAACCCCGCCAACTACTTCGCCGAGGTCGAGCAGGCGGCCTTCGACCCGTCCAACCTGGTGCCCGGCACCGGGCTGAGCCCGGACAAGATGCTGATGGGGCGGATCTTCTCCTACCACGACACGCACCTGCACCGGATCGGGACGAATTACCAGCAGCTGCCGGTCAACGCGCCGAAAGCGCCGGTCCGCTCCTACAACAAGGATGGCCCGATGACCTACCGGCACGCCGGGTCCCAGCCGGTGTATGCGCCGAACTCCTACGGCGGGCCGGTTGCCGACCCGGAGCTGGCAAGTGAACTCGGCTGGGGCGTCGAGGCCGCGGAAATCGGCCGTTACGCCTACGACAAGCATGCCGCCGACGATGACTTCGCCCAGCCGCGCGCGCTGTACCGGGACGTGATGACCGACACCGACCGGGAGCACCTGATCACGAACATTGTCAGCCACGTCAACGCCGGCGTGCACCCGGACGTCCAGGCCCGGGTGATCGAGTACTGGGCGAACGTGCATCACGACCTGGGCGCGCATGTCTCGAAGCAGCTCAACGGCGGCTGAGGCTAGCCACCCAGCTACAGCCGCGAGGTCCGGGGAGCCTGCTCCGCCGTGAGCCGCCTGGACCTACCATGGGCTCGCGCCCGCACTGAGCGCGATCTTCGCCAGCCGAGGGAGAGCTCATGTCCGTCGTCGTCGTCGCCAGTATCGTGCCGCTGCCCGAGCACCGCGACGAGGTCATCGCCGCGTTCAAGGACACGATCGCGCGGGTGCACGCCGAGGACGGGTGCGAGCTCTACAGCCTCAACGAGGCGCCCGACCGGCTGATCATGATCGAGAAGTGGGCCAGCCCGGAAGCGCTGGCCAACCACAGCAGGGGTGTGAACCTCGCCATGCTGAACCCCCGGCTGGCGGGCAAGGTATCGGCGCCACCGGAGGTCGTCGTGCTGCAGCCCGTGCCAGCCGGCGATCCGGACAAGGGCGCGTTGTGACGCCGGACGCGCTAGTCGCTGCCAGTTAGCTGAGCTGCCCACCAGCCCTACCTCGCTACCCGCCACAAATCCACCGCACACATGCGTAGAATCCGGACTCACCAGGACACCCTGCCTGCATCGCCGCGATGTTCGCGAGCTGGGGAAGAGGACGCTCTCATCGGCTGCTGGAGGAGGCAAGTGCGAGTTACCGGGCCGGATGGTTACTGGGTGAGTGATGACCCGGTGCTGCTCGACGTCGATCGCGTGCACTGCTGGCTGAGCAAAGAGAGCTACTGGGCGGCCGGCCAGCCCTACGACGTCACGGCGCGCGCCATCCGGCACTCGCTTTCGGTTGGCTTGTATGCGCCGGATGGCGTCCAGGCCGGATACGCGCGCCTGGTCACCGACCAGGCCACGTTCGCCTGGCTCTGCGACGTATTCGTGGCCGCCGCAGCCCGCGGTCGCGGCCTCGGCAGCTTCCTGGTCGGGCAGGCGATCAGCCACCCCTCCGTCGCGGGCATCCGCCAGGTCCTCATGGCCGAACCGGGCCGGACCATCTACCGACGGCATGGATACGGCGATCTGATCCGTGCCGAGCGATGGATGGAACGACCTGGTCGCTAGCCAATCCCCGCCCGCGTTCATCCGCCGTCAGGCGCAGGCAAGCAGCTGACTGCTGGCCAGTCAGCTCAACGGAGTTGTCGTGGCCGCTGTCGAGCCGGCCGATGTCGGCGGCCTGCTGGCCGCAGCACCGAGCAGGCTCGCCGTCGCGCTGCCGACGGTGGCGTCAGCTTGCGGCTGAGCGTGCCGGGAGTGGTTCAGCCGGCAACCGGCCCGAAGGCGGCGCGACGGTGCAGAAGTGTTTCCCGGCGCGCGGTTGCCGGGGCCGCCGGCCTAGCTAGGCCGGCGGCGTCGCTCGGCTGGTGTCGTCGGCCAGGCTGAGGTAACTCTCGTCTTCCTGCATGGTGTGCAGCCGGAGTATGGCGTGCAGGCCGTACAGCAGGGCACGCAGATCGGCCAGGTCGGCCTCGTCGGGCGGACCGGCGCCGATGTCATCGAGCAGCTGGCCGAGCCGCCGGACCTGGTGGGCGATTTCCGCGTGGCCGCGGCTCATGGTGGCGGTGGCTTCTGGCGACCCGAACATCCTGACCAGCGCGGGGTACAGCTCGTGCTCTTCCGCGCTCTCATGCGGGATGACCTGTGTCACAAGCAGCTTGTAGACGTGCTGCACCCGGGCAAGCGCGGTGTCCGGCGGCGTGAAGCCGAGCGAGTCCGCGGCCGAGCGCAATTCCTCCAGGTCAGCTTTGATCATTGCGTGCTCGCCAGCGTAACGCCTGGTCAGTTCCGCATCACCGGCTCGCAGCCGGGCAACCGCGGCGGGCGGTCGCAGGGCCCGGAGGGCGTTGACGATTACCGCGACGTCGATGCCTTCTTGCAGTACTGCGCCCCACACGGCAGGCAGCAAGCCGGCTCCTGCTGCTGCCATGGCTGCCAGCGACATTCCCATGCCGGCCAGCACGCTTTGCAGCGCGATCGAGCGCGTTCGGCGGGCCACGGAGAGCACTTCGCCGAGCCGGTCCAGGCGATCGACGGTGAGTACCGCGTCGGCAGCCTGGGACGAGGCGCCCGCCCCGCGCGCTCCCATCGCGACGCCGACGTCGGCCTGGGCCAGCGCGGGCGCGTCGTTGATGCCATCTCCCACCATCAGGACCGAGCCGCGCTGCCGCTCTGCCCGCACCGCATCCAGCTTCTCCGCCGGGCTGCGCTCGGCCAGGACGGCGTCCACGCCGATGATCGAGCCGACCGTCTCCGCTACCTCGCCGCGGTCGCCGGTTACCATGACGATCCGCAGGATGCCGCTACCGCGCAGGGCCCGCAGCGTCCTGCCCGCATCTGGCCGGACCGGGTCGTCTAGGATGAGCACGCCCGCCGGGGTGCCGTCGATGGCCACGAACACCGTCAGCGCGCCGTCCAGGCGTGCCCTGCGCCGGGCCGCCTTTGCCCAGTCGGGAGTCTCGGCCGCGCCGGTCAGGCCGCACCATTCCGCCTGCCCGACAGCGACCTGGTGACCGTCGACCACGCCGCGGATGCCAAGGCCTGGCGCCTCGTCAACCTGATCCGGGGTGGACAGCAGGCACCCGCGATCTCGTGCGGCCTTGACGACTGCGGCTGCCAGCACGTGGCCAGATGCCTGGTCAAGCGAAGCCGCCAGGGCGATCAGCCGGTCCGGGGCATAGCTGCCTGCGTTGACTACCGACGCAACCGCGGGCTGCCCGCTGGTCAGAGTTCCCGTTTTGTCCAGCAGCAGGGTGGTGCACCGGGCTAGCCGTTCCAGCACGCCGCCGCCTTTGACTACGACACCGCGCCGAGCCGCTGCCGACATGCCCGACACCAGCGCTACCGGTGCGGCCAGGATCAGCGGGCAGGGCGTGGCGACGACAAGTACCGCGACAGCCCGGTCAGCGCCCGCCAGCACCCAGGCCAGTGCGGCCGCGGCAAGGCTGATCAGCAGGAACCAGATCGCGTACTGATCTGCCATGCGGACGAACGGCGGCTGCTCTTGCTGCGCTTGCGCAACCATCCTGACAATTCCGGCATAGGTGCTCTCGTCCGCCGTCACCGTGGCGATCAGGTCAAACGGCGCGCCGGCATTCACGACGCCGCTGCGGACCGGGTCGCCTGCCTGTCGCTCGACCGGGACCGGCTCGCCGGTCAGTGCTGACTCATCCAGCACCGCGCGCCCGGTGGCGAGCATGCCGTCAACCGGGACGAGGTCACCCTTGGCCACCAGGAGTCTGTCTCCGACGGTGATCTCCTCCAGCGGCACTTGCTTCAGCGCGCCATCGTGATACCGGCGGGCGCCCCGCGGCGTGCGCTCAAGGAGCGCGGTCAGGTCGCGCTGGGCCCGTCCCGCTGCCCATCCCTCCAGGGCGCGTCCGCTAGCGAGCATCACGCTGATGACCGCGCCGGCCAGCAGCTCGCCGACGGCGATCGCGCCTGCCAGTGCCAGCAGGGCGATGATGTCAACCCCGATCCGGCGCCTGCGGAAGCTGCCGATCACCGTCCAGAACGCGTACGCCAGCCCGCAGACGCTCACGGCGAGCCAGCTCGTGTCGCCAGTCGCGGCCTGGCCAGCTAGGTGCAACGCGCCGCCGAGCGCCAGTCCCGCGACCGTGAGGGCCAGCAGGATCATTGCCGGATTCCGGGTCAGTGCGCTCAGCCGCGGAGGCATCGTCACCGTACCCACGGTGCGTTACCTGGCGCCTGCCGTCCATGGCCTAAGGGCGGCCGCCGACCGGGACCTTTGGCCCGGCAGAGGTGGCCCGAGGCTACCGCCAGAAGGGCAGCGTCACGCGCGATGGGCGCTGCGCGTCAGCGAAGATCTCGAACCGGCACCGGCGACCGGCACGCCCGGTGCCGAACGGCTGGGCTATGCCAAAGTTGCGGGCATACCGCGGGAAGGCGCCGCCGCACACCTGCAGCCTCAGCCGGTGGCCGGCCAGCACACGGTACGCGGTCGGATAGA
>JAJYUU010000038.1 GCA_021792405.1 Actinomycetes bacterium
GCTCCCGCCGAACCCGGCGCGACCACCGGGCCGTTGTCATGCCCGCACGCCAGGCCGGACAGCTTCAAGATCGTCTGCCCGATTGTGGATAACGGCTGACGCTTTACTCGTTGATTCGGGTCTGAGGTCGCCCGGCCGGAGTGCGCGGCAGCAGCAGTCCGTCTCGGCGCCTTCATCCGGGACGCCGTCTCCGGCCCGGACAGCGCGATGGTGACTGAGCATCTGAGCCAGTGCGACGATTGCCGCGCCGTCTTCGCCGAGCTGTCGGACGTCAGCATGCCGCTGCGCGCTGTGGTCGCCCCGGTATTCCTAGGTGATTCCGCCGGCTATTACCTCTCAGGGAGCGCCGGTGCCCGTACCGAAGTCGTGCCCGTCCCGCTGGCGGCGGTAGCTGGGGTTGCGGCCGCGCGCACAGCCGGGCGTAGCGGAACTGTCCGGCACAGCGGGCGGCAGCTCCGCTGGATCGCCGCGGGAGGCATTACGGCGATCGCAGCCGGAGCAGTCGTCTTCGCCTTCTCTCTCGCCGGAAACAGCACGCCCGTCACGGCGGGAGGCGAGTCACAGGCTGAGACATCGCCGACTACGGCGGCGACATTCGCGCAGCCGTCTGCGGCCGGTGCCCGGTCAGCTTCGGGCCGGGTCGTAGTTCCGGTTTCCGCGAGCCGCGGACACAGCACGCCCGCCATCTCGCCGAGCAGTCCGCAAAGATCACCGGACAGGCCGGGCCGGCGGCCGGGAGGGTCAACGTCGCCGACGCCTAGCCCGACCCCGTCCACTGCCCTGGTCCGGCTCGCAGCCAGTGTCGATGTCTACAGTGGCCACCACTGGCAGGGCGCCACGGTGGTGTTCCAGGTCAGCGACACCGGATCGGGGAAGACCGGGACGCTCACCGTTTTGGTGGTGCTGCCACCCGGCAGCGGGCTCATCAGCTGGGGGCATGGCCACGGGCATGACGGCAATCACGGCGGCTGGTCGTGCCGGGCAACTTCATCCGGAGCGTCCTGCTCCCGCAACCCCATCCAGGCTGGCAGTCAGTCACAGGGGACGATCCTCATCGGTATCGGCGGGCCCTCGGCGTGCGGCCGGCCAGTCTCGGTCACCGCGACCTCCGGATCGGCAACGGCCAGGGCTCAGTCCGCCCAAGTCCTCGCGTGCTAGCCGACCGGTGCTAGCCGGGCGATGCCGCGGCGCCGCGGTCTGTTCGCCGGGCTTTCCCCGTTCCCCTGCCGCACGCCGCCGGCAACCGCCGGAGAGTAGACTGCGCGGCACTACATCGCGTGCCGGCGACCTACGATATGCCTGATATCGGATACCTTGCTACCAGATAAGGCACGTCAGCTCGCTGGCTCGAGCCAGCAGCTCCGCCGACGGCCAGTCGGCACCGAGCGCGGCAAGTGCGCACATATTTCTACCAAAATGTGATGATCCTAGGAGGAATCAGGTGAGTCAATCGACTTCGGCGGCTGCGCCAGGCCGGTCGTCTAACCGAGCGCTGGCAATAGTGCTCGGGATTCTCGGAGTGCTGGCCATCATCCTGGGCGCGCTCTACGTTGCCGGGGCGCTGAACTCGGTGCACTTCCTGGTCGGTTCGGTACACCACGGCTCACATATCGTTCGGGCCGGTGTCTCCTTCGTGGCCGGCGTCGTGCTGCTCATCCTGGCCTGGGCAGCGAGCCGCTCCCGCTGACCTCACCGCGGGTTCTGGACCTGCGCAGCTCACCCCGAACTGCCCCGGCCACCGGGGAGCAGGCGCAGCGCACGGCCGGCTCCGGGCCGCACGCAAATGTGCCATGCCTGACCCTCGTCGATGACATTGAGTTCGCCAGCGTGCTGCCTCTCCAGTAGCACTCGCTGCAGCGCCTCGTCGGCGCCGAATTGCCGGAGCCAGGTCATCTCGATGTCTGCCGCGTAGCCGACGCAGTGCGCGCTCGGCAGCAGCGCCGCGTAACCGAGATCGCGCAGGTGACGCTGATGCGCGACGCTGCGAGCAAGGCTGGTCACCCATAGCGGCGGCGACCCCGGCGGCGCGAGGGACGTGAAATCGGCGGCGATCTGGTTCAGCACCACGATCAGCTCCGGCCGGGCGCAGGGGAACAGCAGGCCCGCCGTCTCCGGTACCCGGCCGGGTGCGGCCGTCCGCTCGGCTAGCCGTGCCGCCCTGGCCAGCAGCGTCGACGCCTGGCGGCGGTACCGGAACAACAGCAGGCCGTCACGCCGCAACCCGTCGAGGTCGAGCAGGTCAGCCGAATCGCGCACGTCGGCATCGGACTCGTACGGAGCCAGGTGGCCCCACCAGAGCGTTTCTATCTGGGCGAGCAGCGTGATGCGTATCATCGCGGCGAGATTCGCAGCCGAACTGTGCGCGATGTCCTGGCACGACCTCACCTCGCGCAGCACCCGCCGCACCACGGCGCCCTCGCCTTCGGGGGTCGCCGACAGCACCATTGCGAACTCCGGCCCGGACAGGCGCCGGGTCAGTATCCGCTCAGCCGCCGCCGCTTTGGGGCACTCCCCGTCAGGACCCGCTAATTCCGCGAGCACATCGGCGACAGCCTCACGATAAGCAGCCAGATCCGCAAGCCGCCGTATCTCGCCCGCGGTCAGATCGCCTGCCCTGATGTCGCTGAGCAACCAGCCTGCCACAAGAACCCCCATGCTCCAGCGCAGCCCCATACGCTGAGAACAGAGAGTAACAGATTCACAACGTAGCGTGATGCGATGTGGCAAATCGCGCCGGTGGCGTCACGGCGCGACTCCGAACGTGAGTATGTCGCCGCGAATCCCGAGATGGCGCGCGGCGCGTGGGAATTAACAGAACAACAGGAGGCCGCCGGGCACACCGAGCAGGACAACTAGGAAATACGGGGCAAGTCAATGCACGACGACATGAGGGTGTCGGACGCCGAACGAGAGCAGGTCGCAGAGCGGCTGCGTGAGCACTTCGCAGTGGGCCGGCTCACTTCCGAGGAACTTGACCAGCGGGTAACGGCGGCGCTGAGTGCCAAGACGGTGCGAGACCTGCGCGCGATCATGGCCGATCTGCCTGAGCCCGCTCCGGCCGGGCGGCAGGCGTGGCGGGAGTCACCGTACTTGGCAGCACGCCCGATGTACGCTTACCGGCGCGGACCGGGCGTTCTGCCACTGGTGCTGATTGTGCTGCTAGCAGTGATCGTGCTGCCAAGCGCCGGGGTCTTCTTCGTGGCGTTCCTCAAGCTCATCTTGCTGTTCTGGCTGGTGGCCTGCGTCGCGGGAGTCTTCACGGCGGTTCGGTACCGGCGGCGCGCACGGCGCTCCTGGCAGTCCCGCCGGCGCAACTGGCACTACGACGACCATCGCTAGCCCGGCCAGGCCGGGCTAGCTGCGGCCATTCCAGCGCGGACCGACTGTCAGCCACGCGCGCTCCCAGCGTGCCAGTCTTCGCCGGTCCAGCGCGCGACGGATCAGCCACGTCAGGCCGGCCAGCAGCGCGGCCAGGGCCGCAAGGCCGACGGCGATGGCGGTATCGGCAAACCCGGCGACCTGGCTAGCCGACAGCGGCGGTACCTGGACGGCTCCGGCGTGGTTGAGCCACACCGTATGCGTGCTGCCAGCTGGTGAGTCAGCCGGAACCGGCACCGCGCCAGTCTCCTGGCGGCCGCCGATGCTCCAGCGGGCCGCTGTCCAGACCAGCCAGGTGTTCGCACCTGCATCGGGCTCCGCAGGTCCCGGAGCCGCCCGCACGAGCACCGCCCTGACCGGATGCCACGACTGCTCGGCGCGCAGAGCGGCCACATCGCCGGCCCGGACCCATGCGCTCGTCGCGATAGCGATGACCGGGCACAAGACCAGGAACATGACGATCACCGCTGGCGTGAGCCAGGCCTCGATCTTGTCTGCGGGCCGGCGCAGCGGGTTACCGTCCACGCCGAGCCGGCGGAAAAGCTTCACCCACTTCGACGTGGTTGCCATCATGGCCGCTCCATCGGCACCCGGCTGCGCCGACGCAGCCCGGGGTTCCACTCGGATTGTCTCCCCGCTGCCCGGTTGTCCGCCACCTGTCAGCGTGAGCACGGCACACGGTAAGGCAGGCCAGGCACGTAGGTCGCCCATTCTTGCCTGGTGAGCGGCTGGCCAGCAGCGGCGCAGACAGCTGACATGGCGGCCGCTGGGCTGGTGTCCCACAGCCGGACCGTGCCGTCGGCGCTCGCGGCGGCCAGCAGGTCACCTTCGGGCGCGAACGCGACAGAGTACACATGCCCTTGCGGCCCGGTAAGGGTGGCCAACAGCGCTGGATCGGCGGGCCGCGCAAGATTCCACAGCCAGACTGTGCCGTCGGTGACCGCCGCAGCGAGCATCTTCCCGTCCGGGCTGAACGCCACACCGTAGACATAGCCAGTCGGCCCCGTCAGCGGCGGGCCCACTCGCACCGGGCGGCTGACGTCGGTGACGTTCCATAGCCGCACTGTCTTGTCGGCGCTGCCGACCGCGAGCAGCCGGCCGTCAGGGTTGAACGCCACCGAGATGGCGTAGCTTGACGGGCCGGCCAGCGGCCGGCCGAGCAGTACCGGGTGCGCGAGGTCAGCGACATTCCACAACCGGGTGAGGCCGTCAGCACTCGCCGCCGCCGCCGTCTTGCCGTCAGGCGCGAACGCGACGCCGAACAGGTAGCTGCCGGCATCGTGCTCGGTCGCGAGCAATTGCGGATGCGCGGGATCGCGCACCGACCAGAGCCGCAGCGTGCCGTCGTCGCCGCCGGTGGCGGCAACCTGGCCATCGGGACTGAACGCCACTGTCTCGGTCATGCCGGATGCCGAGGCCCGCACCGGCGACCCGAGCGGCGTGAGGGTTCCCGTCGCGCGCCATAGCTGGAACATGCCGTCCGCATAGGCGGTCGCCAGGATGCCTCCGCGCGGCGCGAACGCGACCGCGTTCACAAAGGTGCCCGGGACAGCCCGTTCCGCAAGCTGCTGACGGCTGCCGGCGCTCCACAACTGCAGGCTGTCCTGACTGCTGACCGCCAGCATCCTGCCGTCCGGGCTGAACGCCGCGTCGTACGCCGGGCTACCGGTGAGCAGCACCGGAGTGGGCAGCTTCCAGATCGCGACGGTCCCGTCAGCGTCACCGGCCGCCAGCAGGCCGCCGCCATCCCAGGCAAGCGAGGTGACCGGCTGCGGGTGCGGCAACTCAGCGATCAGCGAACGGCGGGCCAGGTTCCACACCAGCACGCTGGCATCGCTGCTGCCGGCTGCGAGCTCGGAGCCGTCCGGGCTGAACGCGACCGCGTTCACCCAGTCGGTGGCGCCCGTCAGGCTGCCGTCGGGCACCACCGCGGGGCCAGCTGGCCGTCCGTTCCGGCCGGACCTCGCTGGCATCAGCTTCCACAGCCAGACCCGGTCATCCTGGCTGGCTGCGGCGAGCAGTCTGCCATCCGGACTGAACGCCACTGCCGTGACGATGTCGCGGGGGCCGGTCAGCGGCTTGCCAAGTGCCACCGGGCGGGCCGGGTTGGCGATGTCCCACAGTCGCACTGTCTTGTCCGCGCTCCCGGCAGCAAGGACTGTGCCGCCCGGCGCGAACGCGACTGACTGGACGTAGCCAGAAAATCCGGTCAACGGCACGCCGAGAGGCTCCGGGCGGGCCGGGTCGCTGACATCCCACAGCCGTACCGTGTCGTCGGCGCTGCCGGCCGCGAGCGTCTTGCCGTCCGGGCTGAACGCGACCGAGTAGACGGTGTTGGCCGGCCCGGCCAGCGGCTTTCCGAGCCTGACCGGGTGATCGGGTGAGCTGACGTTCCAGAGCGAGATGGTGCGCCCGGCACCCGCTGCCGCCAGGATCGTGCCGTCCGGGCTGAACGCGACCGTGTAGAGCGGCTCGCTGCTGCGCTTCACCAGCGGGCCCCCGACCGGCACTGGATGGCCGGGCGCAGCAACGTCCCACAGCCGGAGCGACCCGTCAGCGGCCGCAACGGCTAGCAGCTTGCGGTCCGGGCTCAGGCTGACTGACTCGACCACGCCCGAGGAGTCCAGAATCCGGGCAGCCGACGGTGAGCCAGCTGCCGCCAGCAAGCTCGCCGTCCCCTGAGGGGTATGGGCGATCTCATAGGAGACCACGCCCAGCTGCGCCGCTAACGGCGGGTCCTGGCTACGTACCTGGCTGGCCTCGACAGCAACCTCACGCGAGTCGGCCGAGTCGCGTGCGGCGCTGGCCTCCTCCCGTTGCTGGAATGCGTAGCCCGCCAGCCCGAAGACCACCACGACTAGTACGGCCAGCGCAGCCACCAGCCGTTGCAACCTCCGGGTACGGCGGCGTACCCCGAATTCGCGAGCCTGCTCGGCGGCGACCGAGGCGCTGACGAACTCACGGGCCAGGGCTCCCAGCGACGCTCGCCTGGCTTCGCCGGCGATCCACTCGCCGGCGATTGCGAGCTGGGATCCGCGCCACAACGCGGCAGCTTCCCGCCCGGCTTCCTGCCAGTTCCGTGCGGCCTCGATGATCCGCCGCCGGGTCCGGAGGTCGGCTTCGCTGGCGTCGATCCACGACCGCAGCCGGGGCCACGCGGTGAGCAGCGCGTCGTGCGTTATCTGCGCCACGTGCGCATCCACAGTGATCAGCCGCTCGGCGACAAACCTGTCCATGACCTGCTCGACGTCGGCGCCATCGGTCCAGGCTCGCAACTCGCTCAGCGTCACGACGGCCCGAGCCGGCGGGGCATCACCGGCGACATGCACGAGAGAAAGGAACAGGCGCTGCGCGAGTTCTTGCTGCGCCTCCGGCAGCGCGCCGTAAGCTCGCTCAGCGGTCCGGACGACGGCCTGTCTGATGCCACCGCCGGCCAGGTAGTCGGCGATGGTCAGCGTGGCGCCATGGCTGTGCTCCCAGGTGGCGAGCATGGCGTGGGAGAGCAGCGGCAGCGCTCCCGGCTCATGTGCCACGGCCACCTCGGGCGCCACGGCCGACCCGGACCCGCTCGATCGGCCGGTCGAAGTGCCGGCCGGAGCGTCCGGCGGAGCGAGGTCCTGTAGCAGCAGTTCGACCAGCCCATTCTCCACGTCAAGGCTGGCCAGCCGGGCCGGCCCGGTGATGGCAAGCCGGACCTGCTCGGCCGTCATCGGTCCGACAACGACCCGCCTGGACTGCAGTGCGCGAGCGAGGCCCGGGTATCGCAGCGCCTGCGAGTAGAAGTCGGCGCGCAGCGCGAGTATCACCCGGAACGTGCTGGCCAGGTCGCAGACCGAAGCGACGAAGTCGCTTCGGTCTGCCTCGTCCACCGGCGACGTGAAGATCGCCTCGAACTGGTCGAGGATGACCGTCTGCCCGGTGCCAGGACCGGTGGCCGCGAGCTCGGCAAGCTGTGCCCGTAGCGCCGCGAGGGGCGTGGCAGTCGGATCGAGTAGCACCCAGGGCGTCGCCAGGCGCGCGATCAGGCCAGCCCGCAACAGCGAGGACTTACCCGCGCCAGATGGCCCGACGATGATCAGCGGCATGGCCCCTGCGGCCGCCGGTCCGTCAGTGCCCTGGCCAGCGTCCCCGGCGGCCATCTCCGCGAGCCGGTCAGCAAGTTCGTCACGGCCGAAGAACCACCGCGCATCCTCCGGCTCGAAACTGGCGAGGCCACGGTACGGCGCGTCACGGGAGACCTTGCGGCCCGGAGCGCGCTTGGCGCGCATGGCGTCCGTCCAGCGCGCCAGCCGTCCAGGATCGGTCTCGCCGCACGCACGCAGGATCTTGAGCAGCTGTTCCGGCTGGCTGCTGACAGGCAGATGACGGCCGGCAAAGTAGTCGCCGGTCGTGCTGATCGGCAGCCCGGCCGCTCGCGCGACCTGCCGAACGGTCAGCCCGGCTGCCAGCCTGGTGGCTGTGAGCTCACGACCGAAATCCTGCAGGGTCGCGATCAGGTCCGGATCACCCCGCGCAGTGCGCGCCTGGTCAAGCTCATGCGTCACGCCGGTCCCCCAACGTCGGCAACAGCACCGGACAGGCGAGCTAACGCCAAGTCAGCGCTGTCCGAAGTTGTCCGGACATTAGCGCAGCCAACGACCCAACAGCAGCGAAATGTCAGCATCGATAGCAGGGGACGCCGCGCGGTCCCGGCGCCGTCAGCGGGGCCGCGCGGCGAGGGGATCCCGGCAAGCTGGAGGGCCCGTACCAAGCTGGCGGCGCGGCAGGCCGGCGGATTGCCCGCCTCGTGCGTCAGCCGCGCGGTGGCATCGCGGCCTCGATGAGGTGCGGGCCGGGCTCAGCGAACGCGTGCCGCAACTGAGCGGCGAAATCGGCCGCAGTGGTCGCCCTGCTGGCCGGCACTCCCATTCCAGCCGCGAGCGCGGTGAAGTCGATGTCGGGCCTGGACAGGTCCAGCAGGTCGCGCGCCGCTGAACCGCTCGCTGGTGCACCGGTCCGCTCGAGTTCCATGGTGAGGATCGCGTAAGCGCGGTTGCTGAAGATGACCGTGGTGATGTCGAGTTGCTCGCGTGCATGCGTCCATAGCGCGGACGCGGTGTACATCGCGCTGCCGTCTGCTTCCAGCGCCAGGACCGGGCGGTCCGGGCAGGCCACCGCCGCCCCGGTCGCGAGCGGCAGGCCCTGGCCGATCGCCCCGCCAGTCAGGCTCAGCCAGTCATGCGGCGGCGCGCTCGCCGTGGCGGCCGGCAGCCAGATGCCCGAGGTGTTCGCCTCGTCGCAGACGACGGCGCCGTCGGGCAGCAGCGCGCCGATGACGCCGGCGGCCGTCTGCGCGGTCAGCTCACCATCGGGCAGTCCAGGGCGTTCCGGCCGCGGTGGCTGCGGCGAGCCTGGCGCCTGGCCCCTGCCGACCAGGTCGGCCAGCGCGGCCAGCGCACCGGGCACGTCGTCGGCGGGCTCTGCGAGCACGTGCACCTGGCAGCCGGGCGGAACCGGCGTGCTGGGCTTGTCCGGGTAGGCGAAAAAGGACACCGGCGCGGTCGCTCCGGCGAGGATCAGATGACGCGTGCCGTCAAGCTGGCTGGCCGCCATTTCGACGAGGTAGGCCAGCCGGTCGACCGGCGGGATCCCGGCGCCGCGCTCGTGCCTGGCGGCGAACGTCTCGGCGAGCAGCCGCGCGCCCGTCGCCCTGGCGGCGCGGCTGGCGGCTTGGAGTGCGAGGCGGCGCAGTGCGGTGCCGCCGAGCAGGATCACTGCCGGTTCGCCGCTCCGCAGCGCGGCCGCCGCGTCCCGGATCACTTCGCCGGGAACCGGCGTGGGCAGCCGCGGGGCGACCGGCGCGGCGATCCCGCCGCCCTCGGTCCAGGTAACGTCGGCAGGCAGGATGAGCGTGGCAACCTGGCCGGGCGCGCGCAGCGCTGCGGCGACTGCCTCGGCTGCGTCGCTGCCCGCATCGCAGCTGCGGGC
Organism: Actinomycetes bacterium; assembly: GCA_021792405.1. Taxonomy (GTDB): domain Bacteria; phylum Actinomycetota; class Actinomycetes; order Streptosporangiales; family Streptosporangiaceae; genus JAJYUU01. The sequence goes on from JAJYUU010000038.1 coordinate 9,346, forward strand.
GATCCGCCGCACCCAGCCGGAAACCGACCCGGCAAGGGCGTCGATGTCGGACTCCAGCGGGGCGTCGAACCGCTTGTGGTAGGTGGCGTGATCGCCGACGATGGCCAGCAGCGGCGTCCGGGCCCGGCGCGCGTTATGCAGGTTGGCAAGTCCGTTGGCCAGGCCGGGGCCGAGGTGGAGGAGTGCCGCCGCCGGCCGGCCCGTCATGCGGCCGTAGCCATCAGCCGCGCCGGTTGCCACTCCCTCGAACAGGCACAGTACGCCGCGCAGTTCGGGAACGGTATCGAGCGCCGCGACGAAATGCATCTCCGACGTACCGGGATTTGCGAAGCAGGTGGTAACCCCGCAATCCGCGAGCGTGCGCGCGACAGCCTGAGCACCGTTCACGTCGTTCCTCTCATGGCAGAGTCGCAGTGCCGTCAGCCTGAGCGCAGGGACCATGCGCGGCCCGGTTACGACCGGGTGCTTTCCGGGCCGAACGCACGCCAGGGCCGGTTCAGGCGGACGGCTTACGGGTACCTGACACCCTACGGCCGCTACGGGCAGGGGGTGTGTGCGTAATGAGACCGGGACTTAGCCGGTATCTGCGGGGCACCAGGCGCCCCCAGTGCCGCTCGCTCGCGGCCTGACATTGCGCTCGGCGTGCTTTGCCCAGCTATCAGCTCGCCCGCTTGTAGGCGCGAACCGCCAGCGGTCCGAAAACTATGAAGATCCCTGCCAGCCAGGCGATGCTCTTCCACAGGTTCGCTTCGATCGGGCCGCCGATGGCAAGGGCCCGCATGGTGTTGATGACGTATGTCACCGGCTGATTGTTGGCGAAAGCCTGCAGCCAGCCCGGCATCGACGAGATCGGCACGAACGCCGAGCTGAGGAATGTCAGCGGGAAGAGCCAGATCAGCCCGAAGGCCTGGACAGATTCCTCGTCTCCGATCGCCAGGCCAGTGAACGCGGCGATCAGGCAGATCGACAGCCCGAAGACCATGGCCAGCACGATCATCAGGACGGCCGGCCCCGCGCCGTTGCTGAACCGGAAGCCGACCGCGTAGCCGACGCCGACGACGATCAGGACTGTCACCAGCATCCGCCCGGTGTCGGCCACCAGCCGGCCGGCCAGCACCGCCGATCTCGCCATCGGCATGGATCGCAGCCGGTCGATCACGCCCTTCTTCAGCTCTTGCGCCAGCGCGATCGCCGTGCCGAAGGTTGCGAACGCCGCGGTCTGGCCGAGGATTCCGGGCATCAGGAAGTCCACATACGGCCTGTTCCCCGACACGTGGATCGCGCCGCCGAACACGTAACGGAACATCAGCACGAACATGACCGGCTGGATCACGGTGAACACCAGGTACGCGGGCACCCGCGTCCAGACCAGCAGGTTGCGGCGGGTGATCGTCAGGGTATCGATGATTGCCCAGCGACTCCGGACGACCAGGCCGGGATCATCCGGCGTGGCATTCCTCAGGGCGATAGCGGCGGTCATGATGCATCCTTCGCAGTGTCCTTGCTGGCGCGTTTCCGGCCGCGACGGCCGTTGGTCAGTGCTTTCTCGTCTTCGGCGGCATGCCCGGTCAGGGCCAGGAATACGTCGTCCAGCGACGGCCGGCGCAACGCGAGACCCTTCGTCCGCACGCCGACCTCGTCCAGAGCCCGGACCGCCTCGACCAGCGCGTCGGACCCGCGTCCGCCGACGCCGACATTCACCACGCCCGTCTCCTTGTCCGCGTGCGGCTCACCTTCGCCGATACTTGCCACGGCCGCGACCGCATCGCTGATCCGGGACCGGTCGGGCACCGTGAACTCGAGCACATCCCCGCCGACGCGGCTCTTGAGCTCCTCTGCCGTCCCGGCGGCGATGACCAGGCCATGATCGATCACGACGATCTCGTCGGCCAGTTCATCCGCCTCGTCCAGGTACTGAGTGGTCAGTAGCGTCGTCGTCCCGCCGGCAACCAGCGACCGGATGATGTCCCACATACCGAGCCTCGACCGGGGGTCCAGACCAGTGGTCGGCTCATCGAGGAACAGGACCTTGGGCCTGCCCACGAGGCTCGCGGCGAGGTCAAGCCGGCGCTGCATGCCGCCGGAGAAGTTCTTGGCCGCCCGCCCGGCGGCATCGGTCAGGTCGAACTGTGCCAGCAACTCGACCGCGCGCCGCCGTGCCTCCGCCCGGCTCAGGTGGAACAGCCGCCCGACGATCTCGAGATTCTCCCGGCCGGTGAGCTCCTCCTGGATAGCCGCCGACTGGCCGGACAGGCCGATCAGCCGGCGCACCGCTGCGGCCTCCCGGACGACGTCGCGGCCCTCGACTATTGCGCGGCCATTGTCCGGTCGCAACAGAGTGGTCAGGATCCGCACAGCGGTTGTCTTTCCGGCGCCATTCGGGCCGAGTACACCGAGCACGGTGCCGCGCGGTACGGCAAGGTCGATACCGCGCAGCGCGCGTACCTCACCGAACGCTTTCGTTAGACCCTCGACGAGAATCGCTGGCCCTGAACTGTCCTGTGACACTGGCACTCCTAGCGGCGCTGCGGCGACAACCGGCATTACCGCGAGCACTGCTCGCCCCCGGTACCTCAGAACCTTAAGTACTATCGTGTTGCCCGTCAAGCTATATCGCGTTCGCGACCGACATCATGATCGCACCGTCTTGCGGCCAGTCACGCGGCGCTGGCCGGCCGTTCGGCCCGCACGCCAAGCACCGGCTGCCCGCCACGCACGCCACGGTAGCCCACATCCCACGGCCAGTGCCCGCGGTCATCGGCATGCACTACCTGATGCGCGCGTATCCCCTTGCCGTAGATCTCAGCAGCAACGAAAAGATGCGCCGTCGGTTCGGTTAGCTCGACAATCTCTATGACCGGGCCGCCCTCCAGCGCGTGCTGTTCACCCGGCGTCAGGGCTCTGGCATGCAGGACATGCGCGGCGACGTCGTTGAGCAGGACCTGCGCTCGGCTGGCGGACATGCCGGTGACGACCAACTCGGGCAGACCCGCAGCGGTCAGTTTCCAGGGAACTACGGCTCGCTAGCCCTTGCAGAACGCTGCGAGATCCCGTGCGGTGTCCCGGCTGATCTCCGGGCACGCGATCGTGAATATCTCGGTACCGTGCATGGTCCCCATCACCTGGCGGCACCGGGCTGGGACACCGGCCGAGAGCAGCAGCCGGTAGAAGTTGATGCCTTCGTCGCGCAACGGGTCGCATTCGTTCACGCTGATCACGGTCGGCGGGAAGCCCTCGACATCCCGAGCGGTCGCGAACGACGGCCAGGCCAGCGGATTGCGCTCGGTGAAGGCCTCGATCCCGTAGCCTACGGGACCGCGGTTGTTGTGCAGGTCGAGCAGGATGCCGTTGTTCTCCGCCGACGACGGGCACTCCGGCGTGGGCCACTCACCGCGGATGTACGGGCACATCGCGTACAGGCCCTTGATGAGGCCGAGGTCACCGTCCCGCCGGAGCTTGAGCCCGGTGGCGAGCGTCAGGTTCCCCCCGCCGCTCTCACCCGCGACGATGACACGGGACGGGTCGATGTTGAGTTGCGCGGCGTTCGCGACGACCCACTTCAAGCCGGACACGCAATCGTTAAGGCCAGCCGGGAACGTGGCCACCTCCGGTACTGACGAGGGCACCACTGAGTTGCGGAAGTCGACCATTACCACGGCCACGCCATTAGCCGCGATGATCTTGCCCCAGCCGCGGTACATGCCGTCGTAGCACGACAGCGACGCCATCCCGCCGCCGTGGATGTAGTAGACGCAGGCGACCGTCTCGTCATTATCAGGGCGGATGACCTGAAGGTTGATGCTGTTGCCGTCGGGCGATGAGACCACTTTCTCGGTATGCACGCGCAGCCCGGCCGACGGAGCAGCCTCCTCGGTGTCACACAGATCCATGAACGAGCGGAAAAGCCCGGCCTGCTGGCGAGCCTCCTCGGAGTTGGCCTCAGCCAGCAGTGTCTCGCGGCTGTCCACGTCCCCGGCATGCTCGGCCGGGATACCGGCGAGGATCGCCTTCAGCCTTGGGTCCAGCCGGATGTCAGCCGCGATGTCATAGGCCATGGTGAGGTTCTCCTTGCTCGTGCTGCTCAAGCCGGCCGGGCGCGGTTCGGTGTGCCGGGCCGGGTCGTGTGCCCGGTTGCCTGTTACGGACATTAACTGCAAGCAGGTGCCAAGTCACCATGACCTGACAGTCTGCCTTCCGCCACCGAACCGGCACTCCTCCGCAACGATGCCCGCTACCGTGGCCAAGTGGCCAGCGAAGAGCACTCCGAACGAGGGACCGGCATGTCAGCGCAGGCGCCGCGGCGCCGGCGAGTCCCGCGCCGAACGGACCTGGTGACCTACCGCGTACGCGCCGAACTGCTTCAGACGAGTCCCCCCGTGTGGCGCACCCTTGAGCTCGCTTGTGACCTGAACCTGGCCGAACTGCACGACGTCTTGCAGGTCGCGTTCGGCTGGACCGATTCTCACCTGCACGGATTCGTTGCCGGGCCGGAGTTCTACAGCAAGGAAGCCGAGCGCTACCTTTGCCCGTTCGACGAGGAAGAAGGCGAAGACGATGGCGTACCCGAAGCGCAGGTGCGCCTGGATGAGGTGCTAGCCGAGCCGGGCGACACGTTGTCCTATGCCTACGACTACGGCGACGACTGGCAGCACCTGGTCACGCTCGAGGCGGCCGCACCTCGGGAGAACGGCGCACCGCGCGCGGTGTGCACTGGCGGCGAACGCGACGGGCCGGCCGAGGATTGCGGCGGCTCGCACAGCTACGAGCTGATCGCCGCGGCGGTAGATTCGCGGCGACCTGACCACGTAGCCGCGCGGCTGGAATTCGCCGAGATCTACGGCGACGAGGTCGACCCGGCGGACTTCCGGACTACGCCATTCGACATCGACGAGATCAACACCGCGTTGCGCGGGCTAGGCCCGAACCCGTCGATCGACATTGCCAGCCTGCCAGTCCGCCTCGCCGAGCTGCTCCGGGCAGTTCGGACCACCGACGGCCTGCGAAGACTGCGACAGCTCTTGGCCGCCGCGGAGCTGACCCGGCCGGTCCAGGTGGACCTGGCTACGGCGGAGCGAATGGTCCGGCCGTACGCCTGGCTGCTCGACCGGGTCGGCGCCCGCGGGATCAGGCTGACCAGCGCCGGTTACCTGCCACCGGTCCACGTGTCCGCAGCGTTCACCGAACTCGGCCTGGCCGGGGAGTGGATCGGCCAGGGGAACCGGGAAGCCGATACGTTGCCCGTCCTGGAGCTACGCGAGTCGGCGCAAAGGCTCGGCCTGCTCCGCAAGTACAGAGGCGAACTCCGTCAGACTTCTCGCGGCCGGGCTGTCGCCGACGACCCCGTTGCGTTGTGGTGGCACCTGGCCGCGCGCATGCCGGTCCCGTCCGTCGATCCATTCGAGTCGGAGGCGGGCCTGCTGTTCCTCGTCGCAATGGCCGGCGGGGCAGCCGACGACATCGACGCGACCGTGGCGCACATCCTCGGCTCGATTGGCTGGACGGTGTCCGACGGCACGGCGCCGACGCCGTCGCTAGCCGCCACGGCGGCCCGCGACACATTCGAGCTGTTGCGGCGGATGGGCGCCGTTACTGGCAAGCGCTTCTCCGCACGCCCGCACCTGCCCACGACGGAGGGTGTGCTCTTCGCCCGGGCGGCCCTGACGAACTGGCCCACGTAACACGATCCATGCAAGACAATGACGATATCGGCTCGTGCGGCTGGCCGTACCGGAGGTGATGCCGCGTGCCACCGGCTGAACAGCGCAACGGCATCGTCGTCATCCAACCGGTAAGGGACTGGACCTGCGCCGAATGCGGCGACGCTGGCGGCCTGCTGCGGATGCAGGATGCAGGCCCGCTCTGCCTCACCTGCTCCGACCTCGACCACCTGGTGTTCCTTCCGTCGGGCGACGCCGCGCTCACCCGGCGGGCCACGAAAGGGAGCACGCTGTCCGCAGTGGTCGTCCGCTGGAGCCGCAGCCGGAAGCGGTATGAGCGGCAGGGCGTCCTGGTCGAGGAACCGGCGCTTACGCTCGCCGAGGAACAGTGCATGTCCGACGCGGACGCCCGCATGCGCAGGCGGGAGCGCGATCAGGTCCGCCAGGCCGAGCTAGATACCCGCTTCCAGGCTCGGCTAGCAGCAGAGATAAGGCAGGTCTTCCCCGGCTGCCCAGCCGACCGCGCGATGGCGATCGCCGAGCATACCGGCCTGCGCGGCAGCGGACGGGTGGGCCGGTCCGCTGCCGGGCGCGCGCTGGACGAGAGCGCGATCGTGCTGGCCGTCGTGGCATCCGTACGCCACCAGGACACCGACTACGACTCGCTGCTCATGGCGGGCTTGCCCAGGGAACTGGCCCGCGAGCGGGTGCGGCCGGCCATCGACCGGGTCCTCGCGGCCTGGGCAGCGTCTTAGTTCTGTGCTGATCCGGGCGAGTTGCGCATCTGCTGTGGCATGCATAACTCTCCGTGCTGAACCGAGATGAGGCTGAGTTCCCGGCGGCAGGAGATGCCGCGGCCGAAGACCACGGTCTCGTACGGCTTGTCCGGCAGCGTGGTCGTGCCGTCATGCAGCGGCCCGGCCCCGTTGCTCACCGCCGGGACGGCGAAGAACTGCATCGTGATCGTGGTTTCGCCGGGCCCTCCGCCAGGATCGACGTCGAATATCGCGTAGCCGTAGGGGTCTTCGGCGCTGGTCCCCGCCGACCAGAGGGCATCCTCAACCGAGTCTGCCGGATGGCGGCGGAGTCCGGTTGCCTGCGAGCCCGTTGTGGCGTTCCGCCGGGTGATCACCTTCGCGCGGGGAGCGCCGGTTGCCGGGTCGGTGCCGTAGCTGTTGGACGGAGCGTTGGTGCCGCCGCAGCCGAGCACCACGAAGACCGTGCCCTGCTGGGTGTCCCAGCCCGGCAGGTCACCGACGGCCACCGGCTCGGTTGTCACCACATGCGGGCGCCGGGTGTCGACCTTCTCGCCCCCGGCCTGGTCCGGGTGCGGGGAAACCACCCTCCCGTGTGCGCCGCGGTCGTAGCCGCGGATCGGGTAGCTGCGCTCGTAGTTGTGCTCGTGCCCGGAGAGAACCAGGTCGACCTCGTAGCGGTCGAACAGCGGCAACCACGCGCGGCGAATGCCCAGGTCTGAGCCATTCGCACGAGCGGACGACAGCGCGCACTGATGCATGAACACCACGATCATGTCGATGCCCTTGTCCCGGCGCGCCGCCGCGAGCGTGCGCTCCAGCCACAGCGTCTGCAAGTTCGGTCGGCCACCAAGGTAATCCGGCACGGCCGCGTTGCCGGCCGGACTGAGCCTGAGATCTCCGGTGTAGCCGTGGTTATACGTGCTGGCGCCATTGGGGATCGCGGCGCCCGACGTGGTGATCATCGGCGGCGCATCGGGCTCGGCGCTGAGATAGCTGGCCGCGCTCTCCTGGTAGACCACGTCGTCGGCGTCCAGGCTGATGAATTGCACGGTGCCCACCTTGAAGGCATAGAAGTTCCCGCGCAGGTGATTGCCGTCGTAATTGATCACCCCGTTGTCCGGCAGCAGGAACCGGGACAGGTAGTGGCCATAGCCATACGGCCCGTTCCAGAAGTTGCCGGCCGCCCCCTGGGCGGCGATGCCGCCCGGGGCGCCGCCCCGGCGTCCTGCCGGGTCGCACGTCCCGAACTCGATCTCGTGGTTGCCGAGTGCGGGCATCCACGGGCGGTTGCGGGCCGAACGAGACACGTTGACGGCGAAGTCACGCCACACGCCAGGCGCATTGCCGTAGTCGAGGTTGGCGTAGCAAAGGTCGCCGTTCATGAGGTGGAACAGCGGCGGCCCGGCGCCATCGCCGGGTTCCTCGATCGCGTCCACCGCATACCAGGCGTTGTCGCAGGACTGGAACCACTGATGGCCGGACGCGCTGCGATCGGAGGACGGGGTGGCCAGGTCGCCGAAGCTGGAGAAGCGGAAAGCGGCTCGGCCCGCCGGAGCGGTTTCGAATGATCCGTCCGCAGTCGAGGGATTCGGCATAGCGCCGTCGCTGATGCGGTAGTAATACCGCGTTCCCGGCTCGAGACCGGTTAGCTGCACGTGGTAGTGGTACGTGGTCTGCCCGCCCAGGCCATCGGTGAAGCTGACCGCCCAGGCCTGCGGCCGCGGCCGGGTGACGTCGAGCGGCTGCGGCTCGGGCAGCCAGACGATGCGGCCCGGCCGGGCGGGCGTGATCGGGGCGGTCGAGTAGGCGAGCGCCGGCCTGGGCTGGGGCGTCGAGCCGGGCGCCGACCAGGACACCGTGACCGCGGTCGCGGGATCAGCGCCGAAGGACAGCCGCAGTTGCTCGGGCGCGGTTCCGGACGGCAGCGGCACTGTCGCGAGCGTCCGCCCCGACGGCGTCGTCGCCGCGTCAGTGGCGTCCGGAGGGGACTGGACCTGGCGCGAGACGACTCCTTCCGTTGCGGCCACGACTGGCTGCGGCCCGGCTGGCCTCCTCAGACGATGGTAACCAGGCCAGGTGAACCGGCGGCCGCGCGGGAGTTGCCGCCGGATGACCGGGCCACGGCGAAGCGGCTAACCCAGGGCTCAAGCGGGGCGGTAGCCGCCGTAGATCACGTTCTCCAGCTTCTTCCAGAAGATGTCGATGCCCGCGAAGCCGGCCGAGCGCAGGTATCCGAGTTGCTGGTCGAGCGGGATCATATAGCGGACGTGGTTCTCCCAGCGCGCTTGCTGATCCGGCGTGCGGTGCTCCCGGCGCTGCGCGGCTTCCGGGTCCTCGCGGTCGCTGACGCGCCGCCAGACCTGCTCGACGGCAGGATCGGGCGCCCGCACCGGGTCGTAGTTGAAGTACCAGCCGCCGGGGACCAGGTGGTCGAAGATCTCCGCGAACAGCCCCTGCTTGCGCTCGTCGGTCAGGTGATGCACGCACATCGACGTCACGATCGCATCCAGCTGCGCCGGGATGCCGGCCGGCCATAGACCGGTCGTCATGTCGAACTCGAGGGTGCGGTAGCGGCCGGCATACGGCACCATCTGCGGCTCCCCAGCGGCCATCATCTGGGTAGAGAAGTCGGCGAGAATCGCGGTCGCGCGCGGATGCCGCCCCAGGATTGCGCGCGACGCGGCGCCGGTGCCCGCCCCGAGGTCCAGGAAGGTGAACTCCTCCCCGTCGCCGAACGGCAGCAGGTCGGCCATCAGCCGCCGCTGCTCAGCGCGGTTGCGTTCCTGAGCTGTCGCTTCCTTCACCCAGTTCTGGACCATCTGCTCCGAGTGCCAGATCTGCGCGTTAGTGTCTGTCGAATTGTCCATTGCCACAGCGTACTGACCCGGAGCGTCAGGCCTCGGGAAGGTCTGCGCGCTTGCCGAGGACGGCGAAGCCACGCTGGAGTGCGACGGCATAGAGCTGGTCATCGAACGTCGCTATCTGGGCGTCCCCCAGCTGCTCTGCCGCCAGGAGGACGCAGCAGTCCGGCAGCTTGAGCCTGGTCTCCGCTCGGAGCATCGCGAGCCGGATGGGAGCGCCAGCATCCATCGGAACGGTCCGGACGCCGAGCTGGGCCAGAGCGGCCACGGCCCGATCCAGCCTGCCGGCCCGAGCAGGGCCCGCGAGCACCTCTGCCTGGGTGAGCGGGCTGGTTCGGAACGGCTCGTCGGCCACCGACCGAAGCAGGCGCCTCGCATCATCGTGCAGCGCATCCTCGGCGTCCAAGTGAGCAATCAAGACAGACGCGTCAAGGATGATCACTCTGGCCAATCCTCGCGTAGCTCAGCCAGGTAAGCGTCACCGTAGGAACCGGTCAGAGCGGCGCTGGTCCGGTCGATGGCAGCGCGTCGGGCGGCAGCGTCATGCTCACGCTGCCTCAGAACAGCGCGGTGGCCCTCCTCTACTAGCCGGGTCAGTAGCTTCGCCCGGTTACCGCGATCGGCTGGCCAGTGGCGAGCTGCGTCATCAAGAGCGCGGATCATCTGATCGGTCTCGGTAATCACGTGCCTTGGACGCGTTGTCGGCATACCAGGCAGTGTAGCACCTGTGTCGAGGTGTCACACCTTACTTGCTGCCTGGCCTGGCCCCGCCGGGCCGCGCACGGCGCTAGTGCGGGCCGACGAGGGCGCGGAGCATCGCGTTGGTGTCGGCATCGGGCGAATAGATGACGGTGCCGAGCATCCCGCGGGTCAGCAGGACTTTGTAGACGTTGCGGACGAGCCGGCCGAACTCGTGATCGCTGACCTTAGCGCGGCTGCGAAAGTCCGGGTCCCTGCTGGCCTCACGGACGGCCCGCCAGCTGTCGCCGCGCCAGACCAGGTCCGGGCCAATGATGACCCCGTTCCAGTCGTACTCGAAGCCCTGCGCCGTATAGACGCAGCCAACCTGGCCGAATCCGGCCGGATCGCTCGCCCACAGCGCTGACGGCGGCGCGCCGCCGACGGCCCGGTCACCGCGCAGGTTCCACGGCCGCGACCAGTCGCCGATGACGACGTCGTTGACGAGCGTGCCGTCCGGGCGCGGGTCACTCCACGGCCAGCAGTAACCGGCCGCCATTCGCGCGCCGTACCCCTTGCCGAGCTCAGCCCGCAGCGCTTGCTCAAGCTCGCCCGGGCTGTCAGCGACCCGCACGGTGAAGGCAGGATCGCCAGCCCATGGCAGCGGCCCGCCCGGAGTCAGGCCGAGCAGCCGGCTCACCCACTCCAGGTATGCCTCGCTGCCGCCGCAGCGGAAATAGGCGTTCAGGTCGATCTTCTCGACCGCCAGGCCGAGCGATCGCGCATGGGCCTCGATCTCGCTCACCGTGCCGAGTTCGCCGGGCCGCACGACCTGATGCTGGTCGAGCAGGAACACCGGCACACGTCCCGCGCAGATCAGCTCGTCGAGCTGCCGCCGGCCGGTGCGTAGCTGGCGCGGCGTGTACCGGCTCATCGACGTTTCCCGGATCCGGTGTGCTTCGTCCAGGATGAGGACCTCCAGGCCGTTCCGGTCTGCGTCGACGAACTGGTTGAAATACTTGAACAGGCTCCTGGTCCGCGGTGAGCCCCGCCCCGTCACCTGCCGCAGCGTCTGGGTGAAGGACCGGGAGCCGGTCGCGTGCACGACCGTTCGCCCGCGACGCGCAAGCTCGCCGAGAAGGGACAGCGCGATGACGCTCTTGCCGCTGCCCGGGCCACCGGAGACGATGACGACTGTCTTGGCATCGCCAGCACGCGCCGCCTCGGTCGCGTGCAGCACCAGATTGTAGGCAAGCCGCTGCTGGTCGAGCAGCACGAACTGCTCGCGTTTCCGGATCTCATCGGCGGCGACCGCGAGTAGCTGCCGGCCGGGAGCCGTCCGCGAGCTGAGGAACTCATCAGCGTAAGCCGCGCCCGAAACCCCCGGATCCAGGCGGGAACGCAGAAAGTCCAGGAACTCACCACGCCGCTGCCCGGTGAACATGCGCCCGTCTGCGGACTCCTGCATCTGGCGGAGTTGCGCCACGCCCATCTCGGTCGCGTTGTGCAGGTACGCGACCCCGGCGATGACGTCAGGCACCTCCTGGAGCGCGGAGACGAAGTCGCGAAGGTACTCGCAGTATCCACGGACCTGCTCAACCGGGTGCAGCCTCGGATGGCGGCCTGCCAGGATCGCATCGACCCGGCGGCTGCTCAGCGGCAGCCGCTGCTCCAGCATGACCTCGAACGCAGAGATCCGAAAGCCCGTCGGGCCGCAATTCGGGACTACCTTACCGAATTCCATTCCTGACCGCTGCGGCCGGGAGGCCGAGCCATCAGCCGCTGCTGCGGCCCGCTCAGCGGTTAGTGCCTTGCGGACCACGCGTCCGGCTGTTCTCCGCGCGTTCCCTGGATAGATCTCGCGCCTTTGCGATAATGCGGAAAATGACCGCACGCTAATGGACGATTCCGGCCCGAACGGGCCGGACGGGCCAGATGCGGGACGCGGAGGCTCAGATGCACGTGTACGCGGCAGAATGCACCGAGGCGGCGCCGGGCGCACGCCCGGCAGACCACGGCACCGGCCACTCGGCAGATTTCGCCAACCGCGGCCGCGACGATCCATTCGTCGTGCTGCCGGCCGAGCAGACACCGCCGGACGGCATCCAGGTTGCCGAGGGTCTTTGGGGCATGGTGACGGTCGACGGATCGCCAGTCGCGTTCGTGTCGCCCGAAGTTGTCGGCGAACTGGACCCCGGACGACGGGTGGGCTGGGTATTCGAGAACCTGGACCGGGCCTACGTCGCGCGGTTCGCTCGCGAGCCGCGAAGGTTCTTCGAAGCCGAACTCGGCTCGCCAGTCGTCAGCGGGCGGGTGGTCGTCCTCGACCACGACTTTGCGCGGCATTTCGGCGAGCACGTCGCGCTGAGCGACTTCGCCGCTGCTAGATGCCTGTACGGCCAAATCGTGCCGGCCGGAACTAAGTGCAGTCGATGCAGGTGCGAGCGGGCCACGCGGTGACCAAGGCCGGGCAGCCCGGGTCGCGGCGCAACCGGGCGAGAACGTGAAGCCGCTCTGGGCCGAGCCCGACGACCCTAACCCGGCCACCGCGCTTGGCGGTTATATCAGCAGCGGCGCGCCGCTGGTGGCCGGATTCGAGCTTGCGGCCATCGTGCTCGTGCTGACCGATCAGCACGTTGCTCATTACGTTCCGCTGGCCGGCCCGGCCATCGCCGCCATGACTGGCTCGGCGGCGCTCATGGTGTCGAGCATTCGCTACGGCTTTTGGGCAGTGAGCTACTGGACAACTCCAGCGGAGCGGCTGATGTGGGATCCGGCCGCAGTGGTCAGCCTAGAGTCGCTCATGCGCCAGCGCTTCATGCTCGCCGGACGGATGGTCAACTTCCAGAAGCTCCGGGCGCGCGCTGAGCACCTGTTCGAAGTAGGCCTGATCATCTTCCTGCTTGCCATCGCCATGATGCTGATCCCCGACCACTGGCGCGCATCGGGAACCGGCTGGCGATGGGCCGCGGTTGTGCTCGCGGGATTCGCCTTCCTCGTCCATCTGGCCTGGTCGGTGGGCAAGTGGCTGCACGAGCGGTTCCTCGCGTGGCTCGGCCGGCTGGAAAGCAAGGCCAAGAATGACGCCAAGTCGCGCACTATCCGCATGCAGTTCGCCAAGCATGGTGATAACGTGCTGGTCAGCTGCCTGGTCCTGATCTGGCCGCCAGCCCACGAGACGGATTTCGATGACCCGGAACCGCCAGGCGCCGCCGACATCTTCGGCATTCGCCGCTCGTAGCGGCCAGGAACCCGCGCACCTCGGTCCACCTGAGAGCGCCACTCGCGGTCTAACTAACGGACGGTAGGCGTCGTCCGTCTGCTCGCCTTCCACCGGCGGCTGCTGGCAGGAACGCGGCTGGATGCCCATGCGGGAGCGATCCACAAAGAGCAGAACTGGATTGGCGGCAGCAGCTATAACCCGTGCTCGGCCGCGTTCGTGCCACCGCCGCCCGAGTTTGTGCCTGGCCTCCTCGACGACCTGTGCCAGCGGCAACTGCAGCAGTCATGGCGGGCACAGCTCGGCTCGGTTCGGGCCAACTCCGCGACGGACGTCCTGCTGCGCCGGCTACCGGGCGCGCCGATCGTGACGGTCTCGTCCGCAACCGCGCCTTCGAGGCACCTGATGTCATCGAGGCGTTCACCGCGCTGGAGCGCCAGCTTGCCAGCCCGCCGCGATAGCGTTGGCCAGGTGAGCAGGGTGCACGACATGGGCGGGCAGACCGGGTTCGGGCCTGTCCCCGTCGAGGATGACGGCCAGTTCTTTCACGCCGACTGGGAAGCCAGGGTCTATGCGATCGTCCGGGTGCTGCAGCGGCGCGGGGTGATCAACGCCGCGTTCGATGATCTGCGCGACGCTATCGAACGAATCCCGCCAGCGGAGTACCTGACCATGTCCTACTACGAGCGCTGGCTGCGGGCGGCAGAGATGTTGCTCGCGGAGCGGAAGCTGCTAGCTGATGACTAAGTTCGCCGCTGGCAGCCGGGTGCGAGCCCAGGTGGCAGATCCTGACGGTCACACCAGGCTGCCGCGGTATGCCCGCGGCCATACCGGCGAGGTCGTCGAAGTCCGGGCGGCCTGGCAGCTGCCGGACGAGGCGGTGCGTGGCGTGTTCCGTGCCGAGCCGGTCTACGCTGTCCGCTTCAATGCGGCTGAGCTGTGGGGTTCGGGGTCGCACTCAGTCATCCTCGACCTGTGGGAGTCCTACCTGGAGGAGGCGCCGTGAGTGGCGAGCATGGTGAGCTTCCCATAGCAGCCAGGGTCCGCAGGCTCGAAGAGCGGCTGATCGCTGCCGGGCTGGCGACCGACGAGGAACTCGATGAGATCCTCGAACGGGTTTTCACCTCGGCCTCGCCGGTCAACGGCGCCCGGATGGTCGCCCGTTCCTGGAAAGATCCGGACTACCGTGATCGCCTGCTGGCCGACGGCAACGCAGCGGCAGCCGAACTAGGCTTCGGCGCCGGCACCCGCGGGTACCTGCTGAAGGCGGTTGAGAACACCCCGGACGTGCACAACATGATCGTGTGCACGCTCTGCTCGTGCTACCCGACCGCGCTGCTCGGGCCGTCACCAAGCTGGTACAAGAGCTTCGCCTACCGGTCGCGGGCGGTGCGCGAGCCGCGCGCCGTGCTGGCCGAGTTCGGGCTCGAGCTGCCCGATAGCACCGAGATCCGGGTCTGGGACGCCAACTCCGAGACCCGCTACCTGGTACTGCCGCTGCGGGCAGAGGGCGCCGACGAGATGGACGAGAGCGAGCTGGCGTCACTGGTCACCAGGAACGGGCTCATCGGCACCGCCATCCGGTAACCAGAATCACGCCAGGTCCTATCCCGGATGAATAGGGCATGGCAGATGTACCGTTGCGGGGCATGGAAACAGGAGCGGCCGCGAACGCCAGCGTCGAAGACGTCATCGCCAGCGGGCTGGACGGCGCTGGCCAGCCCGAGTCTGTCTCCGACCTGGTCCTGGCTGCCCTGCTCGGCGAGAGCGAACTGGCCGCGGTCATCGACGGCACCGCGGCGGCCGTGCCAGCGACGGCCTCAGCCGAGGCGGCCGCCGACCACGTCGCACCGGAGCTGTACCTGCAGGCGATCGCGGTCGAGGGATTCCGCGGGATCGGTGCCAAGGCCGAGCTGCGACTCCAGCCAGGACCCGGTCTCACCGTCGTGGCCGGCCGCAATGGCTCCGGCAAGTCGAGCTTCGCCGAGGCTGCCGAGCTGGCCCTGACCGGCGACAATAAGCGCTGGTCAGGTGACCGGAGCGCGGTGTGGCGAGACGGCTGGCGCAACCTGCACACCGCCGGCCAGACCCGAATCTGCGCCGAGCTGGCCGCTGGGGCGCAACCCGGCGTGATCAAGGTTGTCCGGGAGTGGCCGGCCGGCGCCAGGCTCGACGACGCGACGTCCTACCTGCAGGCTCATGGCCAGGCCAGGCAGCCGCTCAGGGCGGCGGGCTGGACGCAACAGCTTGAGCTGTTCCGCCCGTTCCTGTCCTATGCCGAGCTCGGTGCCCTGCTCAACGGCAGGCCGAGTGAGATGTACGACGCCATCCAGGCCATCCTCGGACTGGACCAGCTAGTCGACGCCGAGAAGCGGCTGGATGCCCAGCGCAAGCGGCTCGACGAGGCCAGCAAGGGTGCCGTCCGGACCCTGATTGACCTGCGCACCCGGCTGGCGGGCAGTTCGGACGACCGCGCGCGCCTGGCCGAGCGCGCGGTGGCTGGCCGGAACTTCGACCTTGACGCTATCGAGTCCCTGGCCGTTGGCGCCGACGACAGTCCCGAGTCAGCAATCAGCCTGCTGTCGCAGATCGTGGCGATCGAAGTGCCGTCGGCGGATACGGTCGCCACGGCAATCGAGGAGGTCCGGCACGCTGCCGAGCGCGTCGCCAGCCTGGCCGACACCCCGGCTGAGGACGCCCGTCGGCTGGCTGGCCTGCTCGCCGCCGCGCTCGATCACCAGGCCAGTCACCCGGACGAAGCCTGCCCGGTGTGCGGTGGCCGCGCCCTCGACACCGCGTGGGCGGAGGCGACCCGCGCCGAGATCACGCGGCTGCAGCGGCTGGCTCATGATGCGCAGGAAACGCGCACTGACCTGGCGGCGGCACTGGCTGCAGTACGCGGACTGACTGGGCCAGTGCCACAGGTCCTGCTGGCGGATCCGGGAAGCGAGGTCGATCCGGCGAGCGCGCGGACGGCCTGGCAGTCGTGGGCTGAGCTCGCCGGCAGCGGGACGGCCGAGCAGCTAATGGCGACCGGAGCTGACCAGTTTGCCGCCGTCGCAGACTCAGTCGGGGAGCTTCAGTCTGGCGCGGCGGCAGTGCTGGCTCGCCGCAGCGAGGCGTGGCAACCCGTCGCCGCCGCGCTGGCCGCGTGGGCGGAGCAGGCACGGGCAAGCGAGCGCGCTGCGGCGAAGCTGGCCGAGGTCAGGCAGGCGATCACCTGGCTCAGGCAGGCCGGCCAGGAGATCCGTGATGCGCGGATGGCGCCGTTCACGCAGATGTCGGCCGAGGTATGGAGCATGCTCCGGCAGGAGAGCAACGTCGACCTCGGGCCGATCCGCCTCGTCGGCGCCGCGACTTCGCGCAAGCTCAGCCTTGACGTGACCGTGGACGGTGTGGACGGTGCCGCGCTCAGCGTCATGAGCCAGGGCGAACTGCACGCTCTCGGCCTTGCGCTGTTCCTGCCCCGAGCGACTGCGCAGGAGAGCCCGTTCCGGTTCATTGTGATTGACGATCCGGTTCAGGCGATGGACCCGGCGAAAGTCGACGGGCTTGCCCGGCTGCTCAGCAGGGTAGCGAGCGAGCGGCAAGTCGTCGTCTTCACGCACGACGACCGGCTGCCGGAGGCGATCCGGCGCCTCCAGCTTCCCGCGACGATCTGGGAGGTAGTCCGCAGGGAACAGTCCGTTGTCGAGCTGACCAAGAGCGAGGATCCGGTCAGCCGCTATCTCGACGACGCGCGTGCCCTGGCTCTTACCACGGAGCTTTCGGAGGATGCCAAGGGCGTCGTGGTCGCCGGGTTCTGCCGCAGCGCGCTGGAGGCTGCGTGCCAGGCAGCGATCCGGGCCCGGCTGATCGGCCGCGGAGTCCGCCACTCTGACGTCGAGCAGGCGCTGACGAAGGCGAGCACCTTGCGCATGCTGATGGCTCTGGCGCTGCTGAAGGATGCCGAGCGCGGCCAGGACGTCGATGGTGAACTGCGTAAGCGCTTCGGCCAGGCCGGGGTCAATGCGCTCGCTGCGGCCAACGCCGGGACTCACGGTGCGTACCGGGGAGCGCTCAAGGCCCTGGTCAACGATGTTGAGCGCCTAGCCGGCGGATTGCGCGCATGACCGCGCAGGATCTCCTCGACGAAGCTCACCGGCTGCTCACCACTGTCGTGCCCGGAACCAGGGGGCGCTGGCCGCGTGCCTGTGCGTGGCTCATCCGGCTCGCCCTGGAGAAGTCGCTCGACGACTACTGGACCGCCCGCCTGCCCGAAGCCACGTCATGCAGCATGCGCGCGCAGTTGCTCCTGCTCCCCCGTTACGCCGGAGCCGAGCTGGCCGGGGACGCACGCGACGCCTGGTTCGGCCTGGCCCGCGCGACCCACCAGCACGCGTACGAGCTGGCACCAACCGCGGCCGAGTTGCGCACCTGGCACGACCTAGTCGCCAAGATCACCAGAGTCCTCCGCGAGAGCCCGGTTCTCAAGAGCGATGCGGCGAACTCGGTGCCGGCCGGGTGAGGGTTACCCTCAGCTCGCGGTGAGCTGCTGGAGGGCGCGGATAGCCAGGTTCGCGTGCAGGAGGCAGCCGTCGGTCAGGACGGCGTCGTCGAAGGCCGCATGGGGGCTGTGGTTGTCCTGCGCAGCGTCGTAGTCGTCGTCCGGGCACGCACCGAGGAACAGGTAGCAGCCAGGCACCTGCTCCAGCACCCTGGAGAAGTCTTCTGCCCCGGCCTCGGGGTCGCGCATCGGGGTGAACCGGTCGTCTCCGAAGACGTCGGTGACCACGCCGGTCGCGAACGCGGCCTGCGCGACGTCGTTCACGGTGACCGGGTACTCGGTGGTGTACCGGGCCTCGGCCACTAGGCCGTGGGCCGCGGCGATCGCCTCGCACAGCCGCACCGACGCGTGCTGGACCCGCTCGCGCGCGGCCGGCGAAAACGACCGGACCGTCGCCTCGAACACCGCCTCCGCCGGGATGATGTTCCGCTTGGTCCCGGCGTGGAAGCTGCCCACGGTGATGACGACCGGGTCGAAGACGTCGAACTGCCGGGTCACCATCGCCTGCAGCGCGGTGATCATCTCCGCCGCCACGCTCACCGGGTCTTTCGCCCGGTGCGGCGCCGACCCGTGCCCGCCTGACCCGCGCACCGTCACGAACAGCCCGTCACTGGCCGCCATCAGCGTGCCCGGCCGGGTGGTGAACTGGTGCCGGGGCAGCTTGCCCGCCACCACGTGCACGCCGTACGCCCGCTGCACCCGCGGCCCGGCGGCGTCCAGCACGCCCTCGGCGAGCATGTGGCCAGCGCCGTCGAAGCCCTCCTCACCCGGCTGGAACATGAACACCACATCGCCGGCCAGCGCATCCCGGTGCGCGCTCAGCAGCCGGGCCGCACCGACCAGCATCGCGGTGTGCAGGTCGTGACCGCACGCGTGCATCGCCCCGTCGATCGCGCTGGTGAACTCCACCCCGGTGGCCTCCTGCACCGGCAGCGCGTCCATATCCCCGCGCAGCAGCACCACCGGCCGCGGCCCGGCGTCCCCGGACGTGCCCGTGGTCCCGGACGTGCCCGTGCCGCGCAGCACCGCCGTCACCGACGAGCACGACGAACCCGTCGAGATCTCCAGCGGCAGGCCCGCGAGCGCGTCCAGCACCGCCCGCTGCGTCTCCGGCAACTGCAGTCCGATCTCCGGACGGCGATGCAGCCGGTGCCTCAGCTCCACCACGTCACGCTCAATCTCGGCCACGTCACTGCGCAGGCGCTCCTGCAGAGCCATCTCTCTCCTCAGTCCCGGTCCGGTGGCGAGCCGGTGATCACGGCCGCCGACCCAGCAATGTCACAAGCTACACAGTTATGCGCCGCTCCGGGAAGTTCGGAACTTTCTCCTGTGAGCAGGGCACCGCCAGACTAGTGATACCCGGTTATACTAGTTGCGTGAAGACCGCGATTTCATTGCCTGACGACACCTTCGAGCAGGCGACAAGGCAGGCCGCCGAGCTTGGCATCAGCCGATCGGAGTTCTTCGCCCGCGCAGCCCGCAGGTACCTGGACGAGCTCGCGGATGAATCACTCGCCCAGCAGATCGATGAAGCTCTAGCGGCAGCGGGCTCAGACGACTCTGCTGCACTAGCGGTAGCCGCAGGCCGCGCTCGCCTCGCTAGCGAGGACGACGACTGGTGATCCAGCGAGGCAGCGTCTGGTGGGCCGACCTCGGAGAGCCGCAGGGCAGCAAGCCCGGCAAGCGGCGGCCGGTGCTGGTAGTCCAGGCCAACTCCTTCAACGCCAGCCGCGTGAACACCACACTCGCCGCCGTCATCACTTCGAACACGCGCCTGGCCGCGATGCCTGGCAACGTGTTCCTCCCGGCAGCTACCGCAGGCTTGCCTAAAGACTCCGTCGTCAACGTCACGGCCCTGGTCACACTGGACAAGGCCGATCTTCAGACGGAGGCGGGCCAGTTGCCGGTGTCCCTGATGCACGAGGTTGATCGCGGCCTGCGCAGAGTCTTGAGCCTTTGATCACCTTGCGGCGGCTGTACTCATGGACGCTTCAGGAACCTGAGATAGAACGCCACGAATACCAGGACGATTCCGACATTCGACATCAGCCGGTACCAGAAGTATTGCCTGAAGAACAAGATGTCCACGCCGACCACGATGGCTACCATCGCGAGAAGGTAAAGCACGGTGGCTACCTGTCGTCCCACGTTCTCCTTGTACTGCGTCCGGTGGAGCGGAGCAAGAGCCGAATGGCACATTCACGGGTCGCCCGCCCCCGGCGAGCTGCACCGCCTGAACGTGGTCACCTCACGCGCCCGTGCCCTGGCCATCATCGTCGCCAGCCCCGACCTGGCCCGCGTCGCCTGCCGGACTCCCCGCCAGATGCACCTAGCCAACGCCCTCTGCCATGCGCGGGAAATAGCAACGTCTACGACTACCGAGGCTCGTAGCCGGTTGGTCGGCCAACCGCGGCTTGCGGTCGGACCTGCGCCGTTTGTAATCTGGCCTGCCATACCCTGACGGCGGTCAGGCCAGGAGTACCGAACGCGTCGGAGCTGGGATGCTCGAGAGGGACTCGCCTTTCCTGGCGATTCCAGCTTCGGAGTGGCTGGCATCCAACCGCTCTGCATTCGCTATTGCGGACCGTTACCCGGTAAGCCCCGGACATGCCCTTGTTGTGCCTCGCCGACTGATCGCAACCTGGTGGGAGGCCACGGGCGACGAGCGCGCTGACATGCTGGCGCTCGTCGACGAGGTGAAGCGGCAGCTAGACGCCCAGCTGCAGCCCGACGGGTTCAATGTGGGCTTCAACGCAGGCGCAGCGGCCGGGCAGACCGTCGGGCACCTGCACGTGCATGTGATACCGCGCTATAGCGGCGACGTGCCCGACCCTCGCGGCGGCGTGCGGCACGTCGTCCCTGGTAAGGCCAACTATCTCCAGCCGGGAGCGCGCCCTCGCGGACTGATCGATGGTCAGGGTCGTCTGCTGCGCGACGAGCTGCTCAGGTGCCTCCGCGATCCCCGATTCGACCGCGTGGACGTCCTTGTCAGCTTCGTCATGAAGTCCGGGCTCGAACTCGTCCACGGCGGCCTTGTCGATGCCCTCGACCGCGGCGCGAAGGTCAGGGTGCTGACGACGGACTACCTGACTGTCACCGATGCCGACGCGCTGGCTCGACTGCTGGATTTGGCCGAGCTCAGGCCTGAGGCCATCGCTACGCGCGTCTTCCACGATCCGGCGACCAGCTTTCACCCCAAGGCATACCTGTTCTCGTCTGGCGACCCGTTGGCCGCAGAGACGTTCGTGGGCAGCAATAACCTGAGCGCGACGGGAATCGCTGGGGGCATTGAATGGGCGATCGGCGCTGACAATGCGGTGCCACTGCTGACGGCGTTCGAACGGCTATGGTCCGACGAACGCAGCCGACCGCTGACGCATGAGTTCCTGGCGGACTACCGGGAGCGGTGGCAGCCAGCCGTTCACATCGCCGGTGTCGTGCCGGAGGCGCCAGCAACTGCGCCGGGCCCGCGTCCTGTGCAGCGGGAAGCACTGACGGCTCTGGAGCAGACGAGGCTCGCCGGCTTCCACGCCGGCCTGGTCGTCATGGCGACCGGTCTGGGCAAAACCTGGCTGGCCGCGTTCGATTCAGCCCGGCCACAGTTTCGCCGCGCGTTGTTCGTCGCTCACCGCGAGGAGATACTGCGCCAGTCCCTCGAGGTGTTCCGGCGTGTCCAGCCGGACGCCGACCTCGGCCTGTATTACGGCGGAGAGAAGCAACCCGGCGCCCGGGTGCTGTTCGCCAGCATTCAGGCGCTCGCCGGGAATCTCGGCCTGTTCAACCGGGACAGGTTCGACTACATCGTGATTGACGAGTTCCATCACGCTGCCGCTCGCAGCTACCGCCGGGTAATCGACCACTTCCGGCCGGACTTCCTGCTGGGTCTGACTGCGACGCCGAACCGGATGGATGGCGCAGACCTGCTCGCGCTGTGTTCCGACAACCTGGTATTCGAGTGCCCGCTGACCGACGGCATCGAGCAGGGAGACCTCAGCCCATTCCGTTATTTCGGCATCGCCGACGACGTCGACTACACGCCGATCCCCTGGCGAGGCGGCCGGTTCGACACCACCTCGCTGACGAGGGCCGTCGAGACCCAGCAGCGCGCGCAGCATGTCCTAAAGGAGTGGCGAGAAAGGGGCGGCGGGCGCGCCATCGCCTTCTGCGTCACCGTCACGCATGCGGACTTCATGGCCGAGTTCTTCAGGCGCAACGGCGTGACTGCCGTAGCCGTGCACAGCGGCCCGACCAGTGCGCCGCGTACCGGATCGATCGAGCAGCTGCGCTCTGGTGACTTGCAGGTCATCTGCACGGTCGACGTGTTCAACGAGGGTCTCGATGTACCCGAGGTCGAGACGGTCCTGATGCTGCGGCCGACTGAATCTCCGGTCCTGTTCCTTCAGCAGCTTGGCCGCGGCCTTCGGCGCAGTCCCGGCAAGGCCGCCCTGACAGTCATCGACTTCATCGGCAACCACCGCAGCTACCTCATCAAGCCGCGCACGCTTCTCACACTCGGGACGGGGCAGCAGGCAGGCACCGCTAAGGTCCTGCAGGCCATGCGGACCGGCGACTTCGGCCTTCCGCCCGGCTGCTCGGCGACGTATGACGTCGAGCTGGTCAGCATTCTGCGGGCGATAACGCGGGTCGGGGCGCGGTCGGCCCTCGAGGACTATTGCCGGTCGTACGCGGACGAGCGCGGCCGCCGGCCCAGTGCAGTCCAGGCCTATCAAGCCGGCTACAACCCGGCCTCCGCTCGCAGCGAGCACGGGCACTGGTTCGCCTTCCTCGACGCCCTTGGCCTCCTGGACGAGCGCGAACGTGTGGTGACGCGACGCCACGGCGACGTCCTCGCCGGCTTCGAAAAGGAGGCGATCACCAAGTCCTACAAGCTCGTTACCCTTCAGGCGCTCCTGCAGATGAACGCGCTGCGGACCGGCACGAGCATCGCTGAGCTCGCGTTCGCCGTCCACCTGCTCGTCCGTGGTGACCCGCGGCTGCAAGCCGACACCCGCTCAGCTGAGATGCCCGATCCCGCATCAGCGAGTAACGACTCCTGGCGGGACTACTGGCTGAAGTGGCCGCTGTCCGCCTGGGCAGGCCAGCTGCGAGGTTCCGCCGCCGGCTGGTTCCGCATCGACGGCCATCGGTTCGTCCCTGCGTTCAGCGTCGGCGCTGATGTCGGCGAAACCTTCGATGCCATGGTGGACGAACTGGTCGACTTCCGGCTCGCCCGTTACCTCTTCGCCGAGCGCGGACGGCTGGGCGCGGCCGCCAGGCTGAAAGTCATCCAGGCGCAGGGCCGACCCATCCTCATGCTCGATCGCGAGCACAACCCACCGCTGCCAGAAGGCGAGGCTTCGTTTGTCGCCGACGACGTGCTCTACACGGGCAGATTCGTGAAGATCGCGTTGAACGTTGCTCATCAGGGCGGCGACTCGCGCAACGTCCTGCCCGACGTGCTCCGGTCGTGGTTCGGCTCCGACGCGGGCCAGCCCGGGACTGCTCAGTACGTCGAACTGATGCCCGGCCAGCCACACTGGCACATGCGGCCAGCATCACCGGCACCGAGCGGCCGGGATGCGCAGGAGGATGTCGTCTAGCGGTGACTGCAGCTAACGGCCACTCTTCGTTGACTGTCTACAACAAGCTCGTCCGTGAGGGATCCCAGAGTTGAACGAGGCGGACGGTTATCAGGCAACTTTCGGCCGCAGCCGCCAGCCCCACAGTGCGGACGCTAGCACGGCTTCTTCGCGCGGCCGGGCGAGACCTGGTCCTCGTCAGCTGCACTAAGGTAGAGATGGGTCACGGCCAGTTCAGTAGTGGTAGCGGGCGGCGAGGATGATGATCTCTGCTTCCGTGACGAGGTAGACGAGACGGTGCTCGTCGTCTACCCGGCGTGACCAAGCTCCGGGCAGGTGGTATTTGAGTGGCTCAGGCTTACCAATGCCGGTGAACGGATCTCGCCGTACGTCTTCGATCAGCTTGTTGACGCGCGCGAGCATCTTACGGTCGGTCTTGAGCCAGGACGTATAGTCTTCCCAGCCCTGGTCTTCGAATGCGAGCCTCACCGGGGCTGCTGGGCGTCCGACGCTTCGGGGTCTATCAGGGCATGCTCGGCGACGCGGACACCGTTGAGGGCGTTTTCGTAAGCCTTGAGCAGCCGGCGGGCGTTGGCCGGCGAACGCAGCAGGTAAGCACCCTCGCGCAGGGCAGCGTAATCTTCAGCGGAGACTAGGACGGCATTGCCGTGCCGGGAGACGATCTCTATGGCCTCGTGGTCCTCGTTGACCTTCTTGATCAGCGGGAACAAGCCCTTGCGTGCCTCGCTCGCGGTGATCGACATAACAGCTAGCCCCTTCAGCAGTGGTACAAGATAAAGTACCACTGCTGACGACCTTGGCGCCACCGGGCCGGCTTGGCGGAAGCTGTGCTGCACACAGGTCCGCGGCCGTCCCGCCTAGATGACAGCACCCTTGCGGTGCCGCTGTACTCGCTCTGGAGCGAGTACAGCGGCACCGCCTTCAGCCTTCCCTGCAGCAGCCCTACGTGTCGATCAGCCTGGAGCAATGAAGTCCTATGCCTGAAAAGGTATACTGATTACGTGAGTGCAGATGCTGCTGCCCTGCTGGCAACCGTCCGCCGCGAGGCTGGCCTGAGCCAGGCCGAACTGGCCCGCCGCGCGAAGACCTCACAGGCAATGGTGGCGCGATACGAGACCGGAGCCGCCAGTCCCACCGTGCGGACGCTAGCACGGCTTCTTCGCGCGGCCGGGCGAGAACTGGTCCTCGCTGGCCCGGCGACCACAGAACAGCCGGCCATTAGCAGACCGGTGGCAGTGCTGCTCCGTGAACGCCGGACGGAGATCCTCGCAGCGGCAGAGGCTGCCGGCGCGTCGGACGTACGGATCTTCGGTTCGGTAGCCCGCGGCGAGGAAACGCCAACATCTGACATAGATTTGCTCGTCGACTTCGACGCCCAGGAACGTGGGCTATTCCCGCTTCTCAAGCTGGCCGAGGAGGTCGAGGCCATCGTCGGCAGGACGGTCGACGTGGCGGCGGTGCAGGTCATGTCGCCGCCAGTTCGCGAACGCGCGCTGGCTGAGGCGATTCCGCTGTGAGCCGGACGCCTCGAGAGCGCTTGACCGACATCGCGAACGCAGTTGACGGAGTGCGAAGAGCAGTCCAGGTGCTGCAGCAGGCCGAGGCGCGGAGGATGCCGCGGAACTCGCCTTCGATGCGCTGCTGTACCGGTTGGTGGTGATCGGCGAGGCAGTCAAGGCCCTGCCCGCGGAACTGCTCGCGCTGCAGCCACAGGTTCCGTGGCGGGAGATCGCTAAGCTGCGCGACTTGCTGGCTCATCACTACTACAGGGTGGACGCGCAGGTCATCCGTCACACAGTCGAGGCGCCCATGGAACAGCTCACGGATGCGGTTGCCAACCTCATTGCCACGCGCACCGGGTCACCGGCAGACCCGTCTTCGTGAACACGCCGGCCTCTACGCTGGGGCAGGCGCAGACCAGAGCAGCACATGGACATCACTAATCCGTCGGCGCGGTCCGGAAGACGGGCCAGCAGACCTCGGTGACGTACGCGGACTCGTCGCTCGTGTCGAACGGTGACGCCAGGTACAGCTCCCGGATCGGCCCGTCCACGCCGATCTCGCGTTCGGCGACGTATGTGCCCAGCGCCGAATAGGTCTGGTCCAAGCTCTTGTTGACACATAGCAATTCTTTCCTCTTTCCAGTTCGCCCATCCAAATGGATGGACTGTCCGGAAAGTTCGGGGCACCTCAGGTCCCGAAGGAATGCTTTTTGCTCGGGCGTCGGAGGGATCGCCAGACTGCCGCGCCTGACCTGATTGCGGAACGACCAAGCCATCTGCGAGTCGGAGTCCCCGCCCTCGGTGCGCAGCACTTCGAGGATGACGCGCCCGCTCACGGGATCTTGCTGGTCGTCGTCGGCCAGGCGAACGAACCAGAACTGCAATCGGTCCATCGGCACGTAGCCAATGTTCCAGATACGGGCCTTCTTCAAGGCGGCGCGCTGACACCATGCCTGCCACACGCTCGTACGTCCAGACGCTCGCTGCCGTTAACGCCGATAGGCCGGTAGGCCGGTAGGCCGGTAGCCATCGTGGCGATGTCTACGCCGTAGGTCCAAAAGTCCATGACGGGCAGTCTGCACGACCACGTCATAACCCTTGCGTTCGCTGCCACTGTTGCCGAGGGTTGCCCGTCGATCAGACTTCAGCCCTGCGTGCAGTCTGGTTCCGCATAAACCGAGGTAAACCGGGAGCTTGCCTCATGCGTCGCACTAGACGCAGTAGCAACATGGCCTCGGAGCCCTCGCAGTCCGCATGATCCGCAGGCCCAGGCACCGAGGAGCGTCCTCTCTATGAACAACAGCGGCGGCTTCTGGCAGAGCACCCTTGGGCACTGGATCATCATCGTCGGCGTTATCAGCGTCATCGGAAGCTTGATCGGCTCTGCGCGCGAGAAGAACAACAAGCGCACACAGGCCAACATCGCCGAGGGGATCCGGCAGGCCCAGGGCGGCGCCGGACCCAACGTTACGAGGGTCGCGGAGATCCCCGAGTACGCGCGTCCGCACCCCTACAGGATGAGTGTCCACAATGCGGGAGCCGACTGCGCCGTGTGCGACCTGCCGAGTAGCCACCGAATCCACCGAGAGGGGCAGGGCAAGTGAGACTCAGCTTCGCAGGGCTCAGCATCCGAGGCCCTCTGGGCACTCGTCTCTACTTTCGGGCTCAGCCGTGTTGCGGCCGCCGAGCCCACCGCAGGCCATGCGCCAAGCCCGGCGCTTGGGCTACCTACCTCAGAGCTACCGGGCGTGCGGGACTCGCAGACCAGTACACCGAGGAGACCAGATCATGAGCGGCGGAACGTCTATCGACAACCTGAAGGCTCGCCTCTGGCGCAACGGTTCGGACGCCGAGCCGCAGCTAACC
>JAJYUU010000194.1 GCA_021792405.1 Actinomycetes bacterium
GGTCCTGGCCGGCCAGGGGCCAGCGGGGCACCGCGCACCCGCACATGGAGTGGGGGCGGCAGATGACCTTCGTCAACCACTTCTATTTCTACCTGTGGGACGCCGAGTGGGGGCCGGCGTTCTGGAAGACCAATGCCTATGCGCCGTGGCCGGTCTGGCTGTGGCTCAACGGGCATGAGTGGGCCAAGCGGCAGCTGGCCAAAGCCGGCGTCGGGTTCACCGCGCTGGACAACGGGTTCGCCGCCTGCGCTGACCGACGTTGCTGCAGCGGGTCTGCGACCGGCTCGGCCCGGGTGCGGTCACCTCGTTCTTCTGGCGCTGGCAGGCCCGGCTGCCGTCCCCGTTCACCCGCGACGACCTGCACGCCGGGTATGTCTATGACCTGGCGTTCCGCCAGTTCGAGATCTCCGACACCCGGGTGTTTGACCGGCCCGCGGCCGGCCGGGCGTTCTTCGAGGGACTGATCCGCGACCACCTGGACCTGGGCCGCCCCGACCAGGTATCGCTCACCTTCGGCCGGAAGATCAGCGTCCGCACGCCCGGCCCGTTCCGCACCCAGGTGATCACCCACGGCGTGGAACCGCAGGTCACCTGCTACTACAAGTCCAGTCGGCTGAAGCAGTACTTCAAGGAGCACCGGGCTCTGCGGACCGAGCTGGTGGTCTGCGACACCCGCGACTTCGGCGTCGGCCGGCGCGTCACCTACGACAACTGGAACGCCCTCCGCGTTGCTGGCCAGCAGGCCAGCCAGCGTCTGTGCGACGCTGAGGCAGCCAGCGCCATGCCCGCTCCCGACGTGGCCACCCTTGACCAGGTGACCCGGCCGTCAGCCACCGAAGACGGCCAGCATGCCCCCGCCCTGCGGTTCGGGGATCCCCGGGTGATAGCGCTCATGGCTGCCCTCTCCGGCTTCACCCACCTGATCGCCGGTTTCGACAACCGCGGGCTAACCGCCCGCATGCGAGCACTGCTAGCCGCCGACTACTCCAGCAGGCATGCCACCTATGATCTGCGGCGGCTGCGTCGCAAGCAGATGATCACTCGCATTCCCCGCACCCACCGCTACCAGCTCACCCCGACCGGACGAGCCGTCGCCGTGCTGTTCACCAAGGCCCACGGCCGCATCCTCGGCCCCGGACTGGCAGCCCTCGACCCCGGACTGGCAGCCCTCGACCCCGGACTGCCCGACGACCTCGCCAAACGCAGCCCTCTCGCGCTGGCCTGGAAGGACCTGCTACGCGAACTCGACCGGTTCATCAGTCAAGGGCTGGCCCCAGCCTGAACACTAAAACTTGATCTGACCGAAAACCTCGTCCTCGGCAAGTCGGACTAGTGCGGCTAGCCGCCGCCGATCAGGCCGGCTACGCCGGTCCGGCCAGGATTGCGCTGCGCAGGCTAGACCTGGGGAGGCCGGTTTTCGAACGGCGTGCTCAGCACGATCGTCGTGTGCGTCGAGACGTTTGCCGCGGCCCGGATCTCCTGCAGCAGGTCTTCAAGATCACGCGGCGACGGCACCCTGACCTTGAGGATGTAGCTGGCCTCCCCGGCGACGCTGTGACAGGCTTCGATGGCCGCAAGGTGCGCCAGCCGCTCGGGAGCATCGTCGGGCGCCGCGGGGTCGAAGGCTCTGATCGACACGAAGGCCGTGAGCGGCAAGCCGATCTCTTCCGCGCTGATGACCGCACTGTAGCCCTTGATGACACCGCGCTGTTCCAGCCTGCGGACCCGTTGCTGAGCAGCTGACACCGACAAACCGGTGCGCCGGGCAAGCTCGGTAAAGCTCATCCGGCCGTCCGCGGCGAGCAGCGAGACGATCCTGGCGTTGATCTCCTCCACCCGGCAACGTTAACGTGCCGCTCCGCCGGCTGGCGCGGGCTAGGTACGTAACGAAACAATAACGGACTCACGCTCCGGTAACGGGCCATTCCGCGGCGTAGCCACCGGGACCGCGCGCCGGTACGCTCCGGCCAGGAGGTCCGCTAACGGCCTCGCTGGCACAGCTACGGAGGGCGCATGGCGCAGATCGTGCTTGATGATGTCGACAAGGTCTACCCCGGCGGCGTGGCGGGCATTGACGGGCTGAACTTGCACATCACTGACGGCGAGTTCATGGTCCTGGTCGGGCCGTCCGGCTGTGGCAAGTCCACCGCGCTGCGGTCCATCGCAGGCCTTGAGGAAATCACCTCCGGCACCATCACGATCGGCAACCGGGTGGTCAATGACCTGCCGCCCAAGGATCGAGACATCGCGATGGTCTTTCAGAACTACGCCCTCTACCCGCACATGACGGTCGAGCAGAACCTCGCATTCGGACTGCAGCAGCGCAAGACGCCCAAGGACGAGATCAAGCGACGCGTCGCTGAGGTGGCCAAGATGCTCGGCCTTGAGGAGTACCTCAAGCGCAAGCCGGCCGCGCTGTCCGGTGGCCAGCGCCAGCGCGTCGCCATGGGCCGGGCAATCGTCCGCGAGCCGCAGGCCTTCCTGATGGACGAGCCGCTGTCAAATCTCGATGCCAAGCTCCGGGTGTCGATGCGGGCGTCACTGTCGCAACTGCATGACCGGCTCGGCGTTACTACCGTCTACGTGACGCACGATCAGGTCGAGGCCATGACGCTTGGTCAGCGGGTGTGCGTGCTCCGCGATGGCAAGCTCCAGCAAGTCGACACTCCGCAGGCCCTCTACAACTCACCGGTCAACCTGTTCGTGGCCGGCTTCATCGGCTCGCCGGCGATGAACTTCGCGACCGGGCGGCTCGTCCGCGACGACGGACCTGCCGTCGTTTTCGCCGGTCACAAGCTGGCGGTCAGTGATGCCCTGCTGGCGGCCAGATCCGGGCTCGACAGCTACCTGGGCAAGGAGCTGATCATCGGCATCCGCCCGTCCGACTTCGAGGATGCCAGTTTCGCCGAGCCGTCCTGGCCGCGGCTCACTGTCCAGTCCAGCGTTACTGAGGACCTCGGCAGCGAGGTGCACGTCATCTTCGCCCTCGACACGCCCCCGGTGCAGCACGCCAGCATTACCGACGCGCGCGCTGGCGACGACGAGGACGAGACGATCCCGCTCGCCGACAACAAGACGATGTGGACGGCGCGAGTCGCGGCGCGTACCGGGATCAGACCCGGCACGGCCGCCGTGCTCGCCGTAGATACCTCGAATATGCAGTTCTTCGACCTGGCAAGCGGACTGTCCATCGGTCATCCGGCCAATCGCTAACCCTCCCGGCAGCGGCGGTCAGGCCGACCGTGCCAGCTGCCTGCCGATGACCATGCGCTGAATCTGATTGGTGCCCTCAACGATCTGCAGCATCTTCGCCTCGCGCATCAGCCGCTCCGCGGGAAAGTCCTCGACGTAGCCGTATCCGCCGAGCACCTGGACCGCATCCGTGCTGACGCGCATTGCGGTATCGCTAGCCAGCAGCTTCGCCATGGCTGCCTGCTGCCCGTACGGCAGGCCCGCATCCTTGCGCCGGGCCGCCGCCAGGTACAGCGCACGGGCGGCCGCGACAGCGGTCGCCATGTCGGCCAGCATGAACTGCAGGCCCTCGAAATCGATCACCGGCCGGCCGAACTGGACCCGCTGCCGCGCGTAGCCGACAGCGCAGTCGAGCGCGGCCTGCGCAACGCCGGTAGCGCAGGCTGCGATGCCCAGACGGCCCGCGTCCAGCGCGGCGAGCGCGATCGGGAAGCCGCGGCCGGGCTCCCCGATCAGCTGACGGGAGGACACGCGGGCCGCCTCGAATCGCACCTGCGCGGTGGCCGAACTGCGGACGCCCATCTTGTGCTCTGGCGGTGCCGCCGATACCCCGGCCGTGCCCGCGGGAACATGAAAGCAGCTGATGCCCTGGGCCCTGCCGGGTCCGCCGGGTTCACCGGAGGTCCGCGCGAACACGGTGTAGAAGTCGGCCTGTCCCCCATGGGTGGTCCAGGCTTTCACCCCGTTGATCACGAACTCGTCCCCGTCGGGCACTGCCCTGGTCGCCAGGCCCGCGGCGTCCGAACCGCTGTCCGGCTCGGACAGGCAGTAGGCGCCCAGCTGATCGCCGCCGAGCATGCCCGGCAGCCACCGGTCTTGCTGCTGCGAGGTGCCCGCCGTGGCAATCGGGAAGCAGGTGAGAGTGTGCACGCTGACCCCCAGTCCGATGGCCAGCCATGCCGTCGCAAGCTCCTCGACGACCTGCAGATAGATCTCGTAGGGCTGACCGCCACCGCCCAGCTCCTGCGGGTACGGCAGGCTGAGCAGGCCGGCCTTGCCCAGCGTGGCGAAAACCTCTCTGGGAAATCTCCCTTCCTGCTCGGCGGCTCCGGCCCGCGGTCGCAGCTCATCGGCCGCGATCTGGCTCGCCAGCGCGAACAGGGCAGCCGTAGTCTCGTCCCTGGCTTCCCGCTCGACGCCAGCCACTAGCCGCCTGCCACGATCAGCTCGCGGCTGACCTTGTTCAGCTCCTGGCAGCCATCCGCAGTGCACACGACGATGTCCTCGATGCGTGCTCCGTGCGGGCCCGGGTAGATACCCGGCTCGATCGAGAACGCGTGGCCAGGCTGTAGCGGCTCGGTGTTGCCGGACACGATGTAGGGATCCTCATGAGTCTCCAGGCCGATGCCGTGACCGGTCCGGTGCACGAAGAACTCGCCGTAGCCCGCCGCGGTAATCGGCTCGCGGGCGGCCGCGTCCACGGCCTCGGCGCTGACGCCTGGCCGCACTGCTCGCCGCGCCGCGTCCTGGGCGTCCTTGAGGACCTGGTAATACTCCGCGAACGCGGCGGGCGGCGAGCCAATCGCGTAGGTGCGGGTGCAATCTGAGCAATAGCCGCTGGGCATCGTGCCGCCGATGTCCACCACGACGGCGTCGCCTGGCTGGAGCACGCGGTCGGAGGCGGTGTGGTGCGGGCTGGCGCCATTCGGGCCGGACGCTACGATGGCGAAGTCGGCGGTTGCATGTCCGGCGGCCAGGATCGCCTCGCTGATGTCTGCCGCCACCTCGCGCTCGGTGCGGCCGGGCCGCAGCCAGCCCGGCACCTGCGCGTGGACACGGTCGATAGCATCCGCAGCCGCCTGCAGGGCGGCAATCTCCGCCGGGCTCTTGCGTGCGCGCATGTCCCGCAGGACCACGCTGGCCAGTTCCTGCCGGGCTGCGGGCAGCGCCGCCCGCAGCCGCAGCACCATCAGGGCCCACATACGGTCGGCCAGGCCGACCGCGCCGACACCACCCAGCCGCCTGGCGACCAGCGCATACGGGTCGTCGGTCTCGTCCCAGCCGACGATCTCCAGGTCTAGCGCGCCCGCCGGAGACGCCAGCGCAGCAGGCACCTCAAGCCTCGGCACGACCAGGAACGGCGCGCCATCGGCAGGCACTACCAGGCAGGTCAGCCGCTCTAGTGCGGGAGCCTCGTAGCCTGTCACGTAGCGCAGGTCCGGCCCCGGCGTCAGCAGCAGCGCATCCAGCCCCGCAGCACCGGCCGCGGCCGCGACCTCGCGCAACCGGTTGGCCGGGTATAGCCGCGTTTCCTGTTTATCGTGCTCCATTGCACTCCTTCAGCCGGTCGCCGTTACGCAAACCCCCGCGTGCGTATCATCTCATTCCGCCGACTTGCGCACCCATCCTGTGCTTGGCACCCGGGTCCGGTGCGGCTCAGCCCGGCGAGGCGGCAAGCGCGGAGAGCAGCCGGCCCAGCGACGATCCGAGGTCGAAGCGCTGATCCAGGTCCGCGATGCGGCCAGGATCCGCCGGCACCGACGGAAGGTTCCCGCCGGCCAGCGTGACCGGCGCGTCGGTGGCCACCTTCACCACGGGCATGCAGGCATCCAGGTACTGCCGGGCCGCCACCAGCCTGGCCCGGCTGCCGGCCGGGAAGCCGCCGTGGCCGGCATCGATCGCGGCCAGCATCGCCTCGAGGGAGCCGAAGACGCGCACCAGCGCCGCCGCGGTCTTCTCGCCGACGCCGGGAACGCCGGGCAGGCCATCGCTCGGGTCGCCGCGCAGCGCTGCGAACGAGGCGTAACTCCTGCCGGGGATGTGGTACTTCGCCGTCACGGCCGCTTCGTCGACAAGCTCCAGGTTGGCCAGTCCCCTGGCGATGTAGGCGATCCGGATCCGGCGCTCGTCGTCGACGAGCTGGAACAGGTCCCGGTCGCCGGTTACCACCTCGACCGGCCCGGTCGCCTGCGCAGCCAATGTGCCGATGATGTCGTCGGCCTCGTAGCCGTCAGCCCAGGCCATCGCGATCCCAGCAGCGGACAGCACGTCGACGATGACCGGCAGCTGAATGTTCAGCGCCGTCGGCACCTGCTCGGATCCATCAGGATTTGCCCGGTGGGCCTTGTAAGACGGCAGTGCCGCGACCCGGAACGCTGGCCGCCAGGACGCATCCATGCACGCGATCAGCCGTGCCGGATGCCTGGCCCGGACCAGCCGGGCGATCATGTCGAGGAACCCCTTGACCGCGTTGACGGGCGTGCCGTCCGGCGCGGTCATGGTTTCCGGCACCCCGTAGAACGCCCGGAAGTACATCGAGGCCGCGTCCAGCAGCATGATGGTGCCCACCCAGGCATACTGCCAGCCAACGCGGGTACCGCGGGGTGCTATCGGACAGCGTCCGGCAATCACCCCGCGGTACCGGCGCAGCCGCCGCCCGGACTGGCCCGGTGTTGTTGTACACCCCTCCTGCACAACGCTTAGTTGACGCACGAGCCCGGCTTCCGGTGTACGCCGCGACTGCGTGAGCAGCGCGACTCGGCCAGCGACGGGCCGTGCCCGGACAGCGCAAGGTCCGGACGCCCACATCGCGAGCGGTGTCGAATAGGCCGCCGTTATAGATCGATGGATTGTTGGCATTGGCGCGCGAGCCGGTCACGGCCGTACCTTGATGGCGACTGACGTCAGCCAGGCACCGGTCATGAGTCCTGACAGGCAGCCGGCGACCCGGCAGACGGGAGCGCGCGCATGACGATTGTCAGCCCGGTTGTCACGCGCTGTCCGGCCGGACTGCTGGCTGGCATCCGTGCCGCCACCCGGCAGCACGCGGACTGGCAGCGGACCGCCGAACTCGTGGCCAGCGCACTGCAGCGGCACCTGCCCGGCGCCGACATCCTGACCGCCGCCGAGCGAGCCGGCGATCCGGACGGGTACCAGTGTCACGTGCTGCACGTCGAGCCGGATGGCTCGTTCTCGGTCACCGCCCTGGTGTGGCGGCCGGGCCAGGTTACCCCGATACATGATCACGTCACCTGGTGCGTCTTCGGCGTGGTGCAGGGAGTCGAGTACGAAGAGCTGTACGCCCTCTCGGCTGACGGCCGCTATCTCACGGAGGTTGGCCGCAGCCACAGCAACCAGGGCGATGTGAGCGGCTTCGCCCCGCCCGGCGACATCCACCGGGTTCGTAACATCGGCACGGACATCGCGGTCTCGGTGCACGTCTACGGTGCCGACATCACTCGCCTGGGCAGCAGTGTCCGCCGCACCTACGATCTCCCGGTGGCCTGACCTGGCGGCCTGACGACCGACTGTCAGGTGGCTGCCGTCCTGGCTCTCCGGCTGTGGGCGGCGCGTTGAAGCCATGCGGGTTCCCGATGCCGGCGCGAGCAACAGACGCGAGCAACAGACGCCCGGTACGGGCTGATGCCGATGCTGGCTGCGGCCGGCTGGCTGGTCGGCTGCGCGTCGACGCCCTGGCCAGGCTGACCGTGGCCTGCTGCTAGGGCCTGGCCGGGTTAGCCGGGGTGGGGTGGGTGTTCGCGGATGGGTTTGCCGGATCGGTAGATGGTGCCTGGCTGCCAGCCGGGGGGCGGGGGGATGGCGGTGATGTGGCTGTCGGGGTGTTTGAGGATTCGCCAG
>JAJYUU010000195.1 GCA_021792405.1 Actinomycetes bacterium
GAACTGCGCGAACGGCCTGAGGTACCAAGGCTCGCGGGGGAGCGAGTCCAAGTCGACCAGCCATTGGTAGACCCGGTGCCGGAAGGCATGCCGCACCGGCCCTGGCCGCCGGTGCGTGACGTAGCCGACGACCAAGGCTGGCATCTGGGGCAACTGGGGCAACTGGGGCAGCTGCGGGCGGGCGGCCCCCCGCGGGCGGGCGGGCGCCTGCGGGCGGTGCCATGCCATGCTCACCAGGCCGCTCCGAAGTGCCGTGCCGCCGCCATGCCGGAGCGGCACCCGTCTTCGTGGAATCCCCACCCGTGGTAAGCGCCGGCGTACACAGTCCGGCCGGTGGCCAGGCTGTTCAGCTGTGACTGCGCGCGCACCGCGCCGGGCGTGTAGATCGGGTGCTCGTAAACCATCGTTGCCACGACAGACTCGGGGGCCAGGCGTTCGCTGTCGTTGAGCGTGACGAGAAACTCCTGCGCGGCACGATGTCCCTGCAGACGGTTCATCCAGTACGTCACCACGGCGGGCTGGCTGGGCCGGTCGCAGGAAGCCATCCGGTAGTTCCAGCAGGCACGGGCCCGCGCCGCGTCCGGCAGGACCGAGCCGTCGGTGTGCAGCACGGTGACGTTACGCGAGTAGCCGAACTGCTTGAGGGTGGTGACCTCCGCGTCGCTCGGGTCTGCGAGCAGGCCCAGTGCCTGGTCGGCGTGGGTCGCGATGACGACCCGGTCCACGCGAGTGACCTGCCCGGTGACGTCCCTGATCTCGACCCCGTCGTCGTGCCGGGTGACGTCGGTGACGGCGTGGGCGGCGCGCACATCCGTCAGCAGCCTGGCAAGCCGTTCGACGTAGACACGTGACCCGCCGACGACGGTGTACCACTGGGGTGACCCGCCAAGCCGGAGCATGCCGTGATGGTCGAGGAACCGGAACAGGTAGCGCGCCGGGTAGTCCAGCGTCACTTCCCGCCCGGCGGACCACACGCATGAGACGACCGGGATGGCGTAGTGAGCGATGAAGTAGCCGCTGAACCCCTCGCTTTCCAGGAACTCGCCGTAGGTCGTCAGGTTCTCGTCGTCTGTGGTCCGCAGGAAGGTCAAGGCTCGCCGGTGGAACCGCTTGACCTGCCACAGCATCCGGACGAACCGAGGGTCGGCGAGGCGGCGCGGCTGGGCGACTACGCCGCGCAGCCCGCGGCCGCCGGCATACTGCAGCCCGCATCCATCGCAGCGGACGCTCATGCTCATCTCGGCGGGGCGCACCCCCACGCCCAGCTCGCCGAAAAGCTTGCGCAGCCAGGGGTAGGTCACGTCGTTGTGGACGATGAACCCGCTATCGACAGCGTGCTGTCGGCCATCGGAATCGGTGACGTCGTGGGTGTGGGCGTGGCCCCCGAGCCGGTCCTCCGCCTCGAAAATGGTGACGTCGTGCGTGCGGGCGAGCAGGTAGGCCGCGGTGAGCCCGGAGATCCCGGCACCGATCACCGCCACGGATGGCCGCCGTGCGCATGCGGCCCTGCCGTGCTCCTGGGCGGCGGAGCCAGTGCCGGCCGCCGGGACCTTAGTGCGGGAGTCCATAGTGTTAGCTTCCGTCTAATGTTTGTCTAAGGATGACGCTAGCTAACGCGGCGTGCCTTGTCAAATGACTGTCGAATTACTGTAGAGTTTTTGCGTGGATGCTCCTGAAGACTCGCCGGTGGTGCGCATCGGCGAGCTGAGCCGGCGCCTCGGCGTGAGCGATCACGTCCTGCGGGCGTGGGAGAGCCGCTACGGCCTCCTGCGACCGGTACGCTCAGCGGGCGGTTTCCGGTTGTACTCCGAGGCGGACGCGCTCCGGGTCCGCCGGATGCAGGCCCTCCTCGCCCGCGGGATATCCGCTGCCGAGGCCGCGCGAGCGGTGCTCGGGGAGGTTAGCGTGACCAGCGCGGACCCCGGCCGGGCCGCCGGCCCGCGCCGCGCCCCGCTGGCGGCGGGTGAGCTGTCCGGTAACCTCCGGGATGCCCTCGACGCCTTCGACGAGCAAGCCGCGCAGGCAGTCCTTGACCGGCTCGTCTCCGACCTCTCCGTGACAGCGGTGCTTCGCGACGTCGTGATGCCCTACCTCGCCGAGATGGGCGAGCGCTGGGAGCGCGGGACGGTCAGCATCGCCCAGGAGCACTTCGCGAGCAACGTCATCCGCGGGCGGCTCGCCGGGCTGGCCCGGGACTGGGGGAACGGGCACGGCCCCCGTGCCGTCCTCGCCTGTCCTCCCGGCGAGCTTCACGACCTGGCGCTGATGGTCTTCGGCATCGTCCTGAGCCGCAACGGGTGGCGGATCGCCTATCTCGGCATGAGCACTCCGGTTGAGGAGCTGACGCGGACGGCCGAGGCGAGGCGCACGGACCTCGTCGTGCTGGCCGCCACCATGCCGGGCACCCTCGAGCCCCTCGCCGCGCAGCTCACCGCGCTCGCACGGCGCGCTCCGCTCGTCCTGGCCGGCGCCGGCGCCACGCCGCACATCGCCAGCGCGGCCGGGGCACGGTTCCTCGCGGGCGACCCTGTCACCGAGGCCGAGCACATCGAGTGGCCGCGGTGAAGGCCTCGGCGGGGCCGACTCGCGGCGGGCCGCACGCAGCTCTCGCCGCGGGAGCGGTCACAGTGGCGGGTCACATTCCGCCGGCTGGCCGCTGACGCCGCGGTAGCGCTGCGCGCCGGCGCGTCGGCCTGACGAAATTCTGTTGCATCCCGGCCCGGTGCTGCCGCATGCTGGTCGGCTCACCGGAAGGAGGCGGCTCATGCCGAAGCAAGACAGGTAGCGCCAGGAAGCCAGCCGAGTAGTCCTGACTCGGCGCTGGCCGCTACGAGGAGAATGCGTCGTGAAGAACCACGGCGACAAGACCAAGGACATGATCGAGTCGGTGCTGCCATCGACCGCCCGTAAGCAGGCCCGCGAGCGGCGCCGACTGATCCACAAGCAGGCCCGCGCCCGTCAGCGCGTGGCACTGGCCGCAATCACGGCGAGCTGCGACGATACGAGCATCGACTTCCGTGACGGACGCCGCCGGTCCGAGCTGAAGTGGATGGTGCTCGACCGTCGGGCAGCCGACAACGTCGGAGCACTGACACGGTGGGCCACCGCAGTTGTTGCGGCCGACGCCACCCTGCGTGACGCGCCCGTGCACGTGCAGGTCGCGCATTTCGCCGCCATCCTGCCGGCCGACGTCATCGGCCGGCACGCTGTGCAGCACATCGAGTCGGCCCTTACGTACCTGGCGCAGCGCCCGATGTCGGACGCCCGCCGGGCCTCGTGGCGCGATCGCGCGGCGAAGCGTCAGCAGGCCCTCGCTGAGGCGCTGAGCCAGGTGATCGCCCAGGGACGCCACCGCGCCTTCAACAACGCGCTGCGCTGCGCGTACCGGGAGCACAGTATGCAGGAGCCACCGCCTGCCAAGACCCGGTACCTGCTTGGCGCGCACGACATCGAGGCGTTCTCGGCCGAGATGGCCAATCTCGACTGGGTGCTCGATACCGCTCGCTCATCGACCTGACGCTCCCCTTGCGATGCGCTTGCCTGTCAAGAGCGCAGCGGGACGGGGACCTGGCCCGCCATCGAGTGCGCCGCGGAACTCCGCCCGGCGCGTAGCCGGCCGTGGCGTGCGTATCCGCCTTTCCGGCCGGGAGCTTGAGTATTCTCAGCCCCGTGACAAGCCTCGGCAGCGAAGCGCTTGCAGGGCTGCCAGCAGACCTCGCGCAACTGCTGTCCGCGCCGCCGGTGACCGAGAAGAAGCTGCTCGAACTCAGAGTTACGTGGAGCGGACTGCCAGCCCTCGAGGCCATGATGGCCGAAGCACTCCGGATGTTCGTGCTCACCTGGGACCCGCTGGAGACGCACGTGCCCCGGCCGGCCGCGATGGCAGCGGTGAACACTGGTTCGCTTGGTCTGGAGATCGCCGTCCACATACCTATCTGGCGGCTCAACGGCCTCGCCGCTGCCCGGCATGAGCCGATCGCCACCACGCTGACCGCGATCGCCGGCAGCGCGGTCGTTACCGCAGCCAGACACAAGCAGGAGGTCATCGCGGGTCGTTACCCGTCGCTCGTCGTCGACCACTCAGTGCCTGACCTGCTCGCCGACCTGTCTGCCGGAGCCGCGCTGGGTTCGGCAACCATCAGCGCTGACCCGCCGTCGTGGGACGACATCGGCCTCGGCGCCATCCAGGACGTGATCCAGCACGCTTTCGGGCCAGTCGACCTGGACCGGTCCCAGGTCGAACTCGGAGCCTTGTCCCGGGGCCAGTCCGGCTGCCCCGCGTGCGCAGGGAAGCGTTTCGGCTTTCCCGCCGACTTGGCCGAGTCGCAGCATTCGATGTGCGCGGCTCACCGCAAGCAGGCGGACGCTGTCATCAAGGAGCGCCTCGCGCGAGCGGAACGGAGTAATCCAGACGGCTGGGGTGCGCTGACGGACGCGACCATCCGCAGGGAGCTGCCCCATCTGCCGAACGGGCTGGCGACGGGGCTGGCCGGGGCCAGCGAGGCGATGTACGTCGTGCCAGAGCCAGCGGAACTCGCGGAGCGGGCGCGGCTGGTCGTCGAGGCAGCGGCCTGGTTCTCCGGGCGGGGTCGCGACTTCGGCGTCGCGCTCGGCGAGGACCCGGAGTACGGGCCCGACATTCCGGACTGGCTCATGAACCTCATCCTTGACCTGGGCCGTGCGGGCCTGACGAACGAGGCGTTGTCGGTGGCCGAAGCACTCGCCCGCGTCGAGCCGAAATTGCAGTCGGTAACGGACGCCGATCTCGGAGTTGCGCTCGCGCAGGCCGGCCGCGGCGACGAAGCGCGGGCGCAGATTGCCGCGAACCTGCGGGCCTGGCCCGACGACTTCTGGGTCAGGGTACATGCGGGCGACGCGCTGGAGACGCTCGGTGACCTCGACGGAGCCCGCGCGCACTTTGCGGCCGCGCGCGACATGGCCGTCCACCCAGCCGACTTCGAGGAACGCGCGGCTGCCGCCGAGCGCCTGCTATCGCTCAGCCGCAAAGAGCGTCTGGCTGGCGGTGGCCCGAAGGCCCAGCGTATCCAGCGAGCCGGCAAGGTCAGCCGGTCAAAGCGACGACGTGGCAGGTAGCGTGCCGGTGCGGTTGTCGTGGCGGCGGTGCCGGCGTCCGATACGGATGCAGTTGCCCGGGCTGCGATGCGCCGACGCCTGCGCGTGATATCGATTGCTATCGATGAGCGACAGCCTGCTGTCCAGATCGCCCGCCTGCAGCGCACCGAGCCCGATGCCCGCGTTACCCGTCAGCAGCTCGAACATCTGGTTCCACCGCTGCCCGTCGAATCGGTCACGAACCCGGCCGAGCGCCCGGCTGGCGGCGGCGTCCCCGGCCCAGCGCACGCAACGCGACCGCGATCCCGGCCAGCCCGAAATACAGGGAACAGTCCTCGATGCCGCCGGCCTGCGCGCTCAGCGCATACGCACCGCGCGCGGCCCGGCCGTACCGGTCATCGCCGAAATGCTGGTGCGCCTCGTGCAGGGCCAGGACCACGCCAGCCGGGCCGTGATACAGCGACAGGTCCGCGGGGTCCGCGGTTGCGCCGTCGAGCAGCCAGTCCGCCGCGCCGCGAGCCAGGCACGCTGCCTGCGCGCCACGCGGCGACTGACCGGGCCGGCTCATACGCCGAGGCTAGCGCGCGGGCCCGATGCCGCTGGAGCGCCATGTCGATGACGTCCTGGACGAACCGGTCGGTCAGTGGCGCGTGGCCGTGCAGCAGCCGGTGACAAAGCGCGCCGTAGCGGAAGTCGGGCGCTACCTCGATGTTCGTGCCGGCCGGGATTTCGCCGCGGGCGATAGCGCGGTCAAAATGGCACGGGCCCGGTCCCGGCGTGGCTCAACCACGTCGCTGGCGGTACTCGGCCGCGAATGCCGGGTCACTGTGCGCCAGCAACATCGCCTGTACTACTGCTGTTGCTAGTGCCACAGCAGTAGCACAGGCGATGTGGTTCCGGACCCTGCGGTTCACGGGCTAGCGCAGGCGCCGGGAACCTTGGCGTTGGTCATCCTGGACGCGGGTCACGCGAAAAGAACGGGCGTTGACGGCGCGGATCGTGTCAGGATGCTCGGCATGGCTGGCCGCGCACTGAGCTTCGGAGTGAAGGCGGAAGCATACGAACGATTCCGGCCGGGGTATCCCGTCGAGCTCGTTGACATGGTGCTGACGTACGCGGATCAGCCGGTCCGGACCGCACTGGAGATAGGGGCCGGAACGGGCAAGGCAACCCGCCTGTTCGCCCAGCGGGGGGTCACGGTCACCGCGACCGATCCTGACGGAGCCATGCTCGCCGAGCTAGTCAAGCACGTGCCGGCGAACGTCAGGACCGTGCAGGCCGCGTTCGAGGACTTGCGGCCGGCCGGGCGTTACGACCTGGTTTACGTGGCAGCGGCGCTGCACTGGACGAACCCGGAGGGACGGTGGTCGCGCATGGCCGCCCTGCTGGAGCCGGGTGGCGTGGTCGCCTCGTTCGGCGGACCGGTTCAGCTGGCTGACCCGGCCGTTGCGGACGCGGTAAGCGCGGCCCGCGCGCCGTTCCTGGACAGCGACGAGGTTCCGTCTCCCGATGGGATGCCACCGGAAGCGGACATGCAGTGGCCGGGTACGGAACTCCAGCGGTCTCAGTGGTTCACCGACGTTCAGCAGATCGTGATCGGGCGGCGCCTGACGATGACTGCCGCCGGCTATGTCGGTCATCTTTCGACAGTGTCGGCTTATCTAGAGCTGCCGGCCTTGGTGCAAGAGCAGGTATTTAGCCAGATCACGCAAGTGCTGCCAGAGCATGTCGAGATAGTCGCCGACATCATCGTTCACCTCGCGCGCCGGAGCCGCGAGCAGTAAGACCGGCCTGATCTGCCGAGCGAGAAACTGCCCGCCAGCGGTGTACCGCCGGCGGGCGCCCAGCGCACAATGAAAGACATGGGTAACGTGCTCACGGCCCTCCTCCAGTGGCTGGGCCACCTGCTGCACGGCGGGCGGATGGCGCGTCCGCCGGAGGCGGGCGTCCGCGAGCCCCGCAGGCCCCGGCCGACCTTGCCGGCGGCAGCCATCGCACTCGCCGAGCCGCGGACCGAGGTACGGCGCTTGATCAGGCTGCGCAACCTGCGTGATCATGCCCGCGATCAGTCGGCCCAGTCGAGCTGAGGCTCCGGTACCCCGCACTGGCGACCGAACTCCTGTGCTTCCTCGCGTCCTGCCTTGTCGCCCCTGAGGTACCGGAAGATCCTGCCGGGGAAGACGATCGTCGCCTCGGTACCACTGCTCCAGTTCGCGTACCAGCCGGGCAGCAGCAGTACCTCAGCCAGGTCCGTGGCTAGCGCGTCGCTGTTGTCCGCCGGCGCCTCGAACTCGATTGCGGTCCAGACCGGCGGCTGGTATTCGGCGGTGCCGGTGACCTCGTAACGAGCCCAGCTGGTGACCCTCATGCCGTGGCCATCGAAGCTAGCTCCGGGCTTGATGCTCTCGGCCAGGATTGTGCCGCGGATGACCGGTGTCCCGGCTGCTGAAGGTGTCATGGCCGATTGCCTCTCGGGACGAATTGCTGGCTCAAGACCACTATCGGCGCAGGTTCTGACATTCGAAGACCAGGACCGCTTTATAGTCAGCCGGTGGCAGGTGAACCATGGCTGGAGTGGGGACGGCTGGCGGCCTTTGACCTCATCCGTCACCGGCGCCAAAGCGGCTCTTCGAGGTTAACCGGGATCGGGTGGCCGGCCCGTTACCGAGCGTGATCTGCGTATAGCGGTGCGGCCTGGCCGGCTGCGGGTGCAGGCGATGCGGACGCGGCGCCGCTGGTTTGCCGGGTT
>JAJYUU010000196.1 GCA_021792405.1 Actinomycetes bacterium
GAACCGGACAGCGGCAGGCCAGCACCGGCCCGGCTCCCGGTGGTCCCATGTAACTGGCGGACAGGTGGTCCCATCATGCTGGCGAAACTCAGCTCAGCCCGGTCCCATGATCGTGGCGGGCGACAGGCGTGAGTCGGTACGACACGGCCGCATGACTACCTACGCGGCAGCCACGGCCGCCACGCTACCCCGAAGGTTGTCGTACACTATGCCAGGTCGATCTGCGCTCGTAGCTCAACGGATAGAGCATCTGACTACGGATCAGAAGGTTGGGGGTTCGAGTCCCTCCGAGCGCGCCAGCGCTGCCTGGCGCTCAAGGCCTGGATGGTAGTAACGGCGGTAATTGTGCACCAGCATGGCCACCACCCCGGCCGCAGCGCGCAGTGCTGGCGGGCGAGCGGTGCTGGTGAAGGCCGTCGGCGGCCCGGCAGCCCTTGAGCGCCTTGCCGCCGGACCTCACGTCGACGCTCGGGACGCCGAGCGCGCGGGCCTGAGCGGAGATCTCGTCGCCGCTGGCGCTGTCCCGCCGTTCGGGTACCGGTGCTGCAGCCGCGCCGCTGCCCCGGCCCAATGTGGTCGTGCGGATCCCGTTCTTGTAAGCCGATGCGCCGAGGATCATGTCGTTCTCGATCTGGCCAGCCAGCCAGGTCCGTGAGCCCGTCGCCGCCAGCTGAGGGTCTATTTCTTGTGACCTCGGGAGTTCCGGCCGTTCTCGAAGCACCACCGCCTACGCTGCCGAATTGAGCGGTCCTAAGATCGAAGCGGCGCCTGCGGCGCTGCTTCCGCGGTCCGCAGAGCTGGTCAGAACGGAGGCTGGAGCTGACCGACAGGGCACTGTGGATCGCCGAGCGGCGCGGTATCAACGAGCAGCGCATGGACACGCTCTTCGCACCGGGCTACGACGATCGCTGGGGCGAAATCAATCCAGCGCACCAGTCCATGATCGCCAGATTCCTCGGCATGTGTCCCGCGGCACCACGTGTCCTGGACGCTGCCTGCGGCACGGGGAAGTACTGGCCGCTGCTGCTGGATGCCGGCGCCGACATTATCGGCGTGGATCAGTCGGGCGGCATGCTTAGCCAGGCAAAGGCTAAGTTTCCCGGCGTGGCCGTCGAGAAGACCGGTCTTCAGGAAATCAGCTTCGCGGCCGAGTTCGATGGCGCGATCTGCATCGATGCTCTGGAGAACGTGTTTCCCGAAGACTGGCCGGGCGTCCTGGCCAACCTGAGCCGCGCCGTCAGACCCGGCAGCCCGGTTTACCTGACGGTCGAGCTTGCCGAAGACGACCTGGCGGAGGTCTACGCATCCGCGCTCGCCGCAGGGCAGCCCATTGTCAGCGGGGAGTACCTGAAAGACGGCGGATACCACTTCTACCCCGAGCTGTCCCAGGTCCGGGAATGGGCAGACGCTAGCGGGATGGTCCGCGCCGCGGATAGCACAGGCGATGGCTACTACCACCTTCTGCTCCGGACGCCTACCGCTCAAAGCAGGACCGGTTAGCCCGGCACCGCTCGCAGCGCGTGTGAGCGGGGCCCGCAGGCAGGTGCTCTGCGAGCAATCGGAGAATGACGGGCATGGCGTCCGCGATCCCAGCCTCGGCAGGCAACCGCCTGCGGGCCTTCATGCTGCGATGGGCTGAGCTGGCTGGTGATGCGCACCCTGAGTGGGTCAGGGCCGTCGCTACCAGCATCGGTGAGGCCCGGCGGGCCGCGACCCCTGGCAATGTCGTCTATGACGGGCTCGATGGCGAGCCGGGGTACCTGGTGACCATGAAGGGGAGCTTCACCCGGCTCACGGACAGCAGCCTGATCGACCGCGACGTGCCGCTAGATCGGTACGGGCCCGTGTCACTCCTGGCGGTCAGCAAGGAGAGCTGACGCAGGCTTCCGGGCACAACCTTCCGCGGGTCGTACCGGCAGGGCCGCGATCGGCGCACGCATGAGATCGGTCAGGGTTGGCTCTAGGCTCGCTACCTTCGCATCTTCCGGTCACTGCAGGAAATGCGCGCCACTGACGTTAGCCGATCGGTCGCGCGCAGCGCTATGCCCGTCCGGTCACTCGGCGTC
Organism: Actinomycetes bacterium; assembly: GCA_021792405.1. Taxonomy (GTDB): domain Bacteria; phylum Actinomycetota; class Actinomycetes; order Streptosporangiales; family Streptosporangiaceae; genus JAJYUU01. Next base: position 2,067 of record JAJYUU010000196.1, read on the forward strand.
GAGATACCCCAAAACAGACCGTTGATTTGTGGCCGGCGGTGGGGATACCGTCTAGTCGGCATGTAGTTAACCATCACGCAACATCCGGTCACAGCAAGGAGGGCCGTATGACAGCTACCACCGCGGAGCCGGTTTCCGGGCAACGGGGATTGTTCTCCTCGCTGATTCACCGGCAGTTGGACAGCTATCCGAACACCGGCGCCAGGGTCACGTTTCTCGCCATCACAGTAGTTGCCACGATCACGTTGTACTACGAGTTGTACGTCGGCGGCTCGGTATCGCCGCTGATCCTCTCCAGCCTGGGCATGACCTTCACGTTCTACGTGGCGACTGTCGCGTTCGGCAACCTGATCGGCGCGTTCGGCTCGCTGTTCGCCGGCCTTACGGACCGGTACGGCCGGGCGAACCTGGTCGTCTTCGGGCTCCTGTTCTCCGGCATCTTCGTGACCTTCGTGCTGCCCGCTGCCACGAACAAGTGGGTGTTCACGATCGAGAGCTTCGTAGTCGGCATGGTGGAGGGCGTCTGCCTGGTCGCCACGCCGGCCCTGATCCGGGACTTCTCCCCGCAGGTCGGCCGGGCCACCGCGATGGGCTTCTGGACCAGCGGCCCGGTGCTCGGCAGCCTCATTGTCGCGATCGTCGGATCGATCACGATCCCGCTGGCCCCGACTCTGAGGTTCTGGACGCACGAGTACTACATCTGCGGGGTCGTCGGCCTCGTCGTCTTCCTGGTCGCTCTCATCGGGCTGCGGGAGCTGTCGCCGCAGCTACGTGACCAGCTCATGGTGACGATGCGGGACCGTGCGCTGATCGAGGCGCGGGCTAAGGGCCTCGATGTCGAGGCCCTGGTGAAGAACCACTGGCGGCAGCTGATGAAGCCAGACGTCGTCATCTCGGCCTTCGCCGTCTCGGTCATGCTGCTGATCTACTACGCACTGGTGGGCTTCCTGGTCATCTTCGCCAGCACGATCTTCGGCTTCACGCTCAACGAAGCCAACAATCTCGGTTACTGGTGCTGGGCATTCAACGCGGGCGCAGTGATCCTGGTTGGCATACTGTCCGACCGCGCTCGGGTCAGGAAGCCATTCATGGTGGTCGGCGGCGTCGGAGCCGCGGTCATGCTCGTGATCTTCTTGCTGCAGTCGAAGGCGGGCGCGCATCCGAGCTTCGGCTCGATCGCTGCGATCCTGGCGATCATGCTGTTCTTCCTGGGCGTCGCCTACACCCCGTGGATGGCCAGCTTCACTGAGACGGTCGAGCACCACAACCCGGCAGCCGTCGCGACCGGGCTGGCGATCTGGGGCTGGATTATCCGAGTGATCGTGTTCGGCTCGTCACTGCTGCTGCTCGTCGTGATCAACACAGTAACCCCGCTGGTCAACTACGGCGGTACCGTGGCCAAGTACGCGCACGAGTATCCGTCGCTGGTGTGGGCGGGCTCGCACGCAGCCGTCGTGGCCGATGCCCAGAAGTACGCCGCACCGCTGACGTTCGCGGCGACGCACCCCACCATCGTCGCGACCGCGAAGGCGGACGCGACGCAGATCGCCAACGCAACGAAGTTCGCTCCCGAGCTGGCGGTGATTGAGGCCAACCCGACGCTGTTCGCCGCGGCGGCCAGGTACCCAGCCAACAAGGTGCCCCCCGCGCTGGCGGCCAAGCTGATCGCAGCCGCGGGCGGCGGCAGCAAGGGCCTGACGATTCTCGGCACGATCAGCGCCAACCAGGCGGCGATTCAGGGCGTGATTGCAGCGGCGCCGCAACTCGCGACGCTGAAGCCGTATAGCGCTCAGCTGACCGCGCTGTCCAAGGTACCGGCGACGGTCATCGCGGCCGTGTCGGCCCCCGGCGTCTCGACCGAGCTGGCAGCCCTGGCGAAGGTACCGCCGTCTGTCACCGCCTATATGGCAGCGCACGCTGGCGATGTCATCACCGCGGCGGCTAAATCCCCCGGCCAGTGGCGGACGTGGTTCTGGATCTGCTTCGGCGGCATCATCGTCTTCCTGCTCTCGATTCCGCTGCTGCGCGGCCGCTGGCGGCCGCGTGACGCCAAGCGCGACGAGGCAGAGCACGAGGCGATGGTGCAGGCGGAGCTGGCCAAGCTGCAGACAAGCGCTAGCTGAGAAACTGCGCTTCAGCACCGGAGTTAGTACCGCACAGCCGAGTCGGCGGGCCGCGTCTGCGGCCCGCCGGCTCGCGTCTGGGGCGGCCTGTTAATAGCGCTGATGCATCGCCTCGCGCACGGCCGCTAGCGTCCCGGCGGCGATTTCGCGGGCTCGCTGATTCCCGTCGGCTAGCACCGTTCGCAGGTAGCCGGGATCAGCCGCGAGCGCGGCCCGGCGGGCGCGCAGTCCGGCGAACCGGTCGTTGATCGCCTCGGTCGCCGCGGCCTTGAGCGCGGCAGCGCCGCCGTCGCCGATCTGAGCGGCCACCGCCTCAGGCGTCGTGTTCCGGCACAGCGCGGTCAGCAAGACCAGGTTGGCCACCTCGGGCCGGCGGTCCGGCTCATAGCTGATGTGCCGCTGAGAATCTGTCTTCGCCTTCGACACCAGTGCCGCAGTCTCGTCCGCCGTCGCCCGCAGCGGTATCGAGTTGCGGCGGCTCTTGCCCATCTTCGTGCCGTCCGTGCCGAGCAGCAGCGGCGCCGCGCTCAGCAGCCCGTCAGGCTCGGGAAAGTACGGCGCATCCGGGCAGTAACGCTCATTGAACCGCCGGGCTATCGTCCTTGTCAGCTCGATGTGCGGCAACTGGTCCTGGCCCACCGGAACCAGGTTGGCCCGGCAGGACAAGATGTCCGCGGCCTGATGGACCGGGTAGCTGAACATCAGCCCGGATACCGTCGGCGAGCCGGCGGCCGCGATCTCGTCCTTGACCGTCGGATTGCGGCTGATCTCCGCGACGCTGACCAGGCTGAGGAACGGCAGCAGCAGCTGGTTCAGCGGCTCGACCTGGCTGTGGGCGAAGATCGTGGCCCGGTCCGGGTCGATGCCGAGGGCCAGGTAGTCGGCGACGAGGCCGAGGACAATGTCGGGCAGGTCGGCGGCTGCAGTCCGGTCGGTGATGGCCTGGTAATCGGCGATCAGGACCAGCAGTTCGACGCCCGCGTTCTGCAGCCGGACCCGGTTGCACTGCGAGCCGAAGTAGTGGCCAAGGTGGATCGCGCCAGTGGGCCGGTCGCCGGTGAGCACCCGGAATGAGCCCGGGTCTCGCGCAATGGCCTGCTCTAGTTCCGCGGTGCGATCCTGGCTTGCGAGCACGGCCGGCGTCGCGGGCCGTGCCGCTGCGGCTGGCGGGGCGGCGGGCGGTGCGATGGCAGTTGTCGATGAAACGGGCAGTGATGTCGTGAGCGCGGGCATGAGGCGTACCTCCTGGAGTTGCTGGCCCGCACGAAGTCGCGCCCGTTGCGCTGCAGAAACGGCGCTACCCAGCGGGCGCGCCGTCGGAAATGCAAGGACTAGCGGCCGCCTAGAGCGGCCACCACCAGCAGGATCGCTGCAGTCGTTGCATGGCCCCATGCTATCCGGTCGGGCGTGGCAGCGGCTACCGGCGTCATGGGCGGACCAGGTCGCCAGGTACAAGGTGGCTGCCCGGCAGCAGGAGCTCCGCAGCGTCCGGCCGCTCGTCTGTGAGAATCCACCGGCACAGAGCCGCGAGCTGGTAGCTGATCAGCGGCGGCACCGCGTCCCCGATGTGCCGGTACATGTTGGACAGCGACCCGGTGAACTGGTAATCGCGGGGGAAGCCTTGCAGCAGCGACATCTCCCGCACGGTGCACAGCCGGTCCTGCTCGGGATGGGCGTAGCGGCCGTTGCCGACGTGCGAGCACTCGCGCTTGATAGTGATGGCCGGCCGGTCCCACCACAGCCGGCCGTACACGTCCGGATGACTGCCCAGGTCGCCGCGCGCGGCACGGGCGGTCATCGCGGCCGTCAGCAACCCGCTAGTGTCACGGCTCGCCCGCAGGTCAGCCCAGCTGCCGCCATCGTGCGGGACGGCCGACAGCCGTTGCCGGCACCGGTCTGCCCGGAAGGCCGGAGCGACATGCAGCGGATCGGCCGGATGCGCCTGGCCGGCCGCAACCGGCGGCAGGTCCCAGATGGCGCGCCGTACGTGCGTCGCCTTGGGGTCAACCCGCCAGCCTCGCCACAGGTCCGGCAGCCCGCGCAGTGGCAACGGCCGCCGGACCGCGATGACGATGGCGCGTTCGCGTCGTTGCGGCAGCCCGAACTCGGTCAGGAAGTGCGTCGCCGCTGACACCTGGTAGCCGATGCTGGACAGTCGTCTCAGCAGCCCGCGCAGGTGCCCGCCGAATCGGCCGGTCACCAGCTCCCTGGCGTTCTCGATCAGCAGTATCTCCGGGCCCAGCAACTCGGCATACGAGCTGAGCTGGCCCACCAGCCCGTTACGGTGATCATCGCGGCGGTGATTGCTCGCCAGGGTGCGAGAGAACCCGGTACATGGCGGGCACGCGGTCAGCACGACCGGACGCTGGCCAGCTAGTCCCATGGCCTGGCACACCGCGAGCGGATCCGAGCGCGAGAGGTCGGCGGCGACTGGAGCCAGGCCGATGTTGGCCGTGTAAGTTGCGTTGCAGCCCAGGGAGCCGGGAGCGGAGCTGGGCTTCCCGAGCTGCGCGTCTGCCGCTCCGATCAGCTCGAATCCTGCCTGCCGGCTGAATCCGCAGCTCATCCCCCCGGCGCCGGAGAACAGGTCGATCACGGTCCACGGCTTGGTCACCAGTTGCCTCCACGTCGGAACACTAGGAGGTTTCGCCGCCGAGTGCCCGGCGCCAGGCCGTCGCGGCACTAGCGAGAGGCGCGGCGGTTCTCGTCGAAGAGCAGGTTCAGCAGCCAGCCGACGACGCCGACGATGATGGCGCCCCAGAACGCTGGCCAGAACCCGGTGATGTGGAACGGCAGGCTGAGCTTGCCGGCCAGCCAGCTGCACAGCCACAGCAGGAGGCCGTTGACGACCAGGCCGATCAGCCCGAGCGTGAGGACGTAGAACAAGCAGCCGACGGTCTTGACGATCGGCTTCAGCACGGCGTTGACGATTCCGAAGATCAGCGCGACCGCGATCAGCGTGCCGGCCTTCGACACGTTGCTGCCGCTGGTCAGCTCGATCCCGGCGATCAGCAGGTGCGCGATGCCGAGCGCGGCAGCAGGAATCAGGATGCGCAACAGGAGCTTCATGCCGCCATCCTGCCATGTCTCGCCAAACAGCATGATCTTCTCGGAGCTGCCTATTAGTCAGATGTTCGGATATAGCCATGCCACCTGGCCCGACGGAGCCGAATGTGCTAGACAGCCCGCGACTTGGCTGCCACCATCACTTGCGGGGGAGCGGACGCCGCGGCTTCACGCGCCGCGGCTGGCCGGGGGGAGCGGGGATGGGCTTTGCATGGCAGCCGGACAAAAGCAGCGATAAGTTCGGCGATCTGTACCGCGACGACGATCAGGTCGCCCGCGGTTACTACCGACGCGGGGCAGCCTGGACCGCCCTGCAGAGCCCGGCTGGGCGGCATGCTCATCGCGGCCAGCGGGGCGCTCACGCGTCCCGGCTGGCGGACGCGCCGCCACGGGCTAGCTGGCGCGCCGGTCCTGAGCGCTGGCGCCGCTGGGCGTGATCTACCAGCGGAAATGGATGAAGATGCGGCCGAAGTTCTTGGAGTCCTTCTCGACTCGGTGGTAGAGCGCCTTGACGTCCTTGCGCTCCAGGAATCGCAGCACGTGCTTCTTCAGCTGGCCGGA
>JAJYUU010000039.1 GCA_021792405.1 Actinomycetes bacterium
ACCATCTGGGTGACTCTCCTTCTGGGAAGTTCCAGCGCTGCAACGCTAAATCATCCCAGCCAGCACCCCTGATCTAAGAAACCTCAGTCGGCGTGTCGCCGCACTACTCGCTGATTCGGGTCAGAGCGCTCAGGGACGAGCCGATAACGACCAGGGAGAAGGGCTTCGGCTTGCTGTCATGGTCGTCGCCGGTCAGCGCGGCGAGCCTGGCGCAGACTCGGCCGTCACTGTTCGGTGGCGGCTTCATCTGGCCGCTGATGGTGCTGCGGGAGTCGGCGCTCGCTTCCAACATCACGTCGCTGGCCAGCTACTGTGCGGCGGCCGGGGTGAAGCTCGCTCCGCACGGCAAGACCACGATGGCGCCACAGCTCGTCGCCCGGCAGCTCAGGGCTGGAGCATGGGCGGTTACTGCGGCGAACGTCAGCCAGGTCCAGCTGTTCCGGTCGTTCGGGGTGACGCGGATCCTCATCGCCAACGAGGTCACCGACCGGGCGGCGGTGGGCTGGCTGTCGGCCGAGCTTGCCGCCGACCCGGAGTTCGAGTGCTACAGCTTCGTCGACAGTCCGGCCGGCGTCGCGTTGCTGGACGACGCGCTCCGGGCCGGCGGTCTCGCGCCTGGCCCGGCGGGCTCCGGGCCTCAGCTGCGGGTCCTGGTCGAGCTCGGCCGGCCAGGCGGCCGGGCCGGCTGCCGCAGCGTCGACGACGCTGTCATCGTGGCGAAGGCCGCAGCCGCGGCGCCGGCGCTGCGGCTAGCAGGCGTTGCAGGCTATGAGGGCGTGATAGGCCACGACGACAGCGCCGCGACGCTGGCGGCGGTGGCGGAGTTCTGCCGGGACCTGCGCAGGGTCGGCGAGCAGATCTCCGGGCTGCCGGACTGCCGGGACGGCTACCTGCTCAGCGCTGGCGGCAGCGCTTATTTCGACATCGTGGTGCGGGAGCTGACGGGGCCGGGCAACGGCGACCCGGCGCCAACCGTCGTGCTGCGCAGCGGTGCCTACATCAGTTATGACCACGGCTTCTACGAGCGGGTCGCGCCCGGCACGCGAGCCGGTCGGCCCGGGCCGCACTTTATGCCGGCATTCGAGCTGTGGGCCGCGGTGCTGTCGAGGCCCGAGCCAGGCCTGGCGATCGTCGGCGCGGGCCGCCATCACGTCGCCTTCGACCAGGATATGCCCGTGCCGCTCCGGATCTGGCCGACCGGCGCGCCGCCTGCCGACGCCACCGGAATGCATGTCAGCTCGGTCGATGACCAGCACGCGTACCTGCGGCTCCCGGCGGATTCATCGCTCGCGCCCGGCGATCTGGTGTGCATGGGCATCTCGCACCCGTGCACCACCTTCGACAAATGGCGCGTCATCCCGGTGGTGGACGATGCCTACCACGTCATCGACGCCATTCACACGTTCTTCTGATGTCGAGTCGCGCCGTCGTCGGATCTATGATTCCGTATGGCGGAACGCGGCGCGGCCGGCCGGCCGGTCGGCCCCGCCGCTCGCTGCCGCGCGGGCGGAGAGTAGAGGTGCAGGTGCAGGACAACGCCGAGTCGCCGGTGGCAAGCGTGGACCGTGCGCTTCGCATCCTGGCCCTGATCGGCGGTGCGGCAACCGGCCTTTCGCTCGACGAGCTTGCCGCCAGGCTCGACATCCCGAAGAGCTCACTGCACCGAATCCTCGCCGCGCTCAAGTTCCGGAAGTTTGTATCGCAGCCCGAGATCGGCGGCGCCTACTTCCTCGGTACCGAACTGCTGGCCACCGCGTTCCGGTTTCATGACACGCTCGACTTGCGCGCGCTCATTCACCCGCTGCTGGTCCGGCTTAGCGGCGAGCTGCACGAGACAACGCACATGGCAGTTCTTGACGGCGCCGAGATTGTTTACCAGGACAAGATCGAGGTGGCGTCGCACACGATCAAGCTGTCCTCAGTCATCGGCGGCCGCAATCCCGCGCACGCTACCGGTATCGGCAAGGCGCTGCTCGCCTGGACGTACTCGACCGACGAGGCCATCAGGGCCTGGGTGGCGCAGTGGGAGCCGCTGACCCGGCCAACCAGGCGCACCGTCAAGTCGGCTGACCAGCTCGCCGATGAGCTTGCGCAGGTGCGCGAGCAGGGCTACGCCCTCGACGTCGAGGAGAACGAGGTCGGTGTGCGGTGCGCGGCCGTGCCGATCTTCCTGGGCCGGGCGGCGCCGGCCGCGGCGGTCAGCGTCACGCTGCTCGGCTCGCGCGCTGAGGTGCGGCGGCTGAAGGAGCTTGGCAAGTACCTGCGAGACGTGGTCGACGACTGGGCAAAGGTTCCCGTGCAGTGACGGTGGCATCCCAGAATCCTCGAGAAGGAGGTGGCTGTAGATGACGAAGAGGGCCGTGGGAGGCACTCGGCCGGGCGGCGCCTATTCTCCCGGCATTGTGGCTGAGGGCCGGTTCGTATACGTGGCGGGTCAGGTGCCGATGCGCGATGGCGTCCTGACCGGCGAGTCGGCAGGTGAACAGACCAAGGTTGTGATCGAGAACCTGGCGGCGGTGCTCGCAGAGGCCGGCGCGAGCCTCGCCGACGTGGTCCGGTGCGGCGTGTTCCTTGCGGACATGTCTGACTTTGCTGAGATGAATGACGTGTACGCCGAGATGTTCCCGCAGCCGTTGCCGGCCAGGACCACGATCGGCGCGACCCTGCTCGGCTTCAAGGTCGAGGTCGATTGCATCGCGGTGCTGCCGGAACCAGCGCAGGAATGATGCCGGCACGCTGGACGACCTGCGCTGCGATCGCTGACGCGCGCTGTGTCGGCATCATCCGCGCCAACAGCGCGGCCGAGGCTGCCACGGTCGGCAAGACGCTGGTCTCGGGTGGCCTGCCGATTATCGAGGTTGCGTACACCACGCCGGGCGCGTCGGCAGCGATTGCCGCACTCCGCGCGGACTGCCCGGACGCGATCGTGGGTGCGGGAACCGTACTCGACGGCGCGGCAGCGTTCGCGGCGGTCAGCGCTGGCGCGCAGTTCCTGGTCTCGCCCGCGGTCGTGGAGGACGTGCTTCGGGCAGGCGGGCGCTATGGCCTCCCGGTGTTGCCAGGGGCGGCCACGCCGACCGAGATCCACCGTGCCGTGGAACTCGGTGCGGACATGGTCAAGCTGTTTCCGGCTGTTTCGCTGGGCGTGGAGTTCATGCGCTCGGTCGCGGCGGCGATGCCGCAGGTGCAGTTCGTGCCGACTGGCGGCGTCACCTCGGGCAACGCGCTGGACTGGCTGGACGCTGGCGCGGTCGCGGTCGGCGTGGGCGGCGGTCTGACCCGCGGCGACCCGGCAGGCATTCGGCGGCGCGCGGAAGAGCTTGCCGCCCGGCTGCGCCGGTGACGCGGCTGCCGGAGGCCGCAGGGAGTGACGGGCAGAGTTACGTCGGATGCGCTTGAGAAGTTAACTACGGCGACGGTTCGCCGTAGCGCGCCGCCGCCGCTGACCGGCGAATACGACGTGCGGTTCGCACACGGCTTGGATCACCTATGACGGAACCGGCCACCCGAAGGCGACTGACTGACCGGCCCGGCTAAGCTCCGCGCGCATCTGGTCGCTGGGCCGCGTCGCATAGGTACGCTCTGACCGTGATGCACCGGCTACCGCGCGAATTCTTTGCCCGGTCAGCAACCGAGGTCGCGCCGGACCTGCTCGGCTGTGTGCTCTGGCATGACAGTCCGGCTGGCCGGGTCGCCGTCCGGCTGGTCGAGGTCGAGGCCTACCAGGGCGCAAGCGACCCGGCCTCGCATGCCTACCGAGGGCAAACTACGCGTAACGGCGTCATGTTCGGCCCGCCCGGCCACGTCTACGTTTACTTCACCTATGGCATGCACTTCTGCGCCAACCTGGTCTGCCAGCCGCCCAGGCGGGCGGAGGCGGTGCTGCTGCGGGCTGGCGAGGTGGTGGCCGGGGCAGAACTCGCGGCGCAGCGGCGGCTCCGCGGGAACGGGCGCGACACCGGGAACGGGCGCGACACCGGGAACGGGCGCGCATCCGGGAACGGCCGACCGATGCGCGCGGTCGACCTGGCCCGCGGTCCGGCCAGGCTGTGCCAGGCTCTTGGCATCGATCGCGGCCTTGATGGCGCCGATGTCTGCACGCCCGGCATGCCGCTGGGGATCGGGCCGGCCGTGCCGTCCGGCAACCCCACGCCCCCGATTGCCACTGCCGTGCCTGGCGTCATCAGTACCGGGCCAAGGGTCGGCGTCAGCCAGGCAGCCGACCGGCCCTGGCGGTACTGGCTGGCCGGGGACAACCACGTTTCCTCCTACCGTGTTTCGAAGCCGAGGCGCGCGAGGCCGAAACGCGTTACCGGTGCTGGCGCCGAGAATGGGACGATGCATCGGTGAGCGACATCATCGACGACCTGCAGTGGCGGGGCCTCATCGCCCTGTCCACCGACCCGGACGACCTGCGCAAGGCACTGGATACCGAGATTGTCACGTTTTACTGTGGTTTCGATCCGACGGCGCCTGGGCTCCACATCGGCAACCTCGTCCAGTTGCTCACCATGCGGCGGCTGCAGCAGGCGGGCCACCGGCCGATCGCCATCGTCGGCGGCGCGACCGGCCTGATCGGCGATCCGGGCGGCAAGTCGGCGGAGCGCGTGCTGAACCCGCGCGAGCTGGTGGCCGAGTGGGTGGAGCGGATCCGGGCGGAGGTCAGCCGGTTTCTGGACTTCAGCCCTGGCCCGGCCGCGGCGACAGTGGTCAGCAACCTGGACTGGACCGGCCAGCTGTCCGCCATCGACTTCCTTCGTGACATCGGCAAGCACTTCCCGGTGAACCAGATGCTGTCTCGCGAGGTGGTCCGGGCCCGGCTGGAGACCAGCGGGATCAGCTACACCGAGTTCAGCTACCAGATCCTGCAGGCCAACGACTACCTGGAGTTGCACAGCCGGTACGGCTGCACCCTGCAGCTAGGCGGCAGCGATCAATGGGGCAACCTGGTCTCCGGCGTCGACCTGATCCGCCGGGTTACCGGGGATACGGTGCATGCCCTGGCCACGCCGCTGATCACCAAGCCGGACGGGACCAAGTACGGCAAGACCGAAGGCGAGGCCGTCTGGCTGAGCCAGGACCTGATGAGCTCATACGCCTTCTACCAGTTCTGGCTCAACCGGGCCGATGCCGAGGTGCCCGGCCTGCTGAGGGTGTTCTCGTTCCGATCCCGCAGCGAGATCGAGGAACTGGAGCGGGACGTCGCGCAGCGGCCCGCGGCGCGCCGCGCCCAGCGGCTGCTAGCCGAGGAGCTTACGACCCTGGTGCACGGCGAGGCCGAACTGGCCCGGGTGCAGGCAGCCAGCCAGGCGCTGTTCGGCCAGGGCGACCTGGGGGTGCTCGATGCCGGGACGCTGGCGGCCGCGGCAGCCGAGGTGCCGCACGCGGAGATCGACATTGGCGCGGCGGACGGAGCTGGCGGGCTGCCTCCGGTGGCTGACCTGATGGCGGCAACGGGGATCGTTCCCAGCAAGTCGGCCGCCCGGCGGGCGATCGCCGAAGGCGGCGCTTACCTGAACAACGAGAAGGTCACGGCGCAAGACGCCACACCGGCCGCGACCGACCTGCTGCACGGCGAGTACCTGGTGCTGCGGCGGGGCAAGCGCACGGTCGGTGTGGTGCGGGTCCGCCGGCACTGAGTTAATGGCAGATGCCGATTGAAGCCAATAAAGCGACATTAGTCACAACGCTGACCTGAGCAGCCTGGGCGGCATTCCGGCCTCGGCCATGGCTTGCCGGTCGGCGCGGGCCGCGGCTTCTAGCAGGCTCCGGAGCAGGCATCGTCGCAGCTAGCGGGCGTATCAGTGGCGATCCGGAGCGGGCGGGCGGTCAACTGCCAGCGCGGTGCGGCCGCCCGATTTGACTTGCGCGCCTTTGCTGCCTAATGTTTCGTCCTGCGCCGCGAGACCGGGCAGCCCGAGAGGGCAGGCCGCTCAGGGCGCCACCCAGCGAAAATCCCCCCACTTCGTGGCGGCTTCATGTCGGTGATCCGGCATCGGGTCCTCGCGTTGCGGGTATGCTGAGTGGACCGGAAAGATTCAAGTTTGAAGAACTTAGCTAACTGGCTTGACAGTCTGATGGCAGTCGGGTAAGTTAGCAGGGTTGCCCCGGAGGCGGTTGCAAGACCGCCAACGGTGAGCGTCCGCTCCTTGAGAACTCAACAGCGTGCTAAAAGCCAGTGCATATGCACATCCTCGTCAATGGTGGACGAAGCCGACTTCTCGGTCGCGTCCACCGACGAATTATTGCCAGATCGCCTCGTTGGCTAAACGTCTGCGAGGCATCTCTTCAAGTCTGCACTCCGCTGACGCCTCCGGGCATCGGCGGCTCTGCATATAGACATTCAACGGAGAGTTTGATCCTGGCTCAGGACGAACGCTGGCGGCGTGCTTAACACATGCAAGTCGAGCGGAAAGGCCCTTCGGGGTACTCGAGCGGCGAACGGGTGAGTAACACGTGAGCAATCTGCCCTTAGCTCTGGGATAGCTCCGGGAAACCGGAATTAATACCTGATATGACCGAGGCCGACATCGGCCGTGGTGGAAAGATTTATCGGCTAAGGATGAGCTCGCGGCCTATCAGCTTGTTGGTGGGGTAACGGCCCACCAAGGCGACGACGGGTAGCCGGCCTGAGAGGGCGACCGGCCACACTGGGACTGAGACACGGCCCAGACTCCTACGGGAGGCAGCAGTGGGGAATATTGCGCAATGGGCGAAAGCCTGACGCAGCGACGCCGCGTGCGGGATGAAGGCCTTCGGGTTGTAAACCGCTTTCAGCAGGGACGAAGCGAAAGTGACGGTACCTGCAGAAGAAGCGCCGGCTAACTACGTGCCAGCAGCCGCGGTAACACGTAGGGCGCAAGCGTTGTCCGGAATTATTGGGCGTAAAGAGCTCGTAGGTGGTCCGCTGCGTCCGCTGTGAAAATCCAGGGCTTAACCCTGGACTTGCAGTAGATACGGGCAGACTAGAGGTAGGTAGGGGAGAATGGAATTCCCGGTGTAGCGGTGAAATGCGCAGATATCGGGAGGAACACCGGTGGCGAAGGCGGTTCTCTGGGCCTTACCTGACACTGAGGAGCGAAAGCGTGGGGAGCGAACAGGATTAGATACCCTGGTAGTCCACGCCGTAAACGTTGGGCGCTAGGTGTGGGGTCCTTCCACGGATTCCGTGCCGCAGCTAACGCATTAAGCGCCCCGCCTGGGGAGTACGGCCGCAAGGCTAAAACTCAAAGGAATTGACGGGGGCCCGCACAAGCGGCGGAGCATGTTGCTTAATTCGAAGCAACGCGAAGAACCTTACCAAGGTTTGACATGCAGGGAAAAGCCGTGGAGACACGGTGTCCGTAAGGGCCCTGCACAGGTGGTGCATGGCTGTCGTCAGCTCGTGTCGTGAGATGTTGGGTTAAGTCCCGCAACGAGCGCAACCCTCGTCCTATGTTGCCAGCGGGTAATGCCGGGGACTCATAGGAGACTGCCGGGGTCAACTCGGAGGAAGGTGGGGATGACGTCAAGTCCTCATGCCCCTTATATCTTGGGCTGCAAACATGCTACAATGGCCAGTACAGAGGGCTGCGAGACCGTAAGGTGGAGCGAATCTCAAAAAGCTGGTCTCAGTTCGGATTGGGGTCTGCAACTCGACCCCATGAAGTCGGAGTCGCTAGTAATCGCGAATCAGCAACGTCGCGGTGAATACGTTCCCGGGCCTTGTACACACCGCCCGTCACGTCACGAAAGTCGGCAACACCCGAAGCCGGTGGCCTAACCCGCAAGGGAGGGAGCCGTCGAAGGTGGGGCCAGCGATTGGGACGAAGTCGTAACAAGGTAGCCGTACCGGAAGGTGCGGCTGGATCACCTCCTTTCTAAGGAGCAACTGGCGTTGCCTGACTGTGCCTTGCACAGTCGGTGTCAACGTCCAGAGCCACATCTCAGGCGACCGTTCTGGGGTGGCTGCTCATTAGTGGAGCACTGGTTATTCGGTCCGGGCGTCATTGCCGGTCCTGCTAGTACGGCTGCTCGTGGTCTTGCGACCGCGAGTCGGCACGGAACGCGGGCCCGGGGGGCGGCCGGGCCGGGCACGCTGTTGGGTCCTGAGGGAACGGCCGCTACGGTGTCCCGGATTACAGTGTCTCGGACATCAGGCTGGACCTCGGCCAGGACTGGTGCCTTCGGCGCGCATAGGCGCGTTGCGGGGCCAGGACCGCCCGTATCTTGAGAACTGCACAGTGGACGCGAGCATCATCTGTAGTTGCCAAGTTGATAAGGGCACACGGTGAATGCCTTGGCACCAGGAGCCGAAGAAGGACGTAGGAGCCTGCGATAAGCCCCGGTTAGTCGGCAACCAGACTTCGACCCGGGGATTTCCGAATAGGGCAACCTGATTGAGCGTAATGGCCAATCGCCCCTGCCTGAACACATAGGGCAGGTGGAGGAAACGTGGGGAAGTGAAACATCTCAGTACCCACAGGAAGAGAAAGCAACCGCGATTCCCTGAGTAGTGGTGAGCGAAAGGGGAACAGGCCAAACCTGTCACGTGTTAAAGCCAGCAGGCGTTGCGTGATTGGGGTAGCGGGACTGTCCAGCCGGAACTGCTGATCCGGCAGGAAGTAAGAAATCGTGTAGATAGCCGAAGACGGTGGAAACCGTCGGCATAGAGGGTGACACCCCCGTAGGCGAAATCTTCACGACTTCCGGACAGGATCCCAAGTAGCACGGGGCCCGAGAAATCCCGTGTGAATCCGGGAGGACCACCTCCTAAGCCTAAATACTCCCTGGTGACCGATAGCGAACAAGTACCGTGAGGGAAAGGTGAAAAGTGCCCCGGTGAGGGGTCGTGAAATAGTACCTGAAACCGTGTGCCTACAAGCCGTGGGAGCGTGCCAGCCTCCGGGCTGGAGTGAAGTGACCGCGTGCCTTTTGAAGAATGAGCCTGCGAGTTATGGTATGTGGCAAGGTTAACCCGAGTGGGGTAGCCGTAGCGAAAGCGAGTCTGAATAGGGCGCCCGTGTTCGAGAGAGCACAGAAGTCGCATGCTATAGACCCGAAGCGGAGTGATCTACCCATGGGCAGGTTGAAGCGCGGGTAAGACCGCGTGGAGGACCGAACCCACCAGGGTTGAAAACCTGGGGGATGACCTGTGGGTAGGGGTGAAAGGCCAATCAAACTCCGTGATAGCTGGTTCTCCCCGAAATGCATCTAGGTGCAGCGTCGCGCGTTCCTTACCGGAGGTAGAGCTACTGGATGGCCTAGGGGGCCTACAAGCTTACTGAAGTCAGCCAAACTCCGAATGCCGGTAAGCCAGAGCGCGGCAGTGAGACTGCGAGGGATAAGCTCCGTAGTCGAGAGGGAAACAACCCAGATCACCAGCTAAGGCCCCTAAGCGTGTGCTAAGTGGGAAAGGATGTGGAGTTGCAGAGACAACCAGGAGGTTGGCTTAGAAGCAGCCACCCTTAAAAGAGTGCGTAATAGCTCACTGGTCAAGTGATTCTGCGCCGACAATTTAGCGGGGCTCAAGCACACCGCCGAAGCTGTGACATTCGCGTAATAGCCCGGTCCTTTGTGGTTAAGGTGGATGGCTGTCTTGACCGTCGTGGTTTCGGCCACTTCTGTCTTGACGGTGGCCGCTGGCGCCTTTAGGGCCCAGGTGCGCGGATGGGTAGGGGAGCGTCGGGTGGCGAGAGAAGCAGCGGAGTGATCCAGCTGTGGACGCCACTCGAGTGAGAATGCAGGCATGAGTAGCGAAAGAGGGGTGAGAAACCCCTCCGCCGAATGACCAAGGGTTCCTGGGGCAGGCTAATCCGCCCAGGGTAAGTCGGGACCTAAGGCGAGGCCGACAGGCGTAGTCGATGGACAACGGGTTGATATTCCCGTACCCGCTTTAAAGCGCCCATGCCGAATCTGGCGATGCTAAGTCATTTATGCTGGCTGATCCTTCGGGAGAGGTCGGCGGAGGTGACGACCCAGACTGGTAGTAGGCAAGCCGTAGGGGTGACGCAGAAGGGTAGCTCTACCGGGTGTTGGACGTCCCGGAGTAAGGGTGTAGGGCGAGGTGTAGGCAAATCCGCACCTCACGAAGCCTGAGACCTGACGCCGAGCCGAGTTAGGCGAAGTGAGTAATCCCATACTGCCAAGAAAAGCCTCGCGGCGAGCTTTAATGCGGCCCGTACCCTAAACCGACTCAGGTGGTCAGGTAGAGAATACCAAGGCGATCGGGTGAACCGTGGTTAAGGAACTAGGCAAATTATCCCCGTAACTTCGGGAGAAGGGGAGCCGTGCCCGGTGAAGAGACTTGCTCTCTGAGCGGGGCGCGGCCGCAGATACCAGGGGAAAGCGACTGTTTACTAAAAACACAGGTCCGTGCAAAGTCGCAAGACGACGTATACGGACTGACGCCTGCCCGGTGCTGGAACGTTAAGGGGAGGGGTTAGTGGCTTCGGCCGCGAAGCTCTGAACTTAAGCGCCAGTAAACGGCGGTGGTAACTATAACCATCCTAAGGTAGCGAAATTCCTTGTCGGGTAAGTTCCGACCTGCACGAATGGCGTAACGACTTTCCCACTGTCTCAACCACGGACCCGGCGAAATTGCACTACGAGTAAAGATGCTCGTTACGCGCAGCAGGACGGAAAGACCCCGGGACCTTTACTGCAGCTTGACATTGGCGTTTGGGGCGTCTTGTGTAGGATAGGTGGGAGACTGTGAAGCAGGGACGCCAGTTCCTGTGGAGTCAACGGTGAAATACCACTCTGGTCGTTCTGAATGTCTAACCTTGGTCCGTCATCCGGATCAGGGACAGTGTCTGGTGGGTAGTTTAACTGGGGCGGTTGCCTCCTAAAAGGTAACGGAGGCGCCCAAAGGTACCCTCAGCCTGGTTGGCAATCAGGTGTCGAGTGTAAGTGCACAAGGGTGCTTGACTGTGAGACAGACATGTCGAACAGGAGCGAAAGCTGGGACTAGTGATCCGGCGGTGGCATGTGGAAGCGCCGTCGCTAAACGGCTAAAAGGTACCCCGGGGATAACAGGCTGATCTTCCCCAAGAGTCCATATCGACGGGATGGTTTGGCACCTCGATGTCGGCTCGTCGCATCCTGGGGCCGGAGCAGGTCCCAAGGGTTGGGCTGTTCGCCCATTAAAGCGGTACGCGAGCTGGGTTTAGAACGTCGTGAGACAGTTCGGTCCCTATCCGCTGCGCGCGTAGGAGTCTTGAGAGGGGCTGTCCCTAGTACGAGAGGACCGGGACGGACAAACCTCTGGTGTGCCAGTTGTTCCGCCAGGAGCACGGCTGGTTGGCTACGTTTGGAAGGGATAACCGCTGAAAGCATCTAAGCGGGAAGCTCGCCTCAAGATTAGGACTCCCTCAGGGTTAACCTGGTAAGGCCCCCAGCTAGACGACTGGGTTGATAGGCCGGAGGTGAAAGCACGGCAACGTGTGCAGCTGACCGGTACTAATAGGCCGAGTGGCTTGGCTTCTACTCACAATCTTGTTTCGCGTCCACTGTGCGGTTCCCGAGAATGCGGTCGGGCGCCTCGACCCGGAGAAGTCCGGTTGCGAGTCGCGTTCCTGACATCTCCATAGAGTTTCGGTGGCCATGGCGAAGGGGAAACACCCGGCTCCATTCCGAACCCGGAAGTTAAGCCCTTCAGCGCCGATGGTACTGCCCGGGGGACTGGGTGGGAGAGTAGGACGCCGCCGGACATCTTCCCGCTGAGGGCCGTTACCTTTACTGGTAGTGGCCCTCAGCGCGTTTTCGTGCGTGGCTAGTTGTGCCTGGTTACGGGCGCTTTGTCTGGGCTGCGTACGCAGGGCACCTTTGAACTGGCCGGCGAGCGGTCGTCAGCCCATCGAGGGCTGCTAGACGGTCGGTCGAGTTTCTCAGATGTTGGAGGATGATCAAATGGCGGGCGACTCGCGCGGGTCTTCGGGCGGTCGGCCCGGTGCTAGCGGCAACGGCGCTGGCAGGAGCGGCGGGCGCCAGGGCACTGCCCGTGGCGGCACTGCCCGCGGCGGCAGTTTTCGCGGTGGGACTGGTGGCCAGGGAGGGTCAGCTCGCGGCGGCAGTTCGCGCGGTGGGACTGGCGGCCAGGGAGGATCTGGCCGCGGAGACGGCGCGGGCAGGGGCAGCTCCGGCGGTTCCGGCCCGCGCGGAAGCACTGCAGGCAAAGACAGCGGCAGGGGGCGCGGGAGTCCGGTGGGCCGCGAGGTTTCGGCCGACGGCTACCGAGCCCGCAGCTCGGCGCGAGGCGGTGGCAGGCCAGGCGCGACTGGATCTGGTCCGACTGGATCCCGGACGGCCGAGTCGGCGGCGCCCGGACGGGACTCCTCTGGGCGCGACCCAGCCAGGCAAGGTGCAGCCAGGCCGGGTTCCTCTGGGCGCGGACACGCGGCTGGGGCGGTCGGCTCGGGGCGGGCACCGCGAACCGAGGGTTCGATCGGCTATGCACGGCCCGGCCGTTCCGGGGATAGTGGCCTCGCTTCGAAGGCTGGTCCGCAACGGGCTGGAGGCCGCGGAGCCGATGGCGGGCGCCGAGCCGATGGCGGGGGCCGATTTGTCGCCGAAGAGGAGTTCGGCGAGCGACCCCGGACCCGCGCGCGGCAGACTCCGGGGCAAGCTGATTGGAGCACCCAAGGCGCCTCGCGTGCGGCGGGTGCCGGCGAACGGCCGCGGATCGGCCGCCCGGCTCGTCGGCCTGACGAGAACGTCGGTCGCAGGACGAGCATCGAGCCGGGCCGGGGCCAGTTCGGTGGCAGGGGTCGTTCAGAGTCCGGGGGCCGGCCAGATTCCGGGCGGTATCAGCCGGGCGGTCGGCGTCCCGGCCCGGCCGCACAGCGCGGCGCGGCGGAGCGGCGCGGCGGTGCGGGGACCTCGAGGATGGCGCGCGGAGAGCCGCAGCGGCCCGGCGAACTGCGATTGGCCATCCCGGACAGCATCACTCCTGATCAGCTCGATCCAGAGGCAACGGCCGAGCTACGCACGCTGCCGGGAGACCTGGCCAGCGCCATTGCCAGGCTGCTCGTGGCAACCAGCATCAGTGAGGACCCGCAGCAGGCCTATCAGTACGCGCAGAAAGCCCGCGGTCTCGCGGGCAGAGTCGGGGTCGTGCGGGAGACATGCGCCATCGCGGCGTATCAGGCCGGAGACTGGGCTGGTGCTCTCGCGGAATTCCGGGCGGCCCGCAGGCTGACCGGGCGCAGCAGTTACCTGCCGCTGATGGCGGACTGCGAGCGCGCTCTTGGCCGCCAGGACAGGGCGCTTGACATCGTTACCGGTCCAGATGCGCGGAGCGCCGATCACCGGACGCAGGTCGAGCTGCGAATCGTGGAGTCCGGTATTCGCCGGGATCAGGGACTGCCCGACGCGGCAGTTGTAGCGCTCCAGGGGCCGGAGCTCACCGGTGAACGGATCCGGCCCGAATATGCCAGGCTCTACTACGCATACGCGGATGCGCTGCTGCAGGCGGGCCGGGAAGACGAGGCACGCGCCTGGTTCGGCCGTGCGGCCAGTTCCGACGTCGAGGGGGAGACCGATGCCGCCGAGCGTTACGAGGAGCTGGACGACTTCAGGTTCGATGATCTCGGTGCAGGGGACGAGGACGAGGATGACGACCAGGACGCAGCTGGTGCGGGGGCGGGAGCAGGCGCCGAGCACGATGCCGGTACGGACAACTACGTAAGCGGTCACCCGCGCCAGGGTGAATAGTGGGGCAATCCGTTCATGGACGGTCAGGGACTCGACGACGAGATCGAACCCGGCTCTGCACTTGACGACCGCGGCTGCGTCCGAGTTGGCCGAGGTTCCAACTGCCCCGTTAGCTCAGGTCGTGCGCTCGGCGATGAAGACGAACTCGCGGCCCGGCCGGTCGGGGGCTTCCCTCACTTCCAGCACCCGGTAGCCATGTGCGGCCAGGCTTGACTCGATCTCGTCCCGGCTGCGGAACCTCAGTGTCGAGTCCGAGGTGACGACCGCTCCGTCTGATGGGAACGTGTACGTATAGCGGAAAGTGACCAATGGCAGGTTTATGCCGGTGACCTGGTGGCGCTGCTCCACCGGCCCGATGCCGGGGACATCGAGGACGGTTCGACCAGCGTCTGCCGCCCATTCGTCCCACGCCCGGCGTTCGGGGCGCCTCGTTTCGAATACGAGATAGCCACCCGGCCGAAGCGCGGCGCGGATGGCCCGGAGAGCCTGGTTCCAGTCATCGTCGGTGACAAAGACCTGCGCCACGTTCCCGGTCATGACCGCAAGATCAGCATCGAATGCCGGCGCCTTCGTGGCGTCGCCATGGATCCAGGTGACCGCCTCGGCGCTGGCCTTCGACCTCGCTACCTCCAGCGAGGCGAGGGCCGGGTCGACGCCCATGACCGTGCGGCCACTTCGGGCAAGCAGGACCGCCAGGCATCCCGTCCCGCAACCGACATCGAGGACACGGTCCGCGCCCAGTTCCCCGGCGATGTCGAGGTAAGCGGTCAGGTCGTCGCGGTCTCCGTCGAAGGCGTCGTAGATGCGGGCGAGGCGAGGATGGGCAAAGATCGCGTCAGGCATTCCGTGACGATATCCGCGCCGCGAGCCGCCCGGCGACCTACTTTCCGCCCCACTAACCTGCGGTGCCGCGGACGACGGTCGGCTGGCTTGGATAGAGCCATCAGCCGCGTCGGCGACGTTTCCGAGGAAGCGCCTTGTGCAAGTTTTCACAAGCCGCTTCCGCGGAAACGCGCACGGCCCGGTGGCCGATCCGGTCGATGTTCACCAGCGTCAGCAGCGCGGTGATTTCCACCAGTTGCCCATCGTCGAAGAAGGACCGCATGCGCGCGAACAGCTCGTCGGTGACTTCGACCGGGGTACGCATCACCGCGACGGTGCGCCCGGATCTCGAACGGCTCGATCCCGCTGCCAGTCTGCGGATCGCGGCCGGTCAGCTTCTTCATCATCCTCGGGCCGAACCGCTACGCGAGCTTGACGACCGGGCCGGCCTCGGATCGTGGGACGCCGTCGATGCGCGCCATCGGGAGGTCTCCTCTCACCCCGGCCTGGCTACCAGGCCTCAATCGGATGACACCTGGCGGCAGCGGGATGTGACATCGGTCAGCCGGGTCCGCGGCTGCCCTGGTCTCGGTGGCGGGCGCGGGGTGAGAGGCGCCGGAACTACCGCGACTAGCTGGCCTCGGTCTTGTCGAGCCAGCGCAGGATGCCGGCCACGTTGGCCGCGGCGCCGCTGATCCGCTCGTACTTTGCCGCGATCTCCGGATCGGCGTCGTCAGCGAGCGCTCGGTAGCGCTGCCGGGTCCGCTGCGCCACCATGGCGACCGCGTGATCCAGGTCCAGCCCGGCGTTGCGCGCTCGCCTGGTCTCCTCGACCCAGACGTTGATCTGTGTGGCAGACCGCTCTAGCGCCTCGGTCACCGCCGTTACCGGCCCGAAATGGCTGAACAGCAGCCGGGTCGGCTGCAAGGCGGCGAACATCCGCAGCGACTCGAGCGCTGTCTGCAGGTCGAAATCCGGTGGCGGGGTCGCCGGGCGGACCTCGTCGGTCTCCTGGATGTAGATGCCCGCCGCGTCGCCGACATAGAGGTCGCCGGTGAGTGAGTCGACGAGTCCGACGTGGTGCCGGGCATGGCCGGGCGAATAGTGGCTCTCCAGGCGCCGGCCGCCGCCCAGGTCGACGACCCCGTGGCGTTCGACCGTGGCGATCCGGTCGGCGGGCGTAGGCGCCAGCGCCCCGAACAGCGCGTCGAGCTCATCCCCGTACACCATGCGCGCGCTGGCCATCAGCCGGGACGGATCGGCCAGGTGCCGTGCGCCTTGCTCGTGCACGACCACTCGCGCCGCCGGAAACATCTGCGCGATATCGCCCGTTCCCCCTGCATGATCGAGATGGATGTGTGTCACCACCACTGTTGCCAGATCCTGCGGCCCGACCCCAAGCGCGGCGAGCGCGTCCCTGACCAGCGGGGCTGATGGCGCCGCACCGGTTTCGACCAGGCACGGCCGGTCGCCGCGGATCAGGTAACCGGCCGTAATCCCGTCGTAGCCGGCCATCCGGGTATCGATCTGGTACACCTCGTGCCCGAGATCGCTGATGACATCTGAGAGCGCAACGCTCTGAACGGCGTCGTCCATATGGACACAATCTTAGCAATGTCCGGGAGATTCAGCTCTCGGCGAACAGTCGCAGGACCAGGCCGGTCCGCGGCTTGGGTCCGAAGGACGTCGACTTGCGCGGTACCCGCCGCCCTAGCGCAGCAACCTCATAAACCTGCGATGCCGACATGGGTGCGCAGATGACGGCAGTTCCGCCGGATTCGCCGTCGGCGGCCCGGATCGCTTCAGCCGCATCATGGATGGCCCGCACGCTGCGGGCGTCGTCCTCGATCGCCCAGATCCGGGCAAACAGCAGCCCCTGCAGCACCGCGGCAGGCACTCGCTGCCAGAGCTCGGCCGGATGATCTGGCACCGCGGCCTGCAGCAGGCCCGGATCAGGATCGGTCAGCAGCCAGATCTTCGAGCCGCCCGCCAGCAGGAACGCCACGCCACGCGGGCAGGCCTCGTCGAGCGCGGCCAGCGCGTCCGCGACGGCAGCGGTCCCGCCGGGCAGTTCGCGGACGCGGAACGCGCTTGCAGCCAGCCGCGCGGCGGCCTCCGGCATCAGCCCCGTGACCACCCGGTGGATTGCGCCGAGCAGCGGCGGGTAGGCGGTCGAGTCCACCAGCAGGGCCAGCCCGCGGTCCCAGGGCCCGGTTCCGGCGCCGGCTTGCCGCTGCGACTCCTGCAGCTGCAGGTAGGCGGCATAGCGGTGATGACCGTCGGCGATCAGCGCGGTCCGCGGCGCCAGATCCTCGGCAATCACGGCATGCTCAGCCGGATCGGTGATAGCCCAGAGCCGGTGCCGCAGGCCGTCGGCCGTCACCGCCTCCGCCAGCGGCGCACGGCTGTCGGCGACCGAATCGACCAGCCTCGTAGCAGCGCCGTTCCCGCCCTGGTACAGGAGAAAAATCGGCTCGAGGTTGGCCCGGGTGGCCTCCATCAGCTGACGTCGGCCGGCGACCGGTCCGGGTGCGACGTCCTCGTGCGGCTGCACGATCCGGGCCGAGTACGGCGCCAGCCCGAGCGCGCCCATCAGGCCCCGCTGGAAGACCTTGCCGCCGCGCACGGCCTGCTCATAGACATACAGCGCAGGCTCTGGGTCCGCGACCAGGATCCCGTCGGCCAGCCAGCCGGACAGTTCGCTGGCAGCGTCGGCATAGGGGCTGCCGGGCTGACCAGCCGGATGGTGGGGCAAGATCAGCCTGACCACATTGTGCGGATCCGCGGCGATCAGCTGGCTCTCGTTGTCGGCCGCAATCACGTCGTACGGTGGAGAAGTGACCTGGGCGAGCCCGCTTACCCGCTCACCGGCGTAACGGACACCGCGGAACGGCGCGAGCGTGAGGCCCGAAGCATGCCTGACGATCGGCGCCTTGCTGGACGAAAGGGTTGGCACATATGTCAGAAGTACCGGCGGGCGGTCATGATTCCCCCCCAGAGAATCCGGCTTCGTCACAAGATGCTCCCGACTCGGTGGCTGGCAGTGGCGCCGACACCCATCAGCTCTACAAGCGTGGCCTGGATTTGCTCGGCCGGGGCAGTCCGGCGGCGGCCGCCCAGGTGCTCGAACGGGCCGCAGCTGCCGAGCCTGGGTCCAGGAGCGTCCTGGAGGCGCTCGCGAGGGCGCAGTTCGACGCCGGCCAGTACGCCGCAGCCGCCGAAAGCTTCCGGCTGATCGTAGAGGCTAGTCCAACTGACGACTATGCCCAGTTCGGCCTCGGCCTCGCGCTGGCCCGTACCGGCGATCCGGGCGCTGCCGCCGAGCACCTCGCGCTGGCCGCGGCGATGTCCCCTCATCACCGGCATTACGCCGATGCCCTGCGCAGCGTCCGCGCCACCTTGCGGGCCAGGAAGCAGCTGCGAAAGGGCGGGCAAGATTGACCGGGAACGCGGAATTGCCAGGTGAGGCTGGCTCGCACCGTCCCGGCCTGAAGGGCTGCCCAGGGCCGTTGAGCGAGCACTACGATGCGGCGCTGCTCGATCTCGATGGCGTCGTCTACCTGGGCGGCAATCCGATCCCCGGCGCGGCCGGCGCACTCTCCGACGCTGCCCGGCGCGGCATGAAGCTCGCTTACGTCACCAACAATGCCTCCCGGTCCCCGCACGTCATCGCGGCCCAGCTGACCGGCATGGGCGTGCCAGCGACGGGCGCCGACATCGTGACCTCGGCGCAGGCGGCTGCCCACGTGCTGGCCGACAGGCTGCCCGCTGGCGCCCCGGTCCTGGTTGTCGGCGGGACAGGCCTGCGCCTGGCCGTCCGGGAGCGAGGGCTGCGGCCGGTGACGACGGCCGCCGAGCATCCGCTGGCCGTTGTCCAGGGTTACTCATCCGATATCAGCTACGGGCTGCTGGCCGAGGCCACGATGGCGCTCAATGCGGGTGCCTTCTATGTGGCCTCGAACGCCGATGCGACGTTGCCTACGCCGCGCGGCCTGCAGCCCGGCAACGGCGCGCTTGTCCAAGTACTGGTGCACGCGACCGGGTGCGAGCCCGTCGTCGCCGGTAAGCCGGAACTGCCGCTGCACGCCGAGTCGGTGCAGCGCACCGGCGCGAAGCGGCCGCTGGTCGTCGGAGACCGGCTGGACACCGACATCGAGGGCGCGATCCGTGGCGGTACCGACAGCCTGCTGGTGCTGACCGGCGTCAGCAGCCCGGCTGACCTGCTGCTGGCAGGGCCGCAGCGCCGCCCCTCTTACGTGGCCCGCGACCTGTCCGGGCTGAACGCTGGCCATCCCGAAGTGACCAGCGACGCCGGCGAATCCGGTGGCCGGGCTTTCAGCTGCGGCGGATGGACGGCCGTGGTCGCGGGTTCGGCCGGCGCGAGCGGCTGGCTGACCGTGTCGGGCTCCGGCGACTGGACGGACGGGCTGCGGGCGCTGTGCGCCGCTGCCTGGTCGGCTGGCCCGCCGCCGGGGACTGTGGCGGAGCAGCGGCGGACTGCTGAAGCGGTGCTGACCTCCCTCGCGCCGGCTGCTGATCGCGCCGGCTGCTGATCGGGTCGGCTGCTGATCGGGTCGGCTGCCGACCGCGATATCACTCTTCAGGGTGACAACGGATCACCCCATGGGCCGACGCGAACTATCGCGTCTGTGCCCGAGACTGGTTGTCGTCCGGATGCCGTTGCGTCCGGGCTTCGCTGGCCGGAAGGGGCTGCACAGATGATTGAGGCACGGGGCCTCACCAAGCGATACGGGCCGACCGTCGCTGTCGACGACCTGTCGTTCAGCGTGGCGCCCGGGAAGATCACCGGATTCCTGGGCCCTAATGGTGCCGGGAAGACAACGACGATGCGGCTCATTCTGGGCCTTGACCGGCCGACGTCCGGCACGGTCACGGTCGAGGGACGGCCGTTTGCCCAGGTGGCCCAGCCGATGCGGCACATTGGCGCGCTGCTGGACGCGAAGGCTCTGCACGGGGGCCGGAGCGCTTACAACCACCTGCTCTGCCTCGCTCAGTCCAACAACCTGCCCAGGGTCAGGGTCGAGGAAGTGCTCGGGCTCGTCGGGCTGACCGATGTGGCCCGCAAGCGGGCGAAGGGGTTCTCGCTGGGCATGGGACAGCGGCTGGGGATCGCTGCCGCTCTGCTCGGTGACCCGCAGATCCTGATGTTCGACGAGCCGGTCAACGGGCTCGACCCGGAGGGCATCCTGTGGATCAGGAACCTGATGAAGGCGCTGGCCGCCGAGGGCCGGACCGTGTTCGTCTCCAGCCACCTGATGTCGGAGATGGAGAACACCGCCGACCACCTGCTGGTGATCGGGCGCGGCAAGCTCATCGCTGACTGCACGGTGGAGGAGTTCATCGCGGCGAACTCGCAGCTCACCGTGCGGGTCAGGACGCCGCAGCAGGATCAGCTGACCAAGCTGGTGGCGACTGCTGGCGGTACGGTGCGCGAGAACGGTGACGGCACCATCGTGATCTCCGGACTCGAGCCGAGGCAGGTAGGGGACCTGGCATACGACAATTCGGTTCGGCTGCACGAACTTGCCCCGGCCCAGGCATCGCTGGAGCAGGCATTCATGGAACTCACGGCCTCGAGCGTGGAGTTCCACGCCGGCGTCCCAGGCGTTCCCGGTGAGCTGGCGGGCCTGGCGGCGTCCGCGGGAAAGGAGGCCTGAGATGGCGACGACAGTAGCCCCGGCGCCGCCGGCTGGCGCAACCTCGCTGCCGCGGGCTGCAGGACGGGCGAACTTCGCCGGAGCGCTGCGCTGTGAGTTCACCAAGATCCGGTCCGTCCGGTCAACCTACTGGACCCTGTTCGCGCTGGCCGTCGCCTGTGTCGGCATCGGCGCCCTGTTCAGCTGGGGTGAGGCAGCACAAATGGCCCGCCTCGCCAACGGGGCGGCCGGCCCGTTCCGGGCCGGCGTCGGACCCGGTGGCCCTCCGCCGGCGAGTGTCATCGCGCACATCCGGGCGGTGAGAGTGGGACGCGCAGCCAGCGTGAGCCTGTTTGGCCTGTTGATCGGGCAGCTGATCATCGTCGTGCTCGGCGCGCTAACGATCACTGCGGAGTACTCGACGGGGATGATCAGAACCTCGCTCGCCACCATGCCCCGGCGCGGGACTGTCTTCGCCTCGAAGGCCGTTGTGTTCGGTGCGGTCGCGCTGGTCGTCGGGCTGATCACCAGCTTCCTGGCGTTCTTCGCCGGCCAGGCGATCCTGTCCACTCAGCACATCAGCACCACGCTCGGACATCCCGGCGTGCTGCGGTCGGTGATCGGCGGCGGACTGTTCCTTGCTGTCTGCGGGCTGCTGTCGTTCGGGCTCGGGGCGCTGCTCCGGCACACTGCGGGGGCCATCGCGACGGCGATCGGACTGCTGTTCGTGCTGTGGATCCTGGGTAACTTCCTCCCCTCGCCGCCGAGCGGCTGGTTCGGGCAGGCCGACCTGGACAAGTGGATCCCGTTCAATGCCGGATCTGGCATCTGGCAGAACCAGATCAACGGGGTTCACCCGTTCTCCCCGTGGGTCGGGTTCGGAGTGTTCTGCGGATACGCGGCTGTCATACTGCTCGCTGGACTGATTCTGTTCCGCCAGCGGGACGCGTAGATTGCGGGACGGCAGCCACGGTTAGCCCCTAGGGGATGGATCGTCTGGCAGCAAGGTTCCCGGCCGCTCCGCGACATCGTCGCGGAGCGGCCGGGTTCCGTTCACGGGTAATTCACTGGGCTTCCGAGACCGGTCACGAGGTCATAGCCGGGGCCAGCCGTGCAGTCAGTGCCGCAACTGCCGTTGGTGCCGCTGGTGATGTCTCTCAGGTTCGTGCTGTAGCCACCCGCGTAGATGGCTGCATCGCCCTGCAGCGCGGTCTTTCCCGCGGCCGCGCCCGCGGCCAGGATTCCTGCCCAGTCCGGCGCCCCTACGCTGGTGCCGCCCACCGTGAACCAGCCAGACTGGCCCTCATAGTTGGTGCTGTCATAGATAGACACCCCGGTACTGGGGTTGGCGTCGAAGGAGACGTCGGGAATGCCCCGAGTGCCACCAGTCAGGCCCGAGATCGTGGACGCGCCATATACCGGGCCGGCGTAACCGGACTGGAAGGCCGGGATCGCCTCATAGGCTGAGGCGCCGCCGCCAGATGACGACCATGCCGTCTCGCTGCTGAAGCCCGCGCAGGAGGTCCCGCTGCAGCCGTTGAGCGTCGTGCCCCCGACCGCGATCACGTTAGGCGAGGCCGCCGGGTATTCGGCGCCGTGCCCGCTGTCGCCGGCCGATGCGGTGTAGAGGGTGCCGGCGTGGGTCATGTCAGCGTCGTAGGAGGTCTCGCTACTGGACTCGCTGCCACCCCAGCTCATGGAGACCTCAGTGGCACCGATGCTGTTCGCGTAGGACACCGCGTTGAACAGGTTGGCGTTGCTGTTAGTCTTCGCTTCCACCAGCACGATCTTGGCTCCCGGCGCCTCGGCATGCGCCCACTCGATGTCGAGCGACTCCTCCAGCACCCACCCGCTGTTCACCTTGGGCTTCCCTTGCGGGTCCGCCTGCTCGAAGCACGGCCCGGACTGGGAGAGGGAGGTGCAGACGGAAAGCTGCGGGTAACCATATTGCGCGTTGAAGGTGTTGAGGTCGGACAGCGCATTCGGGTCGTGGTAGGCGTCCACGATGGCGATGATCTGCCCTGCCCCTGCGCCAGAGGACGGGGAAAGCCCTGAGAGTGAGTAGACCGACTGGATTGCGCTTGGCGGTAGCCCCGTCGGCACGGAACTGGCCACCCTCGCCTTGCCGTCCGGCAGGCGGCCAATTACCTTGACCCGGAACGGGGGGGTAGCAGTCCCGGCGGGACCCGGGGTCCCGGCGATTGCAGTAGCGGCAGCGCCGAGCGCTGTCACTGCCGTGATCGAAATCCCGGCTGCGAGAATTGTCATGCGCTGAGACCATCTCATGGGCGTTCATCCTTTTCCGCGCCGCTTTGTGCGGGCTGTCCAGCGAATCTTCTGCCGTGATATTTCAGGCGTCAAGACCCAGATCGCCTTATGTTCTGAGCAGATTCGCGGCGCGGTGCGGATGAGCTTTTGCGACTGGCAGGGTCAGAGCGGCTGGCAGGGTCAGAGCGGCTGGCAGGGTCAGAGCGGCTGGCAGGGTCAGAGCGGCTGGCAGTGCGGGCACCATACGGCCGTCCGCTCCTCGAGCTGCGGGCCCAGGCTGCCGCGCAGGATCGTGGCGCCGCAGCGGCGGCAGCGCTGACCCGCGCGCCCGTAGACCCATAGCTGGCTGCCGCGTGCCGGGTTCCCGGTGGTGATCGTCTCGGCGCGGGCCTTGTTCGCCTCGAGCAGCGCCCTGGCTAGCTCGACGAGGCCGGGAAGGTCGGGCACTTCAGCGACGGGACACCATGGGTTCACTCCGCGCAAGAACAGCGTCTCGGCCCGGTAGATAGTGCCGATCCCGGCCAGATTCCGCTGGTCGAGCAGCGCCTCGCCGATCGTCCTGGCCGGCTGATTGCGGAGCCTGCGGACCGCCTCGGCGGCGTCCCAGCCCGGTCCGAGCAGGTCCGGGCCGAGGTGGCCGACGATGAGGTGCTCGCGCCCGGTACGGACAACCTCGACGATGCCGAGCAGATAACCAACTGCCTGCCACTGCGAGTCAGCGAGGATGAGACGGATCCGGTGATCGCGCAGCGGGAAGCCCGATGCTGGACTAATTCGCCAGGATCCTTCCATTTTCAAATGGGTATGGACCGTTATGTCGCCATCGACCCTGGTCAGCAGGTGCTTGCCGCGCGGCACGGTCTCGATCACGGTCCGCCCGGTCAGGTCAGTGGCGGCGAACTTCGGCACCCGGAAGTCACTGCGAACCAATTCGCGGCCGGCCAGTGCGCGGTGCAGTTTGTCGGCAGTCCGCCAGACCACGTCACCTTCCGGCATGGCCTAGACGATAACCAGCGGAGCGCTGCCTCACCTACTCGGCGTCGCTCACCCGCGCCCATCGGCGGGCCTGCGGCTGAGCAGGCTCGTCACATGAGCTTGCGCAGGTGCAGCAGATCGAAGACGCTGCCTTGCACCTTGAGCTTGCCGGCCAGCCAGGCTCGCATGAAGCTGTGCGGATCGCCGGCAATCCCGACTACCGTATTACTGTCTGCGGTGAATCGCACCTGAGCCGGGGGAGCCCCGTTGTCGGCGATCTTGATCGGGTCGGCACCATGCGGCCCCAGCCTGGTCAGGAACGTCAGGTCCAGGTCGGAGACGCGGCAGCTCAAAGTCCGGTCCAGCAAGTGGGTTTGCCGGTCTTTGGCATCCATGGCCGCGATGCGTTCGGTGAGGCTCTCTAGCGCGGTGCGGCATTCCTCAGCTGTCGCCATTCATCCCTCGCTTTCAAGGTCATTCTGCGCCATGCCGCCAGTGCTGGCATGCCGGGGGCACGCCGCCGTCGCCGGGTGCCGTGGGCTGACGGCAGCGGGCGGTAGCGTTCAAGGGAGAGGTGGTTGGGCATCGGTGGTTGCCGGCAGCGGCCGGCAGGGCCGCCGGGGCGAAGGAATGGTGGAGCAGATGGATCAGCAGGCGGGGTCGGCCCGGCCCGGCCCGGCCGGCTCGAACGACGTTCGCGACAGCGCGGCCGACGGGCGGGAACGGGCAGGTAGCGCATCAGGTGTCGACCCTGCCGGCGCTGAGACCGGGCAGGTGAGCGGCGTGTCCGAGCAGAGCACCACGGCGATCGGTCCGCGGCTGCCCTCGCCGGGTTCACCCGTCACCGGAGAGCCTCGGGTTGACGCCGCGCTGAAACTCCTTGACAGGCTGCCCGGACTGCCGGTCAGCGAGCACCCTCAGCTCTTCGAGCAGGTGCATGCTCAGCTCAGCGAGGTGCTGGACGAGCTGGATTCCGGGGCCGGCGGCGCGAGCCAGTCCGGCGGCTGAGGGGCCGATGAGCAGGAGGCTGCGGCTTGATGCCGAACTTGTCCGGCGCGGCCTTGCCAGGTCACGCGACCAGGCCGCCGACCTGATCGCGGCCGGCCGGGTGACGGTGGGCGGTCAGCTTGCCGGTAAACCCGCTTCGCAGGTCACCACGGATGTGCCGATCACCATCGGGCAGGCCGGCGGTGAGCCGGAGTACGTGTCGCGGGGCGGTCGCAAGCTGGCGGGCGCTCTGGCGGCCTTTCCGAGCCTGGCGGTCGCCGGCAAGCGCTGCCTGGACGCCGGGGCGTCCACCGGCGGATTCACGGACGTACTGCTGAGAGCCGGCGCCGGGCACGTGGTGGCGGTCGACGTTGGCTACGGCCAGCTCGCCTGGCCGCTGCGGATCGATGACCGCGTGACCGTGCTGGACCGGGTTAACGTCCGCAACCTGACGCCCGGGCAGGTGGCGCCGCCGCCGCAGCTGGTGGTAGCCGATCTGTCGTTCATCTCGCTCACGATCGTGCTGCCGGCCTTGACCGGCTGCGCGGCCACCGGCGCCGACTTCCTGCTGATGGTGAAGCCGCAGTTCGAGGTCGGTAAGGAGAGCGTTGGCGGCGGCGTGGTCCGCGAGCCCGAACTGCGGGCCGCCGCGGTCCTCAAAGTGGCGCGCTCAGCAGCGGAGCTGCGGCTGGGAGTGGCCGGCGTCACTGCCAGCCCGCTGCCCGGACCGTCCGGCAACGTGGAGTACTTCCTCTGGCTCCGCCGTGGCGCGGGCCCGCTGGATGACGCCGCGCTCCGGCTGGCTATCGCGGCAGGCCCGCAGTGACCGCCGCGGCCCGGCGCGAGATGCTGCTGGTTGCTCATACCGGCAGGCCAGCAGCCCGGCGCGTGGCCAGGGTCCTGATCGCCCAGCTGGCGGTCGCGGGCATCGGCGTCCGAGTGCTGGCGCCCGAGGCAGCCGAGCTTGGCTGCGATACGGCCGCGGTCGTCCCGGTCTCGCCGTCTGCCGCTGCCGGCGCGGAGATGGTCCTGGTCGTCGGGGGAGACGGCACGCTGCTGCGAGCGGCTGAGCTGGCTAGGCCAGCGGGTGTGCCGCTGCTCGGGGTCAATCTGGGTCACGTCGGGTTCCTGGCCGAGGCCGAGCCGGAGGACCTGGCAGCGGCGGTGGCGAATGTGGTCGCGCACCGGTATTCGGTCGAGGAGCGGATGACGGTCGAGATCCTGGTCCGCAACAACGGCAGGCAGATCGCGGCTACCTGGGCACTCAACGAGGCGACGGTCGAGAAGGCCGCCAGGGAGCGGATGCTCGACCTGGTGATCGAGGTCGACGGGCGACCGCTCTCCCGCTGGGGCTGTGACGGTGTCGTGTTCGCAACGCCTACCGGGTCAACCGCTTACGCGTTCTCGGCCGGCGGCCCGGTGGTCTGGCCGGAAGTAGAGGCCCTGCTCATGGTGCCCATCTCGGCCCACGCGCTGTTCGCCGGGCCGATGGTGGTGTCGCCGAGGTCGGTGCTCGCGGCGGAAGTCATCGGCGCGGTCGGACAGCAGGTGACCGGGGGGCTCGTGCCGGGGTCCGCTGGCGCCGTCGAGCAATTCGTGCCGGTGCATTCCGAGACGGCGGGGGCCGTTCTGTGGTGCGATGGGCGTCGTATGGTCGAGCTTCCGCCAGGGTCGCGGGTCGAGGTGCGGCGCGGCAGCTTGCCGGTGCTGCTGGCCCGGCTGCCCGCTGTGGCCGACCATGGAGCCGCCGGCCCGGGCACAGGCGGCCGCAGTGCGGTTGCCGGAGGCGCCGAGGTCCGGATCGGCGCTCCATTCACCGACCGGCTGGTGGCGAAGCTCGGCCTGCCCGTGGCGGGCTGGCGCGGTCAGTCCGCCGAGCGGACCGGCCGCGCGGAGGCAGGCGTCGCCGAGCCGACGGCCGAAGGCGTGCTGGCAGCGGCAGGCGAAGACGTGCTGGCACGAGATGAAGCTGCCGACATGACGGACGAGGATTCGGACGGCAATGCTTGAGGAAGTGCGCATCACTGGCCTCGGGGTGATCGACGAGGCGGTGCTGGAACTGTCTGCGGGATTCAACGTGTTCACCGGGGAGACCGGAGCGGGCAAGACCATGGTCGTGTCCGGCCTGGGGCTGTTGTTCGGCGGGCGGGCCGATCCGTCCAGGGTCCGGCCCGGCGCGGACCGGGCCGTAGTCGAAGGCCGCCTCAGGGTGGAGCCGGGCGGCAATGTGGCCCGGCAGGTCAGCGACTCGGGCGGTGACCTGGACGATGATGGCAGCACGCTCATCCTGGTCCGCTCGGTGAGTTCCGAGGGCCGGTCCCGCGCAACGGCCGGCGGCCGTTCGGTGCCGGTGTCCCTGCTGACCTACCTGGCCGACGATCTGGTCGCCGTGCACGGACAGGCCGACCAGCAGCAGCTGCTGAGGCCCGGCCGCCAGCGGCAGGCCCTGGACCAGTTCAGCGGGCCTGAGTTCGCCCGGCTGCTGGCCGACTACCAGCGGGTTTACCACCGGCACCAGCAAGTCCGCGCCGAGCTGGCAGAGCTGACCACGATGGCCAGGGAACGTGCCCGTGAGGCCGGGGACTTGCGCCGGGGTGTCGATGAGGTGCAGCGCGCCGAGCCTGTCGAGGGCGAAGACATCGAGCTAATGGCCGAGGAGGAGCGGCTCGCCAACGCTGACGCGCTGCACGCCGCTGCGACGACGGCACACCAAGCGCTGGTCGGTGACCCGGCCAGCGGTGACTACGACACTTCAGACGTGACCGGCCTGCTGGCGACGGCGCGCGCCGCGCTGGAGGGCGCAGCTCACCACGATGCTCAGCTTGCCGGTCTAGCCGGCCGGGTCAGCGAAGCCGCCTACTTGCTCGCGGACGTGGCCGCTGAGCTGGCCTCTTACGTCGAGTCGGTGGAAGCAGATCCGGTGCGGCTTGCGGCGGTGCAGCAGCGGCGGGCCGAACTCACCCGGCTGATCCGCAATTACGGCGCCGGGGTGCCGGGCGGGCCGCCGGGCGGTGACCTGGCCGCCGTGCTGGCCTGGGCCAAGTCGGCCGGAGCGCGGCTGGCTGAGCTCGACAACGACGAGGACAAGATCAGCGTGCTGCAGGAAGAGGAAGCCGGTCTTGCGGCCAGCGTGGCCGACCTGGCCGGGCAGCTCACCGCCGCGCGGACGCGGACCGCCGGCCGGTTCGCCGAGCAAGTGACTGCCGAGCTTACGGCGCTGGCGATGCCGCACGCCCGGATCGTGGTCGCGGTCACCCAAGCGCCCGGCTTCGGGCCGCACGGCGGTGACGAGGTAGAGATCAGGATGGCCGCGCACCCTGGTGCCCCGGCCGTGCCGCTGAACAAGGGCGCGTCGGGTGGCGAGCTGTCCCGGGTCATGCTCGCTATCGAGGTGGTGTTCGCGGGCGCGGACCCGGTGCCGACCTTCGTATTCGACGAGGTCGACGCGGGGGTGGGCGGCAAAGCCGCGGTGGAGATCGGCCGCCGGCTGGCCCGGCTGGCCCGGCTGGCGCAGGTCATCGTGGTGACGCACCTGCCGCAGGTCGCCGCGTTCGCCGATACCCACCTGGTAGTCGAGAAGACCAGCGACGGCTCGGTGGTGCACAGCGGCATCAGCAAGCTGGACGACGACGGAAGGGTTCGCGAGCTGTCCCGGATGCTGGCGGGCCTCGAGGACTCCGAGTTCGGCCGTGCGCACGCGGGGGAATTGCTCGCCGCTGCTGCCGCCGAGCGCGCGACGATGGCGGAGCGCAGCTAGCCGCCAGCAGTCGGGCAACCGGGCGGGCACGAGCAGTGACGGACATCTGGCAAAATTGCTAGCCAATGAAGGTGCCGGGCCTTGGACACGCGCTGCCGCATCGGGCCAGGTCAAAGGACCTGGCCGGGATGTGGGCTACGGCTCGCCTCGATCGCCGGACCAAGAACCTGACCAAACGGCTCCGGCCAGGCGATATAGCGATCATCGATCATGCCGACCTGGACCGGGTGGCAGCGGATGCCCTCGTCCGGTGTCAGGTTTCGGCCGTGGTCAATGCGGCGTCAAGTGTCACCGGCCGGTACCCGAACCAGGGCCCGCTGATGCTGGTCGCGGCCGGCATCCCGCTGCTCGACGACGTCGGTCCCGAGGTGTTCGACCAGGTCAGAGAAGGCCAGCAAGTCCGGCTTGACGGGGAGATGCTGTACGTCGGCGACGTGGTCGCGGCCAAGGGGACCCGGCAGACCCCCGAGTCGGTCGCCGCCGCCATGGCCGCGGCCAAGGAGGGGCTGGCCGAGCAGCTTAAGGCGTTCGTGACGAACACCTTCGAGTACATCGAGCGGGATCCCGAACTGCTCGTCGAGGGCATCCGGATCCCGCCGTTGCGGACCACGCTGGCGGGCAAGCACGCGCTTGTGGTAGCGCGCGGCTACCACTACCACGAGGATCTGCAGGCGCTGCGCGCCTACATCAGGGAATTCAAGCCGGTCATCGTCGCCGTGGACGGTGGCGCGAACGCGCTGATCGAGGCCGGGTACTGGCCGCACATCATCGTCGGCGACATGGACTCGGTATCGGATAAAGCTCTCCAATCGGGAGCCGAGATAATCGTCGTTGCCTACCGGAACGGGCATGCGCCTGGCCTGCCACGTGTTCAGGATCTTGGCCTTGCGTCGGTGACCTGCGCGGCGCCCGGTACCAGCGAAGACGTCGCCGTCATGATTGCCGAGGAGGCAGGGGCCAGCCTGATTGTCACCGTAGGCATGCGATTCGGGCTGGTAGAGTTCCTCGACAAGGGCCGAGGAGGGATGGCAAGCGCTGTCCTTACCCGGATCCGGGTCGGTGACAAAATGGTCGACGCCAAAGGCGTGAGCCGACTCTACCAGAGTCGCATCTCTGCCAAGTCGCTGCTCCTGCTGGCATTCGCGGCCCTGCTGCCGGTCATCGCGCTGGCATGGACACCGGTCGGCCAAATCGCACTGGGATACATCAGCGTGGCGCTGCGTCAGCTGTGGTACTGGATAACTGGACTGCTCTAGTGATCGACTTCAGGTATCACCTGGTCTCTATCATCGCGGTATTCCTCGCGCTGGCCGTTGGCCTGGTGGTGGGCGCGACGGCACTGGCCCCGGCGACTGAGGCCCTGCTCAAGACGGCGGAGAACGCGCTCAGCAAGACAAACGCGGACCTGAGCAAGGGAAACCGGGACCTCACTAACCAGCTCAACGCTGAGCAGGCCTTCGCCCGTGCGGTGTCCCCGCGGCTGCTGCCGGGACTGCTGACCGGGGAGAAGGTCGTGGTAGTGGCGGCTTCCAATGCCGACCCCAACGTGACATCCGGCGTGACCAAGGCGCTGCAGGTGGCCGGCGCACAGGTGACCGGCGAGGTCACCGTGAACAATACGTTCTTGCTCACCGACGGCCACGATGAGGACCAGCTCACCCAACTGGCCCAGAGCCAGGCGGCAAAGGCAGGCGTCACGCTGGCCGCCCAGTCGTCAGGCCCGGTGGCCGGTCAGCAGGCCGCGGCCCAGGTGCTCGCCGCCAGCCTGCTCACTGCCGGCGGCACCGGCATCCCGGCCGCTGACAGTGCAGCCGTCCTTGGCGCCTTCAGCCAGGATGGGTACATCAGCATCGCCAACGGGGCGACCTCGCTCGCGCCCGCCTCGCTCGCCGTCCTTGTCGCACCGAGCGGGCCGCCGCCGCAAAGCGGCAGCCGGGTCCTGGTGGCACTCGCCGTGGCGCTCTGGAACGCAGGCAGCGGAACCGTCATGGTCGGCGGCACGCAGTCGGTCGGGCCAGGCAGCGTGATCAGCGCCGAGGATGGCGCAGGGCAGGTGTCGACGGTGGACAATGCCGATACCGAGACCGGTCAGATCATGACGGTGCAGGCGCTCCGCCTGCTGCTCGACCGCAAGGCTCCCGGCCAGTACGGCATCTCGCCCGATGCTGCCCCTACCCCCGTGCCGACGCCGTCGGTCACGCCGCCCGCAACGTCCACGCCGCCCTCGACGTCTTCGACGTCTGCGACGTCGGGTAAGAGCGCCAGCCACGGAGCCCGCAAGTGAGGCCGCGAGCCGTGCGGTCCGCGGTTGCCGCCGCTGCGGCGGCGCGGTTGTCCTACGCCGTCCTGCGGTCCCGGCCGCCCGGCGGAGCATCTCACTGGACTCGCAGCAACCACCGCGGCGAGGCGGTCACGCTGCTCGAGGGCCCGGCAGCGGCGATCGGCGGCGTGGCTGGCGCGCTGACAGCCGGCGGCAGCGGCCGCGACCGGCTCGCGATGGCCATCGCCGGCGCGGGCGCGGCGGCGTTCGGCAGCTATGACGACCTTGCCGGGACCGGCAGCAGCAAGGGCTTTCGCGGGCATCTCGGCGCGCTGCGCGACGGCGAGGTCACCACGGGCGTGGTGAAGTTCGCCGGAATCGGCGCGGTCGGCCTGGCTGCCGCGGTGATCGCCGGGGATTCGGCGCACCGTGGTGGCGGTGGCGCCGCCAGCGGCTGCGGGCGCCGTACCGCGCTGGCCGCGATTGCCGACACTGTCATCAATGCCGGCCTGATCGCTGGCGGCGCGAACCTGCTCAACCTGTTCGACCTGCGCCCCGGCCGGGCCGTGAAGGCCGGTCTGCTGGCTGGCGGCCTGCTGGCGCCAGCCGGTGCTGACGCGGCCGCGGCACCGCTGGCCGCGGCTATCGCGCTGCTGCCCGAGGATCTCGGCGAACACGCCATGCTCGGCGATGCCGGAGCGAACTCACTCGGTGCCATGCTGGGTACCGCTGCGGCCACATCGCTGTCACGGCCTGCCCGGCTGGCGGCGCTTGGCGTTGTCGTCGGTCTCACCGCAGCGAGCGAGAAGGTGAGCTTCACCAAGGTCATCGAGCGCACCGGGCCGTTGCGCTGGCTCGACATGCTTGGCCGCCGCCCGGCTGAGCGGGACACGGCTGAGCGCTCAGCTGCCGGGCAGTCAGCGGCCGAGCGAGCCTGACGTGCGCCCGGTATTCCGGTGACGGCGGATGATGCGGCCGCGAGAGCCGGGGTGACAATGGCCGGGTCAACCGCCGCCGGGAGCGCTCCGCTGCGGGTGGCGTTCGTGCTGGGCCTGGCAACTGGCGGCAGCGCCCGGCACGTGGCCGGGCTCGCGGCCGGGTGCCGCGCCGCCGGGCTCATGGTGAGCGTGCTCGGGCCAGCACCGGCGCTGGCGTTCCTGGCTGACGCCGGGATCGAGACGATCCCGCTGCGGATCAGTGAGCGGCCGCGGCCAGTCACCGACATGGTCACCCTGGCCAGGCTTCGGGCCTGGCTCGCGACCGGTCGTCCGGACGTTGTCCACGCACATGGCCTGCGGGCCGGCGCGTTCGCCGCGCTGGCCATCGGCGGGCCAGCCGCCCTCGTGCCAGGCGGTCGCGCCCCGAGCCGGCGCCGGCTGCCTGCGTTCGCGGTGACAGTGCATAACGCGTCGCCGGCCGGCCGGGCCGGCCGGGTGATCTACCGACTGCTCGAACGGATCTGCGCCCGCCGCGCTGACCTCCTGCTGTGCGCGTCGGCAGATCTCGCGGACCGGATGCGCCAACTGGGGGCGGCCGAGGTAGAGCAGTTCGACGTGCCTGCGCCGGAAACCGGGCAGCCATCGCCCGCCGAAGTGGCCACGGCGCAGCGGGACGTCGGCGCGGGCGGCAGGCCCGTCGTGCTGGCCGTCGGCCGGCTCGCCCAGCAGAAGGGCCTCGACGTGCTGGTCGAGGCAGCCGGACGCTGGCAGCATCGCGACCCGCGGCCGCGTACGGTCATCGTCGGCGACGGTCCGCTGGCGGCCGTCCTTAGCGCCCGGGCCAGCCGGGCACAGGCCGACGTGCTGCTGCTCGGCCAGCGTCACGACGTGCCGGCGTTGCTCGCGATCGCCGATGTCGTCGTGGTGCCGAGCCGGTGGGAAGCACGCGCGCTGATCCTGCAGGAAGCGATGCGGTCTGGCAAGCCCATCGTCGCCACCAGCGTCGGCGGGACACCGGATCTCGTCAGCGACGCTGGCCACGAAGCCAGTGCGCTGCTCGTCCCGCCGGATGATCCGGTGGCACTTGCCGCCGCCGTAACGGCGGTGCTCGATGACCCGCACCTGGCCGCCAGGCTCGGCCTGGCGGCCAGGACGGCCAGCGCCGCGTTCCGCACCGAAACGGCTGCCATTGATACGGCATTGTCGGCATACGCGCGGCTAGCGGCGAGCCGTTCCTGACGGCCGGGCGGATTTGGCAAGCTTGAATAACAATCGCCGGCAACCGCATGATCAGCAGCTGCCAGATGTGCTGAACTATCCCGAATAGGCCGTGTGGCCTCATACCGTCGCGGCCTGGGGGTAGCAGTGTCCAGTGGGACCTCGCGGTCATCGGGATATCGGCTGGAGGACCAGGCCCAGGGCGGTGATCAGTCGGCTAGCGCCGCGGCCGGGCCGCACCGGCAGTCGAACCCGTCGTGGGTGAAAGTCATCGGCACTACTGTCCGGCTGTGGCTGCGCCGCCGGGTGTTGCACGTTCCCGATTCAGAGCGAATTGGCGGGCGTTACCGGGGCCGCATCGCCGCCGTGCTGGCCGTCGTCGTGGTAGTAGCCGGCGGTGCGGTGGCCGGCGCGCTCACGCTGCGCGCGCCGATCGCCGGCGAGCACGCCCGGCACGCCACCGCCCGGCCGAAGCTGACGCCCGCTCAGGTGGCGGCGCGGGCGGCGGCCACCGCGGCCGCGCGGGCGAATGACGACGCGGCCGCGCGCTGGATTGCCGGCGAGGTCGGTTCTGGCGAGGTGATCGGGTGTGACCCGGCGACGTGCGCGGCGATCCTCGCGGCTGGCTATCCGACTGGCGGGCAAGTCGTGCTGCAGCCCGGCGTGCCGTTGCCGGGACCGGGTTCGATCATCGTGGCGACCGGAGCCATCCGCGGGCAGTACGGCGCACGGCTCAGCGCCGAGGCGCCGGAAGTGATCGCGTCGTTCGGCACTGGCGCGCAGGCCGTGCAGGTGGCAGTCGTCGTGGCCGGCGGCGCGGCCGCTTATGACCAGACCGCTAGCCAGGCACTGGCTGCCCGTCGTCACGCGGGGCAACTGCTGCTGCGGGACCGCACGGTGCACGCGCGCGGCCTGGTCAAGAGTGACCTTCGCTCGGGCCTGGTCGACCCGCGGCTGATCACCGTGCTGCGGTTGCTGGCCAGGCGCTACGGCGTGTACCTGCTGCGGTTCGGCGGCTCGGGGCCGCAGGCCGGCCAGGCCATGCCAGTCCGGATGGCGGAGATCGCGGTGCCGCCGGTCCGGGCCGGGCGCGGCACCGGCAGCGACCTGCGCAGCATGGTCAAGCTGCTGCAGGACCAGCCGGCCAGATACCGTGCCAGGCTGATCCGCAGGTGGTTCGCCGGACGGGAGCGCGTGCTGAAGATCGAGTTCCCGGCGCCGAGCCCGGTTTAGCCAAGCTGGCCGAAACGCCGGACCGCGAACCTTTCCCTGAGCGCGAATTCTGCCTGGAAGCCATCCAGCCCGGTAACGCCGCTGTCAGAGTCGGCCGCAAGGTCAGCCAGCCATTCGCCGAGCAGCGGGGCGAACTTGAAGCCGTGCCCGGACGTGCCGCAGCCGACGATCACGTTGCCGATCCGGTCGAGGATGAAATCCTCGTCCGGGGTGTTGTCATAAACGCATCGCTCGGCATCGACCGGCTCGGGAAGGTAGCCGGGCAGATAGCGGCGGGCGACGTCAGCAAGCCGGACGAGCAGCGACTGGTCCGCAACCTGGTGCTGGGCATCGGGCCCGGTGAACGGGCCGCTTGAGTGAATCCCCGTCTTGTAGAGCCGCGTTCCCGGCACGGGCACGCCGTAGGGAGACTGCCGGCCGTGGCGAATGAAGATAGGTGCGCCGTCCTGCCCGGCCTGCCGCAGGTACGCCACCTGTTCGAGAGTCGCCCGGCCCGGCAGCGGCACGCTCATGCTGGCGAGCAGCCCGGCCGACCACGGCCCGGCGGTGATGATCGCGACGCCGGCGGTGATGGTGCCCCCGCTGGTAAACAGGGTCACCTGCCGGCCGTCGTCTGCCATGCGGATCACGCGGACGCCGGTCCTGATCTCCGGCACGCTGGCCGCAAGCGCGCTCAGCGCCACGTCCGCGGCGATCACGGCGGAATCCGGCTCCAGCAAGGCCGGCCCGTCGAGCCGGATCGCCGGGAAGCGTTCCGCCACCTCGGCGGCGTGCAGCACACTGCTCGGCGCGCCTGCCGCCGACATCGCATCGCGCACGCCGGGCAGGCCGGGCCCGAAGGTCAGGTGCGGCGCCGGGTAAAGGATCCGCTGCCCCGACTCTGACTCAAGTTCATGCCAGCGATCGCGGGCGCGGCGGGCGGCAGAGACGTAGCCCGGCACGGGATAGCCGAGCCGGAAGATCCTGCTGCTGCCCTTGGAACCCGACTCGGCGTGACCGATGACGGCCTGTTCCAGGACGACGACGTCACGGCCGCGCGCTGCCAGCGCGCGGCCGGCTGCCAGCCCGAGCACGCCGCCCCCGACGATTGCGACGTCGCGCGATTCTGTCATCTTCCGGGCAGGGTAACCGAGCCGCCAGCGCTGGCGCTACCAGCCGCGTTCGCGCCACTCCGGCACGTGCGGCCGTTCGGTGCCGATCGTGGTGTCGCCGCCGTGGCCGGGGTACACCCAGGTACCGTCGGGCAGCACGGCGAATACGCGCTCTTCCAGGTCCGCTATGAGGCTGCCGAAACGCGCCGGGTCATGGTCGGTGTTACCAGGACCGCCAGGGAACAGCGAGTCGCCGGTGAACAGGTGCGGCTCGCCGGCCAGCGCGCCGTCGCCGTCGTAGCACAGCGCGATACTGCCGGGGGTGTGCCCGCGCAGGTGAATGACCGCCAGGCTGGCATTGCCTACGGCGATCGTGTCGCCGTGCTGAACAGGCCGGGTGACCGGGATCGGCAGGCCGGGCGCGTCATCGGGATGGGCGACAGTCGCGGCGCCGGTGGCCAGCTGGACCTCTTGCAGCGCGGCGTGATGATCCCAGTGCCGGTGGGTCGTGATGATCGCGGCCAGCGGGCGGTCTCCGATCAGGTTCAGCAGCGTGCTGGCCTCGTTGG
>JAJYUU010000040.1 GCA_021792405.1 Actinomycetes bacterium
TCCAGGTGCGGCAGCAGCACCCCGAACTTGGCTGCCAGCGACTCCCGGATCTCCACAGCAACTGCCATACCATATCTTCAGCCGCCAGATCCAAGATGTCAAAGTTATTTATCGACAGGGACTAAGCGCCAGGGCCGTGCCCTGACGCGGCTACGGCAACCACCAGGTGCTCACCATGAAGCCCAAGGTGGTGGCGGGCGGTCAGGAAGTGCAGAGCCGCCGCCGCAACCCGGCGCGCGGCCTCAACTCCCGGGCAAACTCCCCGGTCTATGATCGGCAGCGTGACCGATGAGGCGCCGGAGGCTCCCGGCCCTGAAGACGACAAGATCATTACCCTGGCCCGTGCGGCCAGGGCGAGGGTGGCAGCGGCTGAGGGCGCCGCCGTCCGCGATGAGACCGGGCGGACCTACGCTGCGGCCGCTGTTGCCTTGCCCTCACTCAGGCTCTCCGCCCTGCAGTTGGCGGTAGCGATGGCGGTGTCGAGCGGTGCGTCCAGCCTCGAGGCGGCCGCACTGGTGAGCGACGGCGCGGCGCCAGATCCCGCCGACCTCGCTGCCGTCCGCGAGCTAGGCCCAGCAGCGGTGGTGTTTCACGCCGCCCCGGACGGGACGGTCCTCGCGAGTCTGCATCCCTGACGAGCGGCGGCGTGCCAGCGGCAACCGGCCGGAATGCGGACCGGAGCGCCCGGGTGGGGGAGAATCGCGACGTGGGAACGCCGTCATCGTCACCGCGGCCCGCGGCCGCGTTCCGCTCCGGGTTCGCCTGCTTCGCCGGGCGGCCGAATGTCGGCAAGTCCACGCTGATGAATGCGCTCGTTGGCGCGAAGGTGGCCATCACCAGCAGCCGGCCGCAGACCACCAGGCGGGCCATCCGCGGCATCGTGCACCGCCCGGACGCGCAGTTGGTGATCATCGACACGCCGGGCCTGCACCGGCCCCGCACGCTGCTCGGCGAGCGCTTGGACAGCCTGGCCCGGTCGACCCTGACCGAGGTCGACGTCATCGGCTTCTGCCTGCCCGCCAGTGAGCGGATCGGGCCGGGGGACAAGTACCTGGCAGCCGAGCTGGCCAGCATCGGCAAGACCCCCGTGGTGGCGATCGTGACCAAGACCGACCAGGCCAGCAGGGAACAGGTAGCCGCGCAGCTGGCCGTGGTTGGCGACCTAGGCGACTGGGCCGACATCGTACCGGTGTCGGCAACGGCGGGAT
Organism: Actinomycetes bacterium; assembly: GCA_021792405.1. Taxonomy (GTDB): domain Bacteria; phylum Actinomycetota; class Actinomycetes; order Streptosporangiales; family Streptosporangiaceae; genus JAJYUU01. The sequence goes on from JAJYUU010000040.1 coordinate 1,209, forward strand.
TCCAGCTCGACGTGCTGTCCGACGTGCTGGTTTCCTACCTCCCGCCGGGCAGGCCGCTCTACCCGGACGGCGAGCTGACCGACGAGCCGGAGCAGCAGCTAGCGGCCGAGCTGATCCGGGAGGCCATCTTGGAAGGCGTCAGGGACGAGTTGCCCCACTCGATCGCGGTCGTGGTGGAGGAGATGGCGCCGCGGGCGGGCCGGGGCGATCTTTTCGATGTTCACGCCATCATGTACGTGGAGCGTCCCAGCCAGAAGGCGATAGTGCTCGGCCCGAGAGGCGACCGCCTCAAGGAAGTCGGCACGACAGCGCGCCGCCACATCGAGGCGTTGCTGGGCACCCGGGTGTACCTGGATCTGCGGGTCAAGGTAGCCAGGGACTGGCAGCGCGATCCGCGCCAGCTACGCCGCCTGGGTTTCTACGACTGAGCCGGCCAGGGCCTAGCGCAGGTCGAGCTGCCAGGTGCGGCTGAGGCCGCCGACCGCGTAGCCAAGCCGCTCGTTGATCGCGATCATGTGAGCATTCGCTCCGGCGTTGCCGGTATGGAAGTGCCTGATGGCTGGCTCGCGCGCCATCACCAGGCCGATCATGCCGATCTTGACCAGCAGGCCGAGCCGGTGCCCGCGGTGCCCCGAAAGTACCGCGGTGATCTGCTGGAATGCCCAGTCCGGCGTGTCGGCCTCGGTAATGACCTGGGTCAGTGCCGCGAGGTTGCCGCTGGCGTCGTGCCGGGCGGCCACCGAGTACAGCGTCAGCCCGTGGTCGATCATGGATTGCTCCGACTCCCGCACGCGCTCGGCCGTCCACACGCTGGGCTCGATGCTGGCGTCCCTGGGCGCATCCGCCATCGCGTCGCGGACGGCGGCGACCTGGCCGAGATGCTCGGCGGGAGCGACGCCGAGCCAGCTCAGCAGCGTGTAGCCGGCCGCGAACGGCTCCGCCTCCGCCCGGAGCCTGGTCAGGCGTTCCGGCGTCCCGGCATCGATGGTGAGCGTCCGGATCACCTCGGGAATGCCGCCGTGCGCACCTGCCGCGGCCGCGAAGGCGGCACCCGGCGAGCCGTCCCTGACATGGCTCGTGAGCCGGGTTCTGCCAGCCTGACGCGCCTGCTCGGCGCAGTGCGCGAGAAGGGCGCGACCGAACCCCGCCCGCCGCCTTGCCGGGGAGATCACGAGCCGGCAGTCGGCAGTGGTCAGGTTCTCCTTGTCCGGCAGTCGCAGCAGGTAGCCGCCAACTGGCTCGCCCGACTCGGCGCTGGCCAGCCAGGCCTGCCGTGGCGCGGTGTCGTAGCCGCGTGCCCACTTGCCCGCGAACGACGCCTTCGGGTCGAAACGCTCGATCTGCACCCCGGTCACTCCAGGCATCTAACTGCCCTGCTGGCGAGGGCGGCAACCTAATTACCAGCGGGGAACGGGGTTACTGGCGAACCGCCAGCTTCCCGGCGGCGGCCACATCCATCTCGAAGGACTGGAAATAGTCGGTGACCCGGTGCGCAAGCTTCTCGTTCACCGAGATCATGTGCGTGTTGGCCGCTGCGTTACCGGTCATGATCTGGCATAGCCCCGGCTCGGCCGCCGCTAGCCACTCCAGCATGGCGACCTTGACCAGCAGCCCGAGCCGGTGGCCGCGGTGCTCACGGGTCACCGCGGTCAGTCCCTGGAATCCCCATCCGGCGACGTCGGGATCGATGAAGACCTGGGTCATGCCCGCGGCGGCGCCAGTAGCGTCCTGGAGCGCCGCCACCGAGTACACCCTCGCACCCTCCGCGACTGCTCGCCGCTCCTCCGCGAGAAGCCGGTCGGCGTCCCAGGCCAGCGGCTCGAACGCGGCATCGTGCGGGGCATCTGCCATCGCGGAGTGCAGCGCGCAGACCGGCCCGGCCAGTTCATCCGGCGTGATGCCGACCCAGCGGCGCAGCGTGTAGCCAGCGGCGTGCGGGTCCGCCTCGGCCCGCAGCGCCGGGAGCCGAGCGTGCAGGGCAGGCCCGATGTCGAGCACCCGGCGGACCTCAGTCAGGCCCGGCCGTGCGCCGATGACCTCAGCGAACGCGTGGCCGGGCGCGCCGACCCTGGCCTGCGACATCAGCAGCGTCCGGCCCGCCAGAGCGGCCTGCTCGGCGGCATGCGCGACTAAGGCGCTCCCCACGCCCCGCCGCCTGGCCGATGGCGCGACGACCGGCGAGAGGAACCCGTTGGCCCGGTTCTCCCGCTCCGGCAGTGCGAGAACATAGCAGCCGAGCAGGGCGCCGGACGCTGCGGCGGCGAGCCAGATCTGCTGCGGATTACCTGCCCAGCCGTGCTTCCACCAGCTTCGGAACCGGCGGTAGGAGTCGGCCGGCACGCCCGGGTCGTCCACTTCCTGGCCGGCTCTGACCAGCTCATAACAATCCCGGAGCCGGGCCTCGTCGGCCATCGGATCAAACCGCTCGATGCGCACAGCCGTCAGCTAATACCTGCCCCGGCAGGGCCGCAAGCGATTATCCGAGCTGGCCTGACGGGCGCAGGACGCCGCGTTCCCGGTCTGGTGGGGCTGGTGACCGTACCGTGTCGCGGCCGTCGGCGATCACCTTCGGGACATTTTGCCCGATTGCTGTATCCGCAATGACCCAGTTGTGTGATGATCGGGTGAACCGGGAGAGTCCGCGCAGCGGACCGGTGGCCTGCCTGGGGGGAGCGGATCGTTGGGTCTCGTCGGGCTACGTCTGTACTTCCGGACCACCGGGCACGGCATGGTCCACTGCTACCGGTGCGGCGGAGACCGCCCGTACCGGCGCTGCACCGGGCGCCGCTGGTTTCAGGTGCTGTGGATCCCGGTCATCCCCCTCGAGCGCATCGCCGAGCACGTCCAGTGCCGGATCTGCCGGACCACCTACCGGCTCGAGGTGCTGTCGATTCCCACCTCGGCGGCAATGCAGGCAGCGCTGCCGGCCGGCGCGCTGGCGGCGGTCACGATCATGCTGCGGGCGGGTGATGCGGCCAGCCCGGCGGCCCGCGGTCGAGCGATCGACGTCGTCCAGGCGGCCGGCCTCACCGGCTACGATGACGCGGCGCTGACCGCGGACCTGGCCGCGGCACCGGGCCGCGACGCGGCGACCGCCGCGTCGCTGGCCACCCTCGCGATCCAGCTGACGATGCCGGCTCCGGAGTGGTTCCTGGCGGACGCGGTGCGGGTCGGGCTGGCTGATGGCCGGCTGTCGGATTCCGAGCGCAGCGCCGCGCGCCTGATCGCCGGGCACCTTGGCCTGTCGGCCGAGCGGGCGCACGGGGTCATCGCGATGACCGAGGAGAGCGCCGCGGCCGGCTGACGGCTGCTGGCAGTTAACGCGTAAATTCCTTAGCCCAAAACGGTGCAACATCCTTCGTCTTAACCGGTCCGGCCTGAGGTGGGCGAGAATGGGCTGGTGGCGATCTACCGGGACGACGGCATCGTGCTGCGCACCCACAAGCTGGGCGAGGCCGATCGCATCGTGACGGTACTGGCCCGCAAGTCCGGCCGCATCCGGGCGGTCGCTAAGGGCGTGCGGCGGACCAAGTCCCGGTTCGGTGCGCGCCTTGAGCCGTTTACGCACGTCGACCTGCTGCTGTACACCGGCCGGTCGCTGGACGTGATCACCCAGGCCGAGACCCTGCGGCCATACGGTGAGCAGCTTGCCGCTGACTACCCGCGGTACACCACCGGAACGGCGATGCTGGAGACCGCCGAGAAGCTGACCCCGGTGGAGAAGGAGCCGGCGATGCGTCAGTTCCTGCTGCTGGTCGGCGGCCTGCGGGCACTCGGCGAGGGCGGGCACGATCCGCGGCTGGTGCTGGACGCGTTCTTGCTCAGGTCGCTGGCGGTGGCTGGCTACGCCCCGGCGCTGGAGGAGTGCGCGGTGTGCGGCACGACCGCGCTTCAGGCTGCCCCGTCCGGCGGGCTGCGCGCCTTCGGCCTGGCTTCTGGTGGCCTGACCTGCCAGAACTGCCGCGCACCCGGATCGGCAACGCCCGCTCTCGGCACCGTGGCGCTGATGGTCGCGCTGCTGCGCGGAGACTGGGACCACGCCGACGCCAGCGAGCGGCGGCACCAGGTAGAGTGCAGCGGCCTGACCGCCGCCTACCTCCAATGGCACCTGGAGCACTCGATCAGGTCGCTGAAGCACGTGGAGCATGCGTGAGGAGCGCTAGCCGATGAGCCCCATGAGGCGCGCCGTCGAGCCGCCGTATCCGCACCCTGACGGGCTGCAGCCGCCGAAGATCCCCGGCGAGCTCATCCCCCGGCACGTGGCGCTGGTGATGGACGGCAACGGCCGCTGGGCCAAACAGCGCGGTCTGCCGCGGACCGAGGGGCACAAGGCGGGGGAGTACGCGCTCTTCGATGTCATCATGGGCGCGATCGAGCTGGGCATCCCGTATCTGTCCGCCTACGCGTTCTCCACCGAGAACTGGCGGCGGTCACCCGACGAGGTCCGGTTCCTGATGGGCTTCAACCGGGACGTCATCAGGCGCCGCCGGGACCAGTTGAACTCGATGGGCGTGCGGATCAGGTGGGCTGGCCGCCGTCAGCGGCTGTGGCGGTCAGTAATCAGTGAGCTTGAGGACGCCGAGCGGATGACGGTCGGGAATTCGGTGCTCACACTGCAGTTCTGCGTCAACTACGGCGGCCGGGCGGAGATCGCCGACGCCGCGAAGGCGATCGCGCTCGACGTGGCCGACGGCAAGCTGAAGCCGGAGAAGGTCGACGAGAAGACGGTCAGCCGGTATCTCGACGAGCCGGGGATTCCCGATGTCGACTTGTTCGTGCGGTCTTCGGGAGAGCAGCGGACATCGAATTTCCTGCTCTGGCAGTCGGCGTACGCGGAGATGGTGTTCCTGGACACGCTGTTCCCTGACTTCGACCGCAGGCATCTGTGGCATGCGTGCGAGATCTATGCGAGCCGGGACCGCCGGTACGGCGGTGCCGTGCCGAACCCGGTAGCGCCTCGCGTCAACCCTGGTTGACATCGGCGGAGGCTTTCGGCACTGGTGGTCAGGACTTATGGGCCTTGCCGCGGGTCGTGTGCTGGCTGTCCACTCGGTTCGCGACCGCGATGCCGAGCAGGAGCCGGGACGATGAGATGACTGTGGCAGTTGATGAAGCCGCCGACGGTAAGACGTCGGCTGTTAACCGATTGGCCGGGCAGCTGCCCGATGCTGAGCAGCTGCCCGGTGCTGTGCGGCGGCGCGGCCCCGACTACGCCGAGCGGCCGATGCTGGTGTTCTGGGAGACAACCCGTGCCTGCCTGCTCTCCTGCCGGCACTGCCGCGCCTCGGCCAGTCCGGATCCGCTGCCTGGTGAGCTGACCGAGGCCGAGGGGCGCGGCCTCATCGACCAGCTCGCGCAGTTCGGGCGGCCGTACCCGATCCTGGTCCTGACCGGCGGAGACTGCCTGATGCGGCCGGACCTGCTGCGGCTCGCCGGGTACGGCAGCGGGCTAGGGGTGCCGGTTTGCCTGTCGCCCTCGGTTACGCCAATGCTGACACCCGAGCTGATCCGGCTGATCGCAGGCAGCAGCATCCGGGCCGTGTCAATCAGCCTGGACGGCGCCGTGCCGGAGACGCACGACCGGGTGCGCGGCATCCCCGGCCACTTCGAAGCGACCATGCGCGCCATCCGCGATTTCGCCTCAGCGGGCATGACCGTTCAGGTGAACACCACGGTCATGCGGGCGAACGCAACTGAGCTCGCGGATATCGCCGCCCTCACGGTCAGCGGCGGCGCCAGCATCTGGGAAGTGTTCTTTCTCGTCCAGGTCGGCCGTGGCGCGGCCGAGGGGCAACTGACGCCCGGTGAGCACGAGGAAGTCTGCCATTTCCTCTACGACGCCGCGCATTACGGCGTGGTGGTCCGCACGGTCGAAGCGCCGTTCTTCCGCCGAGTCGCCGCCTGGCGCCGCGGCGGCGGCGGGCCTCCCGTCGGCCCGTTGTACACCATGCTGGCGTCCCGTATCGGCAGCCTGCTCGGTCCGCCGGTGACCCGTCCGAGCGCGCACACCGCGCCGACTCGGGACGGCAAGGGCATCCTCTTCGTCGCCTATGACGGCGAGGTCTATCCGGCCGGCTTCCTGCCGGTCGGCCTCGGGAATGTCCGTGACCGCCCGCTGCGGGAGATCTACACCGGCAGCCCGCTGCTACGGTCCATTCGCGCCGCACAGTTCACTGGCCGGTGCGGCTGGTGCGAGTTCGCCGACTTGTGCGGCGGATCGCGGGCCAGGGCATTCGCTGACAGCGGCGATCCCCTCGGTGAGGACCCGGCATGCGCTTATCAGCCTGCTCGATCCGGCCCGCAAGTGCGATGATGGCCGCGACCGGCCCGCGCGAAACGTCGGAACGGCACAATATCGGCATACCACTCCCGGCCGACGACGGCAGGCACGAACCTGCCGGTGCTAGCGGCTGGCCTGGTAACCGGCGATGACCAGCATGAGCACCACGGCGAGCACCCGGCCTGCCCGGCCGCCGGCCGACAGCCGGGGCCAGGAGATCGCGGCTAGCCAGGCCAGGACGGCGGCTACCACGCACAGCGCTGCCGCGCCGGCCGGGCCGCGCAGCGCGAGGCCGGCGATCAGGAACACAACCAGCAACAGCGGCGGTACCCAGCGGGGCAGCTGATACAGATACATCAGCAGCCTGGCGCTGCGGCGCTCGGTGGCCTGCCTGGCCGCGGAGGCCGCCGGCGTGTACAGACTGGCGCCCTTCGGCAGCGGCCGGACCCGCTGCCCAGGCCGGCTCTGCCCAGGTCGGCTCTGGCCGGACCGGCTCTGGCCGGACTGCGTCTGCCTGGACTGCGCTTGCCTGGACTGCGTTTGCCTGGACCGTGTCTGCCTGGCCGGGTGGTTGGTGGTCACGAGGCAGTCCCTTCGGCCAGCTAGCCCTTTGCCAGCCAGTTCAGCATGTCGTGTCGGGCGTCACGACGGTTTGGGGCCCAGGCTACCGCCTGCCACCTGGCCGCCCCGCCCGTTCGCCCGGCCGATGGCCGCCGGTGACGGAAAGTCATGCGACGACCATCCAGCGCGACCGCTAAGCTGACACCACCGCCGCTGCCCGTACCGGGCTTCGCGCACGTCACAGCAGGCCGCCGACCGCCAGCCGGATGGAGACTCACATGGCAAAACGCAGCGATCGCATGGAAACTATCGTCAGCCTTTCCAAGCGGCGGGGCATCGTCTACCCGTCCAGCGAGATCTACGGCGGGCTGCGCGCCGCCTGGGACTACGGTCCGCTGGGCGTGGAGATCAAGAACAACATCAAGCGTCAGTGGTGGCGCTCGATGGTGCACGCCAGGGACGACATCGTCGGGATCGACTCCAGCGTGATCCTGGCACCCGAGGTCTGGCAGGCTAGCGGGCACGTGACGCAGTTCACCGACCCGCTGACCGAGTGCCAGTCGTGCCACTACCGCTTCCGCGCCGATCACCTCATCGATGCGTACGAGGACAAACACGGGGGCCCGCCGGAGAATGGGCTGGCGGACCTGGCCTGTCCGCACTGCGGGACGCGGGGCGCGTTCACCGAGCCGCGCAACTTTAACGGCATGCTGCGCACGTTCCTGGGTGCTACCGAGGACGACTCCGGGCTTGCCTACCTGCGGCCCGAGACTGCCCAGGGCATCTTCATCAACTACAAGAACGTGCTGCAGACCTCCCGGAAGAAGGTGCCGTTCGGCATCGGCCAGATCGGCAAGTCATTCCGGAACGAGATCACGCCGGGCAACTTCATCTTCCGCACCCGCGAGTTCGAGCAGATGGAGATGGAGTTCTTCGTCAAGCCCGGCACCGACGAGGAGTGGCACGAGTACTGGATCGCCGCCAGGGAGTCCTGGTTCCTCGACCTCGGCCTCAGCAAGGAGAACCTCCGCCGGTACGAGCACCCGGACGAGAAGCGGTCGTTCTACTCCAAGCGGACGGTCGACCTGGAGTACCGGTTCGACTTCCCCGGCGCCGAGTGGGGCGAGCTTGAGGGCCTTGCGAACCGTACCGACTATGACCTCGGCGTGCACAGCAAAGCGTCCGGCCAGGACCTGTCCTACCTGGACCCAGAGACGAATGAGCGCTACATCCCGTACGTGATCGAGCCCGCGGTCGGGGTCGACCGGTCAATGCTCGCGTTCCTGCTGGAGGCCTACACCGAGGACCAGGCGCCGGACGCAAAGGGCAACATGGAGAAGCGCACCGTGCTCCGGCTGGACCCGCGGCTTGCGCCGGTGAAGGTCGCGGTACTGCCGCTCTCCCGCAACGCCGACTTGTCCCCCAAGGCCAGGGACGTCGCTGCGACGCTCCGGCAGCAGTGGAACTGCGAGTTCGACGACGCCGGCGCGATCGGCCGCCGGTACCGCAGGCAGGACGAGATAGGCACGCCGTACTGCGTCACCGTGGACTTCGAGTCGCTCGACGATCAGTCGGTCACGGTCCGCGAGCGCGACTCGATGATGCAAGACCGGATCGGCATCGACAGCCTGGCCGGCTACCTGTCCGAGCGCCTGTCCGGCTGCTAGGCACTGGCTCAGCCGCGCGCGGAGCCGGCTGGCTTCAGCGGGCGGACATCGCCGCGTTCAGCGCCGCGTTAGTGATCTTCGGACCGCCGCGGCAGATAGCGAGCTGATAGGGATCTGTGGCGGTGTAGTGCCGGATGCCGATGTGATAGAGCGCACAACGACCTTCGTCATCACCCAGCATCCGCCTGGACGTGGCGCCGCGACTTCAGCTGCTGCCGGGAAGCCGAAGAAGATGCGCGCCGGATCGCGGCCGAAACCGTGCCCGATGAGCGGTCCGGCATACCGGCCGCCGCAGTGCTCGAGCACAAAGCCTTTCCCGGCCGTGCGGGCGGGCCAAGCGCCGCCGCAGACGGCATTGGTGAGTACGCCGAGCCTGAGCAGGTGCGGCGCAGGGAACCGGGTGCCGCCCACAAGCCGGACGCCGTCCACTACAGCCATCGCGCCGCCCGAGTTGATCAGCGGCAACGCGAACCCGACTGGCCGGCTGCCCCAGTCCTGCGCACTCTGCGCTGCGTTCATCTCGACATTGAGCGGACCATTGCCGATTCCGATCGGCCCCCACTCCGCGAAGGTCCGCCAGCGGCGAGCACTACGACGGCCGCGATGGTCAGCCGCAGGCCTTGTCGCCGCGAAGCCCGTCGCCAAAGTGACTCTATTCGCTGCCGGTCAGGCCACTCAGCACGGCGGCGGTCAGCCCGGCGCCGGGGGCGGCGCCGGGCAGCTGCGGGCAGCGGCGGAAGATCTCGGCGGCAGCCTGGTGGAATCCGTCCGGCAAGCCGGCCGCGGCCATCGAGTGCGCGATCTCCTCCATCTCGCCGACCCAGCGCCAGCCTTTCGCGGCGCCCGACAGGGCCGACCGGTCCGACTGTCCGGCCAGTCGGGGCTGGGACAGGGACCACTCGGCCAGCAGGGCATCCTCGACCCCGTCCGCCCTGGCTAGCGCGCGGGCAGCGAGCATTAGTGCCGCCGTTCCCTTGGTCCAGGAGGCGTAAGCCATCTTCACCGCCGACGCGGCCGTCGCGGCTCCGGTCACGATCCGCGGCTCAAGGGGCGTGCGCGCGAATAGGTCCTGCATGGGCGCGGCATCCGGCCCCGACAGGTAAAGGCGGGTGGTCCCAGCTGTGCTCGGGGGCGGGCCGATGATGCCGCCGTCCACGTACCGGCCCCCGCTGCCGGTAATCAGCTGCCCGACTTCGCGCGCGGTGCCGGGCGAGATCGCGTTGGCGTCCAGGTAGAGGCCGGTGAAACCATGCACCGCCCAGGCGACGTCCAATGCCGCGTGCGGGGGGCAAACCGAGATGATCACGGCGGCCGCCGCGGCCAACCGCCGCGGCGTGCCCGCGTCGGTCAGCCCGGCTGCGGCCGCTCTGGCTGCCGTCTGCGCGCTGCGGCCGTCAGACGCCCAGAGCACTGTGTGCCCGGCTGCCGTCAGGCACCGCCCGACGGCAGCTCCCATCTCGCCCGGATGCAGCAGGCCGACCACGCTGCCGCGCTGAAGATCCATGGGCTGAGTGTCGCACGGGCCGGCCCGCGAAGGCCCGCACGCCGACGTGTGCTCTGGCCGGGAACGCCGCTCGGTCGCGATGACTCATGCTGAACGACACCGCATCTGCATCCGCCGGTCGTTGCGCGCGCGATCAGGCCCGCATCATCGCCTGGCCCCGCTGTTGCCTCATCGGGTCCCGGGTCGTCAGGACCTTCGGCACTGGAATGCACCCGCCACCCGGCTGACACTGACAGCAAGATCGCGAATCGTGAAGGGCGCTGCGTGCCTTCCTCCAGCGTGGCGGCGTGGCGCCGGCTGCGACTAGGGAGATCGGAATGACGGTCACCGGGCTTCGCTACATCCGCTTTTTTGAGGAATTCGGCATCGACGACGTCCCGATGGTCGGTGGGAAAAACGCATCTCTGGGTGAAATGTACAGAAACCTCGCGGATGCGGGGGTACGGGTCCCGCACGGCTTCGCGATCACCGCCGATGCTTACCGTCGCATGCTCGATGAGGCTGACGCATGGGGCCCGTTGCACGCGGCGCTGGATGGACTGCAAGCCACGGACGTGGTCGGCCTAGCCCGAGCCGGCAAGCGTGCCCGCGAGATCGTCTACGGTGCCGGGCTGCCGTCCGACCTGGCCACCGAGATTCTGGCCGGGTACCGGAAGCTGCTGGCAGAGTACGGCGAGGACGTCAGTGTCGCCGTCCGCAGCTCCGCGACGGCCGAGGACCTGCCGACCGCGAGCTTCGCTGGCCAGCAGGAAACCTTCCTCAACGTCAGGGGCGAGGAGAGCCTGCTTGACGCTTGCCGTCGCTGTTTCGCCAGCCTGTTCACCGATCGTGGTATCCACTACCGCATCGACGAGGGATTCGACCACTTCAGGGTCGCGCTATCGATCGGCATCATGAAGATGGTGCGCTCCGATCTCGCCGCCTCGGGCGTCACGTTCACGCTGGACACCGAATCGGGGTTCCGTGATGTCGTGTTTACTACGGCCTCCTACGGCCTGGGCGAGAACATCGTGCAGGGCACCGTTGAGCCGGATGAGTTCTACGTGCACAAGCCGACCTTCGCCGCCGGGCACCGCGCGGTGCTGCGCCGCCTGCTCGGCGACAAGGCAGTCAAGATGGTGTTCGCCGAAGGCGGCACCAGGCAGACCACGCGCAACGTGCCGACCCCGAAGGCCGACAGGGACCGGTTCTGCATCAGCGACGCCGATGTGCTCGAGTTGGCTGGCTACGCGATGAAGATCGAGGACCACTACGGGCGGCCGATGGACATCGAGTGGGCCAAAGACGGCGTGGACGGAAATATCTACCTCGTTCAGGCCCGGCCCGAGACCGTCGCGTCCCAGCGGTCGGCGACCGTCCTCGAAAGCTACGTGCTGGACCGCCGCGGCGTGGTGCTGGCCGAGGGCCGAGCGGTCGGCGAGAAGATCGCCTCCGGCACAGCGCACGTGATCGGGAACATGTCCCAGCTAGCCAGCTTCGCGCAGGGCGAAGTGCTGGTGGCAGACACCACCACGCCGGACTGGGAACCGGTGATGAAGACGGCTGCGGCCATCGTGACCAACCGGGGCGGCCGGACTTGCCACGCTGCGATCGTCGCTCGTGAGCTCGGCATTCCGGCCGTTGTCGGCACTGGCGACGCGACCACCGTATTGCGCGACGGCGAATCGGTCACTGTGTCCTGCGCGGAGGGCGACACCGGGCGGATCTATAGCGAGGCAGCGGCCTTCCACGTGGAGCAAACCGAGGCGAGCGGACTGCCACGCCCGTCGACCGAGATCATGATCAACCTTGGCAACCCGGATCTGGCCTTCAAGACCTCGTTCCTGCCCAATGACGGGGTCGGCCTTGCCCGGATGGAATTCGTCATCAGCGAGTCAATCAAGGCACACCCGATGGCGCTGCTGCATCCCGAGCGAGTGCCTGAGCCGGAGGTCAGGCAGGCGCTGGCGACCCTCACCAGAGATTACCCGGACGGCGGGCGCTTCTTCGTGGAGCGGCTGTCGGAGGGGATCGGCACGATCGCGGCAGCCTTCTGGCCGAAGCCCGTGGTCGTGCGGACGTCGGACTTCAAGACCAACGAGTACGCCAGCCTGCTGGGCGGGACAGCCTTGGAGCCGGCCGAGGACAACCCGATGCTGGGCTTCCGCGGCGCCTCCCGGTATGCGCACCCGGCCTATGCTGAAGGCTTCGCCCTGGAATGCCAGGCTATGCGCCGGGTCCGCGAGGACATGGGGCTGACGAACGTCATCATCATGCTGCCCTTCGTCCGCCGGGTGGCCGAGGCGGAGCAGGTCCTGGCGGCGATGGCAGCGCAGGGCCTGCGGCGCGGTGAGAACGGCCTGCAGGTCTACGCGATGTGCGAGATCCCGAATAACGTTATCCTCATCGACGCGTTCGCCAGGCTGTTCGACGGGTTCTCCATCGGCTCCAACGACCTGACCCAGCTGACCCTGGGCGTGGACCGCGATAGCGAGCTCGTCGCGTTCGACTACGACGAGCGGGACGCCGGAGTCAAGCAGATGATCAGGCTGGCGGTCGAGGGCTGCCGGCGCAATGGCATTCATTCCGGTCTGTGCGGGCAGGCGCCATCTGACTACCCGGACATGGCTGAATACCTGGTCGAGCTCGGCATCGACTCGATGAGCCTCAATCCGGACACGGTGCTCAAGACCACGAAGCTGGTGCTGGACGTGGAGGGCAGGCTCGCGGCAACTCGCGGGGCGTCCTCCTAGCCAGCCTCCAAGCCGCGCCGCCAGGCGGATTCCCGGTAGAGTTCAGAGCACAAGGCCACGCGGCGTCGACCTCGGCCGCTAACGAAATTCTGGGCTGCCAGCGACCGCCAGCGACCGCCAGCGGGCGCACCCGGCAGCAGTACAAGGAGCATGCAGTGGCGAAGCTCGTCTATGACTTCACCGAGGGCAACAGGGACATGAAGGACCTGCTCGGCGGCAAGGGCGCGAATCTAGCCGAGATGACCAACCTTGGGCTGCCGGTACCACCGGGCTTCACCATCACTACCGAGGCCTGCCGGTACTACCTGGAGCACGGCGACATCCCAGTCGGGCTAGCTGACCAAGTCGACGAGCACCTGGCCAGGCTGCAGGAGGCAATGGGGCGGACGCTGGGCGATCCGGTCGATCCGCTGCTGGTCAGCGTGCGATCGGGGGCCAAGTTCTCGATGCCCGGCATGATGGAGACCGTACTCAATATCGGACTGTCCGACGAGTCGGTGCAGGGCCTGGCGAAGCAGGCCGGGAACGAGCGGTTCGCCTGGGACTCCTACCGGCGGCTGATCCAGATGTTCGGCAAGACGGTGCTCGGCATCGACGGCGAGGCATTCGAGCACGCACTCGACGCGGCCAAGCGAGCCAAGGGCGTGACCAGCGACGTGGAGCTGGACGCCGCCGACCTCCGGCGCCTGACCGACAGCTTCAAGGGCATAGTCGCCGACCGGACCGGCAGGCCGTTCCCGCAGGATCCGCGGGACCAGATGGACCTCGCGATCCGCGCGGTGTTCGAGTCCTGGAACGCCGACCGTGCCGTGCTGTACCGCCGGCAGGAGCGCATTCCGGCCGATCTCGGCACGGCGGTGAACGTGGTGGCGATGGTCTTCGGCAACCTCGGCCCGGACTCCGGTACCGGAGTGGCATTCACCCGCGATCCCGGCAGCGGTCAGCAGGGCATTTATGGCGATTACCTGCAGAACGCCCAGGGCGAGGACGTGGTGGCCGGCATCCGCAACACCATGCCGCTGCAGGAACTTGAGCGGATCGACGCCAGGTCCTACGCCGAGCTGCTGGACATCATGGCAACGCTGGAGAACCACTACAAGGACCTCTGCGATATCGAGTTCACCATCGAGCGCGGCAAGCTGTGGATGCTGCAGACCCGGGTCGGCAAGCGCACTGCCGGCGCGGCCTTCAGGATCGCCACGCAGCTAGTCGACCAGGGTCTCATCGATATGGACGAGGCGCTGACCAGGGTTACCGGCAGCCAGCTCGCGCAGCTGATGTTTCCCAGGTTTGACACTGGTCATGGCGCCAGGAAGGTCACCAGCGGTGTCAGCGCGTCGCCGGGTGCCGCAGTCGGCGTGGCGGTATTCGACTCCGCCCGCGCTGTCGAGCTTGCCGCATCGGGTCAGCCGGTGATCCTTGTCCGGCGCGAGACCAACCCTGACGACCTGCACGGCATGATCGCCGCTCAGGGCATTCTCACCAGCCGTGGCGGGAAGACCAGCCACGCGGCGGTGGTGGCCCGCGGCATGGGCAAGACCGCCGTGTGCGGCGCTGAGGAGCTGGAGATTGACCTCGCCGGCCGCCGGTTCAGCGCGCCGGACGGCATCGTGGTCAACGAGGGCGACCTGCTGTCCATCGACGGCACCAGCGGCGACGTCTTCCTGGGCGAGGTTCCGGTTGCGCCGTCGCCGGTGGTTAGCTACTTCGAGGGAAAGCTGGACCCGCACTCGGACGAGCTGGTCGCAGCGGTGCACCGCATCATGGCGCACGCCGACGCGGCCCGCCGCCTCGGCGTATACGCCAATGCCGACACCGGCGAGGACTGCGCGAGGGCGCGGCGCTTCGGCGCCGGCGGTGTTGGCCTGGTCCGGACCGAGCACATGTTCCTCGGCGAACGGCGTCAGCTGGTCGAGCGCCTGATCCTGGCCGAGGACGACGCGACCCGGCAGGCCGCACTCGATGCGCTTGAGCCACTGCAGCGCGGCGACTTCCTGGAGATCTTCGAGGCCATGGACAGTCTGCCGGTGACCATCCGCCTGATCGACCCGCCGCTGCACGAGTTCCTGCCCGACATCACCGAGCTGTCGGTCAAGGTAGCGCTGGCCGGTCCTGATGCGAGTTCGCATGACCGCCGCCTGCTGGACGCGGTGCGCAGGCTGCACGAGACCAACCCGATGCTGGGCCTGCGCGGGGTGCGGCTCGGCCTGGTCATTCCCGGCCTGTTCGCCATGCAGGTCCGCGCGATCGCGCTGGCGGCTAGCGAGCGCAAGAAGGCCGGGAGTAACCCGCAGCCGGAGATCATGATTCCGCTGACCGCGTCGGTTCAGGAGATGGAGATCGCGCGCGAAGAGGCCGAGCAGGTGCTCGCGGAGGTGGCCAAGGAAACCGGCGTTCACGTGCACGCGATGATCGGCACAATGATCGAGGTGCCGCGGGCGGCGCTGATCGCGGGCCAGATTGCCCGCAGCGCGGAATTCTTCTCGTTCGGCACCAACGACCTGACCCAGATGGGCTGGGGCTTCTCCCGCGACGACGTGGAGGGCGCGTTCTTCAGCCGGTACATCGAGCTTGGCATCTTCGGCGTCTCGCCGTTCGAGACGCTCGACCCGGAGGGCGTTGGGCGCCTGGTGGAGATCGCGGTCGAGGAGGGCCGTGCCGCTCGCCCGGAGCTCAAGCTGGGCGTCTGCGGTGAGCACGGCGGCGACCCGGACTCGGTGCACTTCTTCCACTCGGCTGGCCTGGACTACGTGTCGTGCTCGCCATTCCGCGTTCCCGTCGCCCGGCTGGAGGCTGGCCGTGCCACGGTGATGGAGACCGCCGGGGGTAGCGACAGCAGGTGACAGTCGTGGCCGGCAACGCAGCCGCCGATCACGGCGGCTATGACAGCCTGGCCACCGCGCGCTGGGCGCCGGAGCCGTCCAAGACCGGCGCTGGCAGCGGGCGCGGTCCCTTCGTCAGGGACCGCGCCCGAGTGCTGCACAGCGCTGCCCTGCGGCGCCTCGCGGCGAAGACGCAAGTGGTGGCGGTTGGGTCGGGCGACTTCCCGCGCACCCGGCTGACTCACTCGCTGGAGTGCGCCCAGATCGGCCGTGAGCTGGGCGCTGCTCTCGGCTGCGACCCCGACCTGGTCGATGCCGCCTGCCTGGCGCACGACATGGGCCATCCGCCGTTCGGCCACAACGGCGAGGCCGCCCTCGCCAGCCTCGCGACGGGCTGCGGAGGTTTCGAGGGGAACGCCCAGAGTCTTCGGCTGGTCACCCGCCTCGAGGCGAAGGTGCTGGGGGCTGGCCTCAATCTGACCAGGGCAACCCTGGACGGGATGCTGAAGTACCCGTGGACCGGCCCCGCGCCCGATGCAGCCGGCTCGGCCGGGGCTGGCCTGGTGGAGGTGCAGCCGACCAGCGCGACCGGCAAATACGGCGCTTACGCCGACGACGCAGCGGTGTTCTCGTGGATCCGGGAGGGCGCGCCGGCCGGCCAGTCCTGCCTGGAGGCGCAGGTGATGGACTGGGCCGACGACGTCGCCTACTCCGTTCACGACCTAGAGGACGGCCTGCATGCCGGACTGGTGACGCTGCCACAGTTGCGCGATCCGGCTGACCGGCTGGCCGTCGCCGACCTGACCATCAGCGCGTACTGCCCGCCGGGCTTCACCAGCCTTGGCGAGCTCACCGAGACATTCAGCCGTCTGCTCGAGCTGGACTGCTGGCCGCGTGAGTTCGATGGCAGCATTTCCGCCGCCGCCGCGGTGAAGAACCTCACCAGCGTGCTGATCGAGCGGTTCTGCAGTGCGGCTGAGCGCGAGACCAGGCCAGCGGGCCACCCGCCAGTCCGCCGGTACGGCGCCAGCCTGGCCGTGCCGCGCCCGCAGCGGCTGGAATGCGCGCTGCTCAAGGGCGTTACCGCGCACTACGTGATGAGCAGGCCCGGAGTGGCGGCCGCGCAAGCCCGCGAGCGCGAGGTAATCCTGGAGCTGGCCGAGGCGGTGCTGGCAGGCGCGCCAGTGACGCTGGATCCGATGTTCCAGCCGCAGTTCGAATCGGCCCAGGACGACAGTGCTCGCCTGCGCGTCATCGTGGACCAGATCGCCTCGCTGACCGACACTTCGGCGCTGGCCTGGCATCGCCGCCTGCGCTCAGCGGGTACCTGAGCGAGCCAGCGGCAGTCCGGTGCGCTCATCTGCTGTACGGCGCTAAGCCGACCTACCGTGTATCGCCTTCCCGCGCCGCCCGCGTGCGCTCGCGCCCTTTTGCGCTCTCGCGCCGCGCAGCCCGGCCGGTCTGAGTCCGCTTGTCACTCAGCCTTAGCGGATTGCCTGGTCGGCGGCCGGCCGTGGCTGACCGGCTCCGACCCGACATGCCCATCGTGCGTCGGCCGGCCTCGGCGCCTGCCACGCTGGACGAGCGTGCGGGCGACGGCCTGGCGATGCCGCCCCCGACGGGACAGCCGGCTGAGCAGGGCCGCGCGTCCGGATAGCCGCGACCGGCGAGCACTGCGGCGATCTCGGCAGCGACCTGGCATGGCGTCACCGTCACGTCGTGCCAGCCGTAGCGCAGCGTCGTCAGGCCTGTCGTGGCTGCGGCGTTGTCGCGGCGTATGTCGTTCCAGCGGCTGTCGCCGGGATGCGCGACCTGGCCGTCGAGCTCGACCACGGTCTGATAGGCCTCGTACAGCATGTCCTGGTACTGGCTGCGGCCGTTCCGCCGGGATGCCGCCTGCCTGCGGGGAACCGGGAACCGGTGGGGTCGCTCGACATCGCGCAGGTAGCGGTACTCCAGCACGGAGTGAACGCCAGCGAGGTCCGGACTCAGCAGTTCGGCTAGCTCTGATCGCCAGCGAACCCGGCGGCGGCTTTCCAGGGCTACCCGCAGCTTGTCCGGAGTGGTTAACCGCCGTCCGATCGCCCGAGTTATCCAGCCGACGGCGGTGTCGAGGTCACGGGCTGACTTGCAAAGGTCGATGACCGTCTCCTCGACCCTGGTGCGAGGCGGGTTCTGCGCCGGATGAACGGCTACCCGAACCGATACGTGAATGAGGAGTCCCGGCTGCCTGACGATTCGACGGTCTGCTGGTGCTGATAGATGAATGAGCGAGCTGGTCTCGCTGCTGAGGCCCCAGAGTTCGGCAGCGGTGTGGTGACTTAGCGCCGCCCCTGGGCCCGCGTAGAGAACTGCGGCCCAGAGGACGGCTTCCCGGCTCAGCCCACCCGAGAACGTCGCGTAGACGCCTGGGTAGATTCGCTGCCAGCTGCCTCGCTTGATCAGCGCGCCGACCACCCGGTCAGAAAGTCCGGCGGCCAGCGTCTGGGCGCGTGTCACCACGCCGCACTGCAGCGGCGCGAGTTCGCGTAACCGGGGCGGGATCTCGGTGGCCATGGGCTTAGCCTGTCGCCAGATACTGACAAAAACGACCTAGCTGGTTAAGCCGAAAGATGTTGCACCGTTTTCGGCTAAAGAATTTTCGGCTTAACCGCTTCGGCGTCCGAGCGGGTGCCATGACCTACCGCGCGGCGCGAGGACGGCGGCTACTGAGCGTGAGAGGGTGTCACGCATGGAAACTGCCGCCATCGATTTCACCCCCTGGGAGCTGGCCGCGGACTGGCCGGCCAGGCGCTGGCTCGAGCTTGTCAACGGGCGCCGCGGCGAGCCACTCGCAGGCGTCCGGCTCGGCCAGGCCAGCACTTCGGCGATGGTCCTGACCTGCACTTATCCACGCAGCCGTTTCGGCGAGGCGGCCACTGCGACCGGCCTGGATACGGTTCGCGAGATCGCGTTCGAGACTACCTACGCGCAGATCAATCTCGCACTGCATCAGATCAAGGCACCTGGCGAGCGGCCGGACGGGCTGATCGGCTCGCTGGTCAGGTACGCCAGCCAGCAAGCTGACCGATACCGGGAGTGGCCGAGTACGCACTGGGGCGACGAGATGGCCGCCACCACGAGGCTGGCCAGCTGGCAGTCCGGGTTCAGCGTGGACTATCCGGAGGTGTACGTGATCGTGCATGCCTGCGGGATCGGCATCGACGAAGTGCGGCTGACGCCGGCTGGCGACCTGTCTGGTTACAACATCGGCGGGGACCCGCTGGCCGCGGGCTCGATGCACTGGGAGCTGTGGGCAAATCGGCCTGAACTGGCTTACGACGACCTGACCCGGACGCTAGTGGCGCCTTAGCTGGTGACCCCCTAGCTGGCCGGCTCGACAGCGCAGATCGCCCCGATCACGGCGGCGGTGTCGGACAGGTCTGGCAGCACGACCTCGGCGCCCGCCTCGTGAAGCTGGCGCATCGTGAAGCTGCCGCTGGCCACGCCCACCGCCCTGGCCCCGGTCGTCGTGGCCGCCTCGACGTCGTCCGGCGTGTCCCCGATGAGCACGGCTGCGGTACCGGAGAAGTCAGCGCCATAGCGACGAGCGGCGTTTTGCCGGGCGACTGGTACCAGGTCAGCGCGCACTTCGCTGACGTCGCCGTAGGCGCCGACGCTCAGGTCGAGGTGCTCGGTCAGCCCGAGAGCGCCCAGTTTCACCTTGGCCAGCGCCGGGATGTTGCCGGTGAGCAGTGACTGGACCACGCGCTGGCCGTCAGCCTGCCGGGCCAATGCGGACACCGCGGCGACTGCCTCGGCCGCACCCGGCAGTATCCGGCCGTGCGTGCGAACCATGCTGCCAAGTTCCGGCGCGCGGTCGGCCAGCCTCTGCTGGAACCGGGGCAGTTCCCCGAACGGATCCGGCACTCCGGCTGCCGCCAGCACTTCCAGCGCGATCGAGGTGTCCGTCCGCCCGGCCATCGAGCGAAGCCCGGCCGGCATCGGGGTGCCGTACAACTCGGCCAGCACAACCTCATACAGGTACCGGCCGACCCCGCCGGCGGCTACTAGTGTGTAGTCAACATCCCAGAGCACAAGCAATGGCCGCACGCCTGACCGTACCAGGAACGGCCGGTGCGCCACCGCGTTCGCCTTCGCCGCAGGCCACTGAGCGGCGCGCCTGCCCGGATGGCCGTCGCTGTCGGCGAGCCGTGACTAGACTCGGCGGACAGCGGCGCGAGGCAGGCAACGGCGCGAGGCAGGCAACAGCGCGAGCGGAGGGCGGCGCAGATGACAGGCCGGATCCGCGACGAGGACATCGCGCTAGTGCGCGAGCGTTCCGCGCTCGACGAGGTAGTGGGGGAGTACCTGCAGCTTCGCGGCGCGGGTGGCGGTTCGCTGAAGGGCCTCTGCCCGTTCCACGAGGAGAAGACGCCGTCCTTCAACGTGACGCCCGCGCGCGGCTTGTGGTACTGCTTCTCCTGCCAAGAGGGCGGGGATGTCATCAAGTTCGTGCAGAAGATCGACAATCTCGGCTTCACCGAGGCCGTCGAACGTCTCGCGAAACGGGCCGGGATCGAGCTGCGCTATGAGCAGGGCGGCCATATCCCCGGCCAGGAGCAGTCTCAGCGCAGGCGGCTGATCGAGGCGCACATGGCCGCGGCCGAATTCTATGCTGAACAGCTAGTCAGCCCGGCGGCGCAGGCCGGGCGCGACTTCCTGTCCTCGCGCGGCTTCGAGCTGGCCGACGTCGGCCGGTTCCGGGTCGGCTACGCGCCAGCCGAGTGGGACTCGCTGACCAGGCATCTGCGCGGCCGCGGCTTCACCGAGACCGAGCTGCTAGCCGGCGGCCTGGCGAGCCAGGGCAGGCGCGGCCTGATCGATAAGTTCCGCGGCAGGCTGATCTGGCCGATCGCGGACCTGACCGGCGACGTCATCGCGTTCGGGGCGCGCAAGCTGGCAGCAGGCGACGACGGGCCCAAGTACCTCAACACCCCTGAAACGCCGCTGTTCAAGAAGAGCTCTGTGCTGTACGGGGCAGACCTGGCCAAGCGCGACATCGCACAGCGCCGGCAGGCCGTCGTGGTCGAGGGCTACACCGACGTGATGGCCTGTCACCTGGCCGGCATCAGCACCGCGGTGGCCACCAGCGGCACCTCCTTCGGCGACGGCCACATCACCATCTTGCGGCGGCTGCTGATGGACGACAGCCAGTTCCGCGGCGAGGTCATTTTTACGTTCGACGGCGACGCGGCTGGCCAGCGGGCCGCTCTCCGCGCGTTCAGCATGGAGGAGAAGTTCGTCACCCAGACGTTCGTTGCCGTGCAGGGCGACGGCCTCGACCCATGTGACCTCCGGCTACAGCGCGGCGACCCGGCGGTACGCGATCTCATCGCGCAGCGGGTGCCGCTGTTCGAGTTCGCCATCCGCAGTGCCATCTCCGGGCACAATCTGGAAACGGCTGAGGGCCGCCTCGCCGCACTGGATGCGGCCGCGCCGATTGTGGCGAGGATAAAGGACCGCGGGCTCCGGCAGTTGTACGCCGTCAGCCTGGACCGGTGGCTGGGCATGATGGACGAGGGCTTCGTGCTCGGCCGGGTGCTCGCTCATGAAGGCCCGGGCACTGGCGGAACGACCAGGAATAGTAACCGAAACATCCGGAATAACCACGGGAACGACGCTGCAGCCGGCAACGGCAGGCCGGCCCGCTCGGGCGTTCAGGGCCCGGCCGGGGCGCTTCCCGGCGAGCCATTTGCCGGGCAGACCGCAATCACGGGGCGTGCCCAGCGCGGGCGCGATGCACAGCGCGGGCGCGATGCCCAGCGCAGCGCCTTTGACTTCGCCGACCCGGTTGTGAACGTGGAGCGGCAGGCGCTGAAGCTGGCCATCCAGCGCCCGGCCCTGTGCGGACCGGTCTTCGATGCGTTGCCGTCGGCCATATTCTCGGTCCCGGCGCACGCGGCTGTCTGTGACTTGATTGCCGCGAATGGCGGCGTCGCGAGCGCCGCGTCGGCGAGGGAATGGTCGCAGCGGCTGCGCGCTGCCGCGCCTAACGACAACGCCAGGGGTTTCGTGACCCGGCTGGCGGTAGAGCCGCTCGAAGTCCCAGGACCCACTGGAGAGCCAGACGCCAAATTCGCCGAGGCGGTTCTCGCCCGCGTCGAGGAACTCGCGGTAAGCCGGGACATCGCGAGCATCAAGTCCCGGCTGCAGCGGCTGAGTCCGGTCGCCGAAACGGCCGACTACAACCGGATGTTTGGCGACCTCGTTGCGCTGGAGCAGCGCCGCAAGGTGCTGTCGGAGCGCGCTTCGGGCGCGTTGTAGCCGACCCGCTCCCGCCCGACTCTAGGCATACAGGTATGGTCGCGCGCTACTAACGTTTTGGTGACAATATTGAGTCCGCTTAACCGCGGATTCGTGCCGCAGACTGGTCTGCATGAGTCTTACGGCTGCTCCCCAGGTAGATCAGGTAGCCGACGTCATCGCTGCGGTGAAAGAGCGCGGGTCGGTCTCGATGAGCGAGCTGACCGTCGCGTTCGAGCGCTGTGACCTGTCCGCCGACGCGGTCGACAGCGTGCTGAAGCTGCTCGCTGACGAGGGCGTGGATGTGCTCGACGCTGCGCCGGACAGCGAGGATATGACGCCGCGGCAAGTCCAGGCTGAGGCCCGGCGGGCAGTCACCGGTGACCTGGTCCGAATCTACCTGCGGGAGATCGGGCGGGTGCCGTTGCTCACCGCGCACGACGAAGTCGAGCTGGCTAAGGCGATCGAGGCGGGCCTGTTCGCCGAAGAGAAGATGCAGGGCGGGCTGCAGGCCGACTGCGGTGGCGCCCGGATGGCGGAGCTGATGCTGATCGCCGCCGACGGGATCGCTGCCAAGCAACGGCTGATCGAGGCGAATCTCCGGCTGGTGGTGTCCATCGCCAAGCGCTACATCGGCCGCGGTCTGGTGTTCCTCGACCTGATCCAGGAAGGCAACCTCGGCCTGATCCGCGCGGTGGAGAAGTTCGACTACACCAAGGGTTACAAGTTCTCCACCTACGCCACCTGGTGGATCAGGCAGGCAATCACGCGGGCGATCGCCGACCAGGCCAGAACCATCCGGATCCCGGTGCACATGGTCGAGACGATCAACAAGATGGCCCGGATCCAGCGCCAGTTGCACCAAGATCTGGGCCGTGAGGCCACCCCGGAAGAAATCGCGGCTGAAATGGGCCTGCACCCGGACCGGGTTGCCGAGATCCAGCGGATCGCCCAGGAACCGGTGTCGCTGCAGTCGCCGATCGGAGAGGAAGACTCCGACCTTGGCGATTTCATCGAGGACGCTGATGCAGTCGTGCCGATGGAGGCAGCGGCGTTCATCATGCTGCAGGATCAGCTGGACAAAGTGCTGGACAACCTGAACATTCGCGAGCAGCGGATAATCCAGCTCCGCTTCGGGCTGACTGACGGGCACCCGCGCACGCTGGAAGAGGTTGGCCGGGAGTTCGGCGTTACCAGGGAGCGCATTCGCCAGATTGAGTCCAAAACGCTGGCGAAACTGCGTCACCCGAGCCGCGCACAGATGCTGCGCGAGTACCTCGCCTAGCCGAAGCGGGCACTCGCCGCGCGCTCGCCGGGCCTCGGCGTCGGCCCTGGTCGTTTCGCCGCATCCGGTCCTGCGCCGCACCTGGACCGTGGCCAGGCGGTCGGCGGTGGCCAGGCGGCCGTTGGTGGCCGGCCGTTGGTGGCCAGCCGGTTGGTGGCCGGAGTCCGGTGGCGCTACTAGGAGCGGCCCACGGGTGGGATGCCCTGCCCGTTACCCGTCGCCCCGACCGGGTGACTGACCGGCATCTGGCCGTCGCTGGCCGCGTGCCGGTGCCGCAGTCCGTGAACCCGACCGGCGAACGTGTGCGCGGCGTTCTGCGCGATCGGCGGGACCCTGTCGTGCAACTGGCTGCCGACCTTCTGGGCTGCCGTACTTGCCTGAGCCTGGATCGTGCCCGCCGCCTGCTGCACCGTGGGGTTGTCAGCAGCCGCCTTGGCGATCTTCACAATCTGGTCGTACTTCTCACGCCCGGCCCGCGTCCCGGCGACAAACCCGGCAGCGAACCCGGCGACGAAGCTAATTCGGTACAACCGCATCTGGACCTCTTCCCCGAGCATGCAGGCGATGTCGCGCTGACCTGCCCGGTGAGCCGCCATCATGCGTCTTGCCAGCCCGCCGGCGCGCATCGCTGGTATGCAGGTCATGCCCAGCGACGCGCCGGATATGCCCCGCTGACAGGCAGGCTACGGATTAGCCCGGTCCGCGCTGCTCCGCCCGTGGCGCCGGTACGCTACCCTTATGGCCGCGGCGCTGATCTACCCGGCCAGGATGGCGGGTGGCACCGCCAGGCAGTCCCGCGTAGCTCAATCGGCAGAGCGTCCGGCTGTTAACCGGCAGGTTATAGGTTCGAGTCCTATCGCGGGAGCCAGTTAAGTTTCCGCAGGTCGGGCTGGGTGAACGCCTGACCTGACCGGCGGGGCGCGGGCCAGAGGTGGCGCCTGGGGCCGGCTCGCGACCGCTGTGCGTGCTTGCTAGCCGCCACTGCGCGTGCACCGCGGAAGCGCGGGCCGCAGCCAGCCGTTTCGGATCGCCGACTCGGCGCCCGTGGACGCCCCTGGTCGAGATGTCAGCCCTGGGATTCGCCGAGGACAGCCGCCGCCAGCCGCCCGACGCGCTCGCGGTCGCCGATGGCGTCGATCTCCATGATCTTGCCGTCAGAGACGGTGAAGGCCATGACAACGAACGGGCGTCCGCGTCTGGTGATGACGACGCCGCCGCGCCGTTCACCAGGGCAGGAAGCACCTCGGCGGCGGGGTGCGCACCGAGCTGGGCGGGCAAGATCCCGTTCCGGAACCGCAATCTCGGCGCCGCGGACCCGGCGCCTGGCCCGGCTCGCCAGTTGCCTGGTCGCCTGGGTAGTCCGGCCCATCATGGGAGCTATCTCATCGAAGGGCAGATCGAACATGTCGTGAAGCACGAAGGCCAGGCGCTCGGCCGGGGACAGAGTATCGAGCACCACCTGGAGGGCTAGCTAGGCCGACGGAGTCGGCCATCAGCGCCTCGTCTTCCGGGGAAGCCTCGCCGTCGGCGGTCACGATCGGATCAGGGACCAGGGCTTCGATGAACTCCTCGCGCCGGGCGTTACGCGACCGCAGGGTGTTGAGACAAATGCGCGCGACAATGGTGGTCAGCCAGCCGCTCAAGTTCTGCACCTCGCCTGCCCCAGCCCGGCTCACGCGTTCCCAGGCGTCCTGGACGGCATCGTCGGCCTCGGTGAGTGAGCCGAGCATCCGGTAAGCCACTGCGCGCAGCCGGGGTCTGTGCTCTTCGAAGCGGCTGGCCAGCCACTGCTGCTCGTCCATGTCCGCCGACCTCCCTCTCACGATGACCCACGAGGCACCGCAGATGTGACGTCTGCGCGGCTCAGATCAGGAGGGTCCGCGATGGCATGCGGGTGGCCCGGCCGGATGAGGAGTCTTGCATCCGCCGGGCCACTGCGCGGTTGCTATGGCGAGCCGGCTGAGCCGGCCCGTTCCGCCCGGTTATCCCATCATCGGCGGCGTAATGCCCTGCAGGTCCTCCCTGGTCACCCGGATCATGACCACGGTGATGACGAGTGCGAGGAGGGCGATGGCCGCCGAGAGTTCGAAGCCGCGGGAGAAGCCGACGGCTAGCGAGTGGTCGGTGACGGCCCGCTTGAAAGCGGCAATCTGGGCCGGTGTCGGGTGGATCGCGTTGCCTGCTGCGGCGGCCTTGGCCGCGGTCGCCTCGGCGACTGCAACGGCGTGCCGGGCCGTGCTGGCGACGACGGTCCACGCGACTGTGCCCAGCAGGGCCAGGCCGATTGAGCCGCCGACCTGCTGGCCGGTGTTGACCAGGCTGGAGGCTAGACCCGCGTCGCGCTCCTCAACCCTCGACAGGGCCACGAGGGTCAACGGCATGAACAGCATGCCGAGGCCTGCCGCGGTGACCATCATCGGGCCAAGCAGGCCACCCGTATAGGTGCTGTGCTCGGTGATCCGGGACAGCCAGAACATGCCTCCGGCAGCCAGGACCGATCCCGCGATGAGCAGCGGCCGGGCTCCGATCCGGCCGACTAGCTGGGAGCTGACTCCGGCCATCAGCATGATCATTCCGACCATCGGCAGGTAGGCGAAGCCCGTCTTCAGCGGGCTGTAGTCCCAGACCGTCTGGACGAAGATGGTGAGGAAAAAGAAGATCCCGAACATCGCGGTGCCGACGCAGAGCATGATCAGGTTCGCACCGGACCGGTTCCGGTCCCTGAAGATCCGCAGCGGCAGCAGCGCGTGCGTGCTGTGTGACTCGATCAGCAGGAACGATCCGAGCAGGACGACCGCCGCCACGAGCGACGCGATCACCTTGGTGTCGCCCCAGTGCGAGACGCCGTTCTGGCCAGTTGCCGCGCTGGAGAGGCCGTAGACCAGGGCTGCCAGCCCGCCTGTTCCGGTGATCGCGCCAGGCAGGTCGAAACGGCGGCTATGGCGCTTCGACTCGGCCAGCACGCGGGGCGCCAGGACGGCGACGACGGCCGCGATGGGCACGTTCACGAAGAAGACCCAGCGCCAGGACAGGTACGAGGTGAGCACGCCGCCCGCCAGCAGGCCAACCGCCGCGCCGCCAATGCTCATGGCCGCGTAGACGCCCATCGCCCGGTTCCGCCGCGGTCCCTCCGGGAATGTGGTGGTTACCAGGGACAGTGCGGTGGGCGCGATGATCGCGCCGCCCAGGCCCTGGACGGCGCGGGTGGTCAGCAGCCAGGCCTGGCTGGTCGCGAGGCCGCCTGCCAGTGAGGCAAGTGCGAACAGCACGATGCCGATCACGAAGACGCGCCGACGGCCGAGGATGTCACCGGCCCGCCCGCCGAGCAGCAGGAAGCCGCCGAATGTCAGTGCGTAAGCGTTGACCACCCATTCCAGGCCGTTGTCGGAGAAGCCCAGCGCGGTGCGGATGTGAGGGAGTGCGACGTTCACGATCGTGGCATCGAGCACCACCATCAGCTGGGCGGCGGCGATGACGACGAGCGCAAGGCCAAGGTGGCGGTGGGCGGGGCCGGCCGGGCCAGACGACCGGACGGCTGCGCCGTCCGCGATTGCGGTGCTGCCCGACCGCTGGTTATGGCCTGGTGATTCGGCAGACATGTCTAACGTGGCTCCTTGATTACAGTCCGTGTTCATTGCGGGCATTGCCGATCAGTCCGGTAGTGCTGTCCGGCACTGCGCGGCCGGGCTCTGCTGCGCGCCGCAGCGTGCCAGCCAGGGCGCACGGGTAGTGCCGCCGGTTTATGGGCACACCAAACTCAGCTCAGGTGCCTGTCGGTGCTGTCGCGCTTACTGCTGATCCCGTGCCCGGCGGGGCCGCGGCGTGAACCGCCGCGTAGGCGGGAACCTGATCTCAGCCGACCGAGGTCTGAGTCCCGATGTCTGTCACCTCCCCGTAGCAGCCGGGGAGTTCACCAGATTGGCGTCCTGCACGGCGTTGTCCTGCGCGACGCTGTCCTGCGCGACGCTGTCCTGCAGCACGCTGGTGAACAGGCCATGCAGGGCTTCCTTCGCGGACGCCCCGGCGTCCGCCTCGCTGTCATGGGCGCTCAGCATCTTGCGGATCAGGGCAAGTAGTTGCGCGCGCTCGGACTCATTCAGTGCCCGGTTCCACGGCATCCGGGCAGTCATCTCGGCCTCAAGCCGTTGTTTGAGTGCCTCGCCCTCGCTGGTCAGGACGATGTTCTTCACGCGCCGGTCGGCCGGGTGCGGCTCCCGCCTGGCCAGCCCGCGCTTCTCCAGCATGTCCGCCACGAGGGTGACGAAGGACGGGTCACAGTGCAGCCGCTTGCCCAGTTCCTTCATGGCCATCGGGCAGCTGAGGGTGTGGAGCACCTTGATGAACGGTGCCGGGATACTCAACCGGTGAGCAACCTGCTCGGCCTGGCCGACGATGCGCCCGATTAGCTCGAAAAAGCAGTCAGCGACCTCTGCGGTCTGCTGGTCTGCGCTGCAATCGGGGGCAGGCGCGGGCGCGACGGGCACGGTCAGTCACTCCTCTACCGAAGATTGAGTCGCGAAAAGGTTGAGCAGCTCAAACGTTACTCACGTCAGTTGAGCGTGTCAATCTTTGTGGAACTCAACTATCTGCGCTTGCTGCTTGACGCTGACCTGGGCGGTGATCTGGCCGCCGTCATCGCATCGGCGATCACTGAACCGCAACACACTGTCATGGGAACCATGCTGCCGGTCGCGCGAGCTGTCGTCGTCCCGCCGCCGATGTGTCTTGCGGCTTATGACCAGGGATTCTCGTGGCCGTCGCGCTACCACAGAAGATGTACGTGTCAATAGGTCCGCAGGGCTGATGCATTCTGGCGGCGCGCTCATAGGCTCAGAAGATGCGCACCGATCAGGGCTGGCGGAGGTTCTACGAGGCCGGTTGGCTCATCTCCGTTGGCATCTCGCTCGTGGCGGCCCGCACGACTCGCTCACCCACAGCATTTCAGTGATCCAGGTGCAGGCTGGTGTCGCGGTGCATCTGGCACACAAGCGCGGCGAAGAGGTGCCACCCGCGCTTGCCGGCATGCGTGAACGCGTTTCCGCCCTCGGCGGCCGGCTGCACACTGGGCCGCGGCCGGGCGGCGGTTTCCGGGTGCGTGCGGAGTTGCCGTTTCCGGAGCCCGAATGATCAGGGTCCTGCTCGTCGACGACCAGGCACTGATCCGCAGCGGAATCCGCGCACTGCTCGAAGCCGAAGACGACCTCGAGGTGGTGCCCAGCTACTGTCAAGACCCACGTCAGCCGGGCCATGATCAAGCTCGCCGCCCGCGACCGAGCTCAGCTCGTCGTGTTCGCCTACCAGACCGGGCTCGTCAGCCCTCGAGATCCAGCCACCGTCGGCCCGCCTCCGGCCCGCTTGCACCATGGCAGCCTGCGGCCAAGCCGAGCAGCTGGCGACTAGCGCGGAAAAGTGAGGTCACGAACGGCGCAGGCCCTTGATGAAGGCAGCTTGCCCCGCGTGCTGAAGATCGTCGGCGAGCACGCTCACCAGCCGGACCGCCATCGTCACCGGCGGATCCCAGCGGCGGTCCACGATCGTCGCGAAGTCGGCATCCGACAGGCTGCCGAGGAACGAGATGGTCTGCTCGTACGTGGCGTCGTGATAGGAGGACAGCAAATCACGGCTGAGTCTTACGACCGCTACCTGGTCGCGGTCGTGGCCGTAGCCGATGTCAGCCGGATCCAGGGGCAGGCCGCACCGCTCCTGGAAGCCCTGTGCCAGCCACACCTGCTCGAGGCCGGCCACCCCCGCGATGTGGTCGTCCTGAACCCTGGTCAGATGCCAGACCAGCCAGCCGATTGAGTTCGCCGACCCGTCAAGGCGGAAGTCGAGATCCTCCTGAGTCAGGCCGTCGAGCACGTCATGCACAACCTCGCGGATCCGGCCGAAGCCGTCAACCAGCAGTGCGTTAGCAGACATCAATCCCCCGAAGCAGTAGGTCGCACGAGCACTGACGCTAGTACCCGGCCGTCGGCCGGGTGGCATCCGGGCAGCCAGTTCGGGCCGGCCGGCGCATCACGCCGGGTGCACCCGGTCAGCGCCGGATGAGCGCATCCCAGGCCGCGAGGAGGATAACCAGGGAGATGGCCAGCACCCACACCCCGCTGCGCCACCTCGTCTTCCGGCCGCCGCGGAGCCGTGTCTTCGCTACCTTCACGTCGCCGTGCGCCGCGTAAGTGGTGTGACCATGCCAGCCGAGCAGGGAGCCGACGATGAGGAAGATAACTACTGCCCCGATTACTTCCGCGGTCATACCCAGGTCTTTCTGCCTGCGGCTCCCCCTGCCTGCCCCGATGATCCCTCATTAGCGAAGTCGACTCCAGCCGAAACGCCGATCGCCGGCGCTGGCAGGATGTAGTAACCGAAGGCAGGGCCATTGCGAAGGAGCACGCACCGGGATGAGCGAGGAACTAACCGCCCAGACCATCCGCATCACCGGTTTCGGGGGTGACGCGCTCGAGGCCTACCTGAGCGTTCCCGACGATGGCGCGGCGCCGCGAGGCAGCGTGGTGGTGATCCATCACATGCCTGGTTACGACAGCTCGTCCAAGGAGATCGTCAGGAAGTTCGCAGCGAACGGCTACGCCGCGCTGATGCCCAATCTCTACTTCCGGGAGGCGCCGGGCGCGAGCCCCGACGACGCGGCCGCGACGGCGCGCGCCAACGGGGGAGTGCCGGACGAGCGCCTAGTTGGCGACGTCGCGGGCGCATCGGACTATCTGCGCGCCTTGCCGGGCTCGACTGGCAAGGTCGGTGTCATCGGCTACTGTTCCGGCGGCCGCCAGTCGTTCCTAGCAGCCTGCAGCCTGCAACTCGACGCAGCCGTCGATTGCTACGGTGCGTGCATCGTGAACGCGCCGCCGGAGGGCATGCCGCTCAAGGTGAAGCCCATCGTGGAGCTAGCGCCGCAGCTGTCCTGCCCGCTGCTCGGCCTGTTCGGCGCAGACGATAAGTACCCGGCGCCGGAGGAAACCGCGGAGCTGTCCGCGGTGCTAGACGGACTTGGGAAGCCGCATGAGTTCCATACCTACGAAGGTGCCGGGCACGCTTTCTTCTCCGTTGACCGGCCCGCCTATCGCCCGGAAGCAGCGACCGACGGCTGGCGGAGGATTTTCGATTTCTACGCCCGCTACCTGGCAAGCTGAGGAGCTTACATGTGCACGTACAACACCGAGAACATTGCGATCACAGGCAGCGGCAAAGGCGCTAACGGTTGGTTCTCGCTGAGCGATGCGACGGTGTACTTCGACCATCCGGTGCACGCGATGGCCGAGCACACCCTCAACATCGACTTCCGCAATCCGGCTGGCGGGCCGTCGGCACGAGTGGCGGTTGAGCTGACGGCAGAGTCGGCGCGCGCGCTCGCCGCCGCGATCGAGGCCGCCCTGGCGTCGGTGCCCGCTGCGCTCGTTTCCTGACGGAAACAGCGTTCTGTGCCGCTCCTGGCCCGCTTGATTCTCTGACCCGCGCCGGTGTGACTCGCCAGTGTGAATTGTCGGCACCGCGTGCCACGATCGGAGGGATAGCGCGGGGTCGGGCTGGAGGATGCGGTGAAGTTCAGGGTCGGGCGAGATGTACTAGGCGATGCGGTGGCGTGGGTGGCACGCGCGCTACCAACCAGGCCGGTCGTTCCAGTGCTGTCCGGGTTGATGCTTGAGGCCGATGCTGACGAGCTGACACTGTCGTGCTTCGACTACGAGGTATCGGCGCGCATTCACATCCCCGCCGAGATTGGCGAGCCTGGCATCGCACTGGTGCCCGGCAGGCTGCTGGCCGAGATCGCGAGGAGCCTGCCGTCAGTCGATGTCGAGGTTGCTGACGTGGGTGAGATGCTCATGCTCACCTGTGGAAGTGCCGAGTTCGCGCTCGTTTCGCTGCCACTGGAGGACTACCCGAAGCTACCTGAACTGCCGCCCGCAGTCGGCACCGTCGATGGCGGCGAGCTTGCGATCGCGGCGGGCCAGGTGGTGCCATCCGCCAGCCACGACGACACGCTGCCGATGCTGACCGGCGTGTGCCTCGACTTCGACGGGACCGAGCTGACGCTGGCGGCGACCGACCGGTACCGGATGGCGGTGCGCATGCTGGCATGGGAGCCGACGGATCCATCCATGCACGCATCCGCGCTGGTGCCTGCCAAGACACTTGCCGACGTCGCCAGGACGATGACGACGCGGCGGCCGGTCACGATCGGTCTTGGCAAGCCGCACGCAGAGGCAGGCCGTCCGGCCGACGGGCTCATCAGTTTCGAATCCGGCGGGCGGCGACTTACCACCCGGCTGATCGGAGCGGAGTTCATCAGGTACGCCTCCCGGTTCCCGAAGGGCTTTGAGGCCCGTGCCGACTTGCCGGCGGCAGCCTTCACCGAGGCCGTCCGCAGGGTCTCCCTGGTGGCTGATCGCACCACGCCAGTTCAGCTGGCATTCCGCCGCAACGCTGTGGTGATCGAGGCGCAATCCGATGGCAGGGCGCGGGCGGTCGAGTCGGTGCCCGTCGGATTCGCGGGCGCCGATCAGGTCATCTCCTTCAACCCGCACTACCTGCTCGACGGCTTGGCGGCTGCGGTGCTGACCGGTCAGGCCAAGGCCGGTCCGGCTGGTGACGCCCCGTCGGCTGCGGCTGGCCAGATCAGGCTGCAGTTCACCAGTTCTGCCAAGCCCGCGCTCATCACCTGGGTCGCAGGTGATGGCTCCGCAGGTGATGGCTCCGCAGGTGATGACGAGCCTGGCCGACCGACAGCCGACAGTGCCGAGGATGAGCCGGATCGCCCAGCTGAGTTCCGGTACCTGGTTGTTCCGCTCCGGGCAGCGGTAGCCAGCTGACTGGACGCGCCGGCCACCGTCAGCACGTGCAGGGTGCGGTGGGTGCGGCTACCAGCGCCGGCGCCCGCCACGGAAGATGCGCCGCAGCAGGCCGCGAATGAGGGTAAAGATCGCGACCAGCAGGCCCAACCGCCCCGGCCACGCGAAGTGCACGCCGACCAGCAGCACGTCGTACACGAGGAGCCAGGTGGCAACTGCGGCTAGCAAGGTGGTCAGCACGCCGAACCGGCCGCGCCGGCAGCTGCCGCCTGACCAGCTGCCGCCTGACCAGCTGCCGACCGGTGACGAGCCGCCAGCACCCCGGCTACCGGGCAAGGACTCACCGGCGAGCTGGGGCGACCTGCCGGTGCCAGAGCTTGGCAACGGCGTCCCGCCAGAGCGGACGTGTGGCAGGTCGGCGGTGATCTGGCTGAGATCGCCCTGCGTTTTCGCGGCGAACACAGCGTCCAGCCGCTGGTTGAACTCCTCGAGCGTCAGGCGGCCGCGTGCGTAATGCTCCTGCAATTCGGCGGCGACGGCGTCCCGCTCCCGATCCCCGATGCGCAAGCTCGGCTGCGTTGCCATCTGCCCTCCGTTACCTGCCTTAGCGCGCAGCTTGATGCTGAAACGATATATCGCGATTGGCCGACGCCGCAACTCAGCCAGGCGCGCTGCGCGCTCTTAGCTAACGCGCCGGCAGCTAATTGAGGAAGTAGCTGGCCCCGCCGGACTCCGGGTTGGTCACCATCGCGGCCACCGAGAACGCACCTGCGTGCGCGAACACCAGCGTTATGGTGATCTCGGTGCCGGCCTTCATCGGCCCAGCGTCCGTGACAAGCAGATGCGATGCGTTCGGGTCGAGGCCCACGAAGCTCTTGGCCGGGATGGTGATCGACGGCACCGTGCGCATCTCGACCTGGCCGGAGCGGACCGGCGAGCGAAAGGTCACCTGCCCGCCAACGCTGAGGCTGGCGGCGACGAGCTTTGTCTGCGCGCCGTTGTTCTGCACGTCCACGTAGATGTCGGTGACGCGGCTGGCCCCGGGCTCGGTTATTTGCGCGGAGCTGAGTTGGATCACCGGACCGGCCTGCGCCTCCGGAACGGCGCAGCCGGCCACCAGGCAGGTGCCGAGGATCGCGAGCAGGCTTGCGGCTGCCGTCCTGACCGGTCCGGAGCCGCGACGACCGCGCGCGGCTGCGGAAGGTGATCGCATCGGCGCGGACGTCGGCGTCCGTGCGGAGGAGGGCATTCGCGGCATGATGACTGACCTTACCTGTGCACCCGAGCGTGCTGGGGAAATGCTCTCATGCCGGGCAACGCCGCCACCGCCCGGGGAGTCTGGCAGTGGCCCCTGGCGCAGTCTCGGCGATCTGGCCGGTTGCCCGCCGTGCTAGGAGGCACTCCCCGCTCCCGCGGCCACGGCGGTCACAGTCATGATCGACTTAGCGCGATTCGCGCAGGTCTGAGCCTTGTACTGGACGTAGAGGCTGCCGTAGTCGCCGGGCGGGTAGATCCGCAGCCAGTCGGCGCTGGTCAGCCGGCAGCCACCGAAAGCGCCCGCATCGTGGACGGCGAGCAGCACATTGGCCTTTCCGCCGGCTGGCACAGTGAGCTGGGTCACGGCGACAGCCGGATTCCTAGTCGCCGGCGCGCCGATCTCATGTCCGCCCGGTCCGGTGACGAATGACACACCGGGGTACCCCTGCAGCGTGCAACTCGACGCCGAGGTATTGGTCAGCACGATGACCTGGTAGATCGTCCCGGCCGTGCCCTGGGCAGCGCCGAGCTGGGCTTGCAGGCCGGAGGCGAGGCAGCCGGGCGGCCCGGCGGGCGTGCTGGCGGGCGAGCTGCCGGCCTGCGTCCCGGTCGAGGGGGCGGCCGAGGACGGCCTGCTGGCCGCCGAGCCGGCGGCGCCGGCCGGGGACCGGGCCGCAGCCTGTCCGGGTCCTGCCGTGCTGCAGGCGGTGATCAGCAAGCACGCCATGATGAGCCCGCAGGCGCCCGCCAATGCGGCGGTGGTGCGCTTGCGCGGCGCGATGAGCGGAGCTGAGGTCATGCTGGCGTTCCTTAAGTTAGTGCGCTGGGACGGGCTCATGGCTGATGATGACCCGTTCGACAGCTAAGAGCCTGTTGATAAAGGGCGGGCGGCAGGCATGGCGTAAGGCATCGTATCGATCTGGTCACCGGCGGCGTGGTGGCGTGGATATTGAAGGGACCCCTGGTAGCGG
>JAJYUU010000197.1 GCA_021792405.1 Actinomycetes bacterium
GACCTATTCATTACGAGTGAATCGCTCTGCCGACTGAGCTAAGGCGGCGCTGGCCCGGCGAACCAGGCAGCCACAGGAGTCTACCGGTCCGCCGCTGGTTCGCGCGCACTGCCGTGCATGGCCTCGTACGCCTTCCTGGACCCGCACACGCTGGCCTTGGGGCAGGCGGTCCGGCGGCCATCCTCAGCCAGCCTGACGATGACCTGGTCGGCCGGGACGTTGTGGCCGACCACGGTGCCGGGGCCGTCTGGCGTCTCCACAAGCTCACCATGCTTCGGAGCGGACGCGCGGAAGTCCTGGTAGAGCGGGTGCTCGTACTTCAGGCAGCACATCAGGCGACCGCACGCCCCGGCGATGCGCAACGGGTTCACCGGCAGGTCCTGGTCCTTGGCCATCCGTACCGAAACGGGCTCGAAGTCCTTCAGGAATGTCGCGCAGCACAGGTCACGGCCGCACGGCCCGATCCCGCCCTGCAGCCTGGCCTCGTCCCGCGGTCCGATCTGGCGCAGTTCGATCCTGGCGCGCAGCCGGCCGGCCAGGTCCTTCACCAGGCCGCGGAAGTCCACCCGGTGCGGCGCGCTGAAGTACACCATGAAGACGTTGGACTTCTCGATGTAGTCGACGCCAATGATCTTCATCGGCAGTTCGTGCTCGCGGACCAGCCGGCGAGTGGCGACCCGCGCCTCGGCCCGGCGGGTGCGGTTGGCCTCGTCCCGGCTCAGGTCCTCATCGCCGGCCAGTCCCGCGCAGACCGGCAGGCCGGTGATGTCATCATCCACCCATTGCGGCGCCCAGATGCACTCGGCTACCTCCGGGCCGGCGTCCGTGGGCACCAGCACCTTGCTTCCGACGGCCGGCTGATAGGGGCCGGGGTCCAGGTAATACAGCCGCCCGTTGCGCTGAAAGCTCACCGCCATCATCATGCCCACGCCAACACATTACGGCCTGATAACGTCGGCCGTCTGCCTCCAGGCCGATCCAAGATCAAGACCTTCACGCCGGGAACGGGCAAACGTGCGCCGGTCTAGCTCGTCATGGCACCGCGGCGGGCGCTAACGACAGCAACCGGCCTGCTGCTGTCGATAGAGCAGCAGCGCCAGTACTACCGCTGTGGTATGCAGCCCTCGGCAAGAGGGCGCATAGGCTACTTCGCGGCCAGCGCGAGCGTCAGTTCCTCGACGGCGAGCAGCGGGGCAGCATTGGCGGCCAGCCGCTGCCTGCAGCGCATGATCGCCTCGATCCGCCGGACCGTGCCGGCCGGAGCCGAGGCTGCGGCCAGCTGCCGCAGCTCCGCGTCCCGCGCTTCATTGGCCAGCTCAACCGAGGCGCCGAGCTGAATCGCGAGCACGTCCCGGTAGTACCCCGCCAGGTCCAGCAGCGCGCGGTCCAGCGAGTCGCGCTTCAGCCTGGTAGCCCGCGACTTCTGCCGGTCTTCCAGGTCACGCAAGGCCCCGGCCCCGCCGCGCAGCGCCGCTGCCACGCCCTTGCCGGTCGAACCCTCCCCGAAAGCACGGCGCAGCGCCTCTCGCTCCGGCTCGTCGAGTTGCTCGGTCGTCGCGGCGGCCTCCGCGTCCGCCGCCTTCACCAGCGCGGCAGCCGCCTTGAACGCCTGGCCGAGAGTGCCGATGTGAACCGGCACGCGCAGGACCTCGGCACGCCGGCGGGCTGCTTCCTCGTCGGTGGCAAGCCGCCGCGCCCGGCCGATGTGCCCCTGGGCCGCCAGCGCTGCGGTTCTGGCCCGCTCGGCTGGCACGCCCTCGCGTTCGAGCACCGCGGTGACGGCGGACGTGCGCGGCGTCATCAATGTCACCAAGCGGCACCGGGACCTGATCGTCGTCGGCAGGTCGTCGGCGTATGGTGCGCACAGCAGCCACACAGTGCGCGGCGCCGGCTCCTCGATGGCCTTCAGAAGCGCGTTCGCGGCCTGCTCGGTGGACCGGTCGGCATCCTCGAACAGCACGATCCGCCATCGCCCGCTGACTGGCGCGGCAGCTGCCTTCAGCACCAGGTCCCTGGTCTGGCGAACGCCGTAGGACAGCCCGTCAGGCCGGACCAGCAACAGGTCGGCGTGGGTGCCCGCGGCCAGCTGACGACAGGATGGGCACTCCCGGCAGCCGCCGCGGTCGCACAGCAACGCGGCCGCGAACGCCCGGGCCGCCAGTGACCTCCCCGAGCCGGGCGGCCCGGTAAACAGCCAGGCGTGCGTCATGCCGCCTGAACCGCGCCCGGCTACCTGGCCGGCGCTCGCCTCGACCGCCCGCTGCAGCTGATCGATCACCGTCTCCTGACCGATCAGGTCGGCGAACACCGGGGCAGGATCGCTCACTCGCGTACCGCCGGGAACGACCCGGTGTTCTCCTCCGCGGAGCACGGGATCGGGTCGGGCAGCAGCTCACGGACGCGCAGCTGGATGTCCCTGCTGACCTCGGCTTCCGGCCGGTCCGCGGTCAGCACCAGGTAACGCCCCGGCTCGGCCGCTGCCAGCGACAGGAACCCTGACCTGACCCGCTCGTGAAACTCGACCGGCTCGGACTCCAGCCGGTCGGCCGAGCTCAGCCTGCGGCTCAGCCCGGTCACCGTGGGCAGGTCGAGCAGGATCGTCAGGTCCGGCGTCAGGCCGCCGGTCGCCCACCGGTTCAGGTCCGCAATCTCGGACACGGGCAGCTGGCGTCCGGCTCCCTGGTAGGCAAGCGAGGAATCGACGTAACGGTCAGTCACTACGACCGCGCCGCGCTCGAGGGCCGGGAGGATCACGTTCTGGACGTGCTCGGCCCGGTCCGCGGCGTACATCAGCGCCTCGGCGCGAGGCGCGAGGCCGGTGTGGGCGGTGTCAAGCAGCAGTGCCCGCAGTCGCAACCCGACCTTCGTCGCGCCGGGCTCGTGCGTCGTTACCACGTCATAGCCCTGGTCGCGGAGCCAGATCGCGAGAAGCCTGGCCTGCGTCGACTTGCCCGCGCCCTCGCCGCCCTCCAGAGCCAGGAAGACCCCCGGCAGGCGCGGCTCAGCACCCTGCCGGGCCAGCGAGCCGCCGGGCCGGGCCCGCCCGGATGACAACTTACGGCGTATTTTGCGGTGGCCGTTCACGCTTACCTCCCTGTCCGGCCGGAACAGCGAGCCGAGGTCGGCCAGCAGCGGCACACCCTGACGGTCGTCCATCTGGCGGTAGGCCGTCCGGCCCAGGGCGACCGCGATGCCGGCCGCTAGCAACAGCACCACGCTGTATCCGACGTTACGGTAGTCCGCGCTGCCGATGTGGAGGCTTGACCCGCCCGCGGCGCCGACCAGCGCGTTGAAGCCGCCGGCCAGCGTCGGCGCGATCGCGATGACGGCGAACAGGATGACCCGGATCGCGGATTGCAGGAAGGAGAACGTGCGCCCGCGGGTGACGTCGTCCACCTCCAGGCCGATGACCGTGTATCCCGTCACGTAAGCGATCCCGGCGCAGGCGCCGAGCACGACCGTCAGGATTACCGTCAGGACGATGCTCGGGATCAGCGCGATCAGTGCCAGTGGCAGCGCCGCGAACATGATGGACAGGCCGAACAGCCGGCGTCTCGAGAAGCCGCGCAGCACCCGCAGGCCCAGGAACATACCGAGCGCCAGGCCGATGAAGAGAGCAGCGAATACCGCTCCGTAGCCCGCGTTGCCGCAGCCAGGCGGCGAGTGAGGAGAACAGCCTTCCAGCGTGTTCTTGACATAAGGGGACCCTAGGCCGACGACTACGCCGCCGGCCGCGAAGGCCCCGGTCAGGCCGACGAGAATGCCGCGCACGACCTGCGTCTCGCCGACGAACCGCCAGCCGTCCCAGATCGACTTGAGCACCGACGGCGACGAGATGGCCCCGCGGGAACTCCTGCGCAACTCGCTGAGCATGAAGACGGTGAACGCCGACACCATGAAGGTCGCCGCGTTGAGATACAGGGCAACATCGTACGGCGCGTTGCCCGGCAGGGGCGTCAGCACGGCGAAGAGCAGGGCGGCGACCGGCGCCGTGCCATACGTGGTAAACAGACCGAACTGGTTGGCCTGCTCCAGTTTGTCGGGCGGCACCAGGTTCGGCACCGAGGCGTCCTTGGCCGGCGTCCAGAACAGCGACGCGCACGAGGCCAGGAACTGGACGACGTAGATCCAGGTCAACTGACCTGCCCGGCCGCTAGCGAAGCCGAACGTCAGGTTGAGCGGGATGGTGACGTAGAGCAGCGCCCTGAGCACGTCGCCGACGATCATGTTGAGGCGGCGGTCGAACTTGTCCGCGACGGCCCCGGCCAGCGGGCCGAACAGCAGCGCCGGCAGCAGCGAGGTCAGCCAGACGCCGCTGACCGCATAGGCGCTGCCCGTGCCGCCCAGCTTGACGGCCAGTGCCGACAGCGCGACCAGGCTGAACCAATCCCCCAGGCTGGATAGCGACAGCGCTATCCACAACCGCCGGAACGGCGTGATCGACAGCACGCCCGCGCCGCGGTAATCCAAAGGGGATCTAAAGTTCACTGCGCCAGGGTATAGGTCCAGCCGGGAGACGGTTGCTTACAGCGTCAAGCTCACCGTCGGTGAGATAGCGATTCGCACGGTAACGGCAGTTTCCAGTACACCGCTGTCCGCCAGGTCTGGCAAGCCGGGCTAACCTGGGCCAAATACTGGTCCCGGCCAGCGGGCTTGCCCACCTGGCCAGGCCGAGCGCGGCACTCAGCCGTCCTGGTCGTCCCCGGCCGCGGCCTTCTTGGCTGGCCTGCTCGCCTTGGCGGCGCCAGTCTTTGGCCGGCCCGACCCGGCCGCCGACCTGGTGGCTGGCTTCCGCTTAGCCGTCGGCGCCGCCGCGCGCCGCTCCGCGAGCAGTTCGACCGCACGTTGCGGCGTGATCGACTCAATCGCATCGCCCTTACGCAACGACGCGTTAGTCTCCCCATCGGTCACATACGGCCCGAACCGGCCCTCGCGCAGCACGATCGGCTTGCCGCTGGCCGGGTCGTCACCCAGTTCCCGCAGTGGCGGCGCCGCGGCGGCGCGCGCCGCCCGGCCGCGCGGCTTGGGCTGAGCGAGCAGTGCCTTGGCTTCGTCCAGCGTGATGGTGAACATCTGCTCTTCGGACTCAAGCGACCGGCTTTCCGCGCCTCTCTTCACGTACGGGCCGTAGCGGCCGTTCTGCACGGTGACCGGCTCGCCATCCAGGTCGCCGAGCGTGCGCGGCAGGGTGAGCAGCCGGAGCGCGTCGTCGAGCGTGACGCTGTCCAGGTCCATCGACTTCAGCAGCGAGGCAGTGCGCGGCTTGGCGGCAGCCGCTGTGCCCGTAGCGGTCTCGTCAAGGACCTCGGTCACGTACGGACCGAACCGGCCCGCCTTGGCAACGATTGTCTTGCCGGTCTCCGGGTCCGAGCCGAGGATCTTGTCCCCGCTCGGCCGGTCGAGCAACTCTACGGCGAAATCGGGCGTCAGCTCGTCTGGCGCGGTGCCCTCCGGCACGTTGACCCGCTGGCCGTCGCGCTCCAGATACGGGCCGTACCGGCCGACCCGCACCACGATGTCGGTGCCTGCCAGCGGGAACGAGCTGACATCACGTGCGTCGATCTCGCTCAGGTCGCTGACCATCTCTTTCAGGCCCTCTTCGCCGTCCGCGCCGAAGTAGAAGCGGCGCAGCCAGGGCACGCGCTCGGCTTGCCCGTTGGCGATGTCGTCGAGCGCGTCCTCCATCTTGGCCGTGAACTCGTAGTCCACCAGGTGCGCGAAGTGCCGCTCGAGCAGCGTCACCACCGCGAACGCAACGAACGACGGGACCAGGGCAGAGCCCTTCTTGAACACATAGCCCCGGTCCAGGATCGTGCCGATGATCGAGGCGTACGTTGACGGCCGGCCAATGGCCCGGTCCTCAAGCTCCTTGATCAGCGTTGCCTCGGTGAACCTGGCCGGGGGCCTGGTTGCGTGCTCGGCAGACTGCAGGCCGAGCGCGCGCAACGGCTCCTGCTCGGTCAGCGGCGGCAGCCGGCGCTGATTGTCGTCAAGCTCGGCGTCGGGGTCGTCCGACCCCTCGACGTAGGCCTTCAGGAAACCGTGGAAGCTGATGACCTTGCCCGATGCGCCGAACTCTGCCTCCCGACCGGGAACGCTGCTAGTTCCGCCGGCCACCCCAGCCTGGCCGGCCAGAGCAGGCTTACCGGGCACCCCGACCGCGATCGGCTCACGCGCGTCGGCCTCGCCCAGCACGCGCACCGAGACCGATTCGCCGGTCGCGTCCTTCATCTGCGAGGCTACGGTCCGCTTCCACACCAGCTCATACAGGCGCAACTCGTCCCCGGAAAGCCCGGACTGGGCCGGCGTCCTGAATTCGTCGCCGGCCGGGCGGATCGCCTCGTGTGCTTCCTGCGCGCTCTTGACCTTGCTGTCGTAAGTGCGCGGCGCATCCGGCACGTACTCGGCGCCGTACAACTGCCTGGCCTGGGTCCTGGCCGCGTTCAGCGCGGTTTGCGAGAGCGTGACGGAGTCGGTCCGCATGTAGGTGATGTGACCGTTCTCGTACAGCCGCTGCGCCACCTGCATCGTGTACTTGGCCGAGAAGCCGAGTTTCCTCGACGCCTCCTGCTGCAGCGTGGTGGTGCGGAACGGCGCATACGGCGACCGCCGGTACGGCTTGCGCTCTACCGACTTCACGCTGAACGCCGCGCTCGCGAGCCGGTCACGCAGGGCCCCGGCGGCGGCGCGGTCCAGGTGCAAGAGCCGGCCGCGGCCGTCATCTCCGGCCGCGTCGCCGCTGCGCAGCTCGCCGACGGAGCTGAAGTCACGGCCCTGCGCCACCCGGCGTCCGTCGACCGACACCAGCGTTGCGGTGAACGACGTCACGTCGCCAGCCGCCTCGAGTTCCGCCTCGGCGGCGGCCTTGGCGAACTCGGCCTCCAGATCCCAGTACTCCGCTGGCCGGAACGCGATGCGCTCCCGCTCCCGGTCCACTACCAGCCGGACCGCAACCGACTGGACACGGCCGGCCGAAAGCTGCGGCATGACCTTCTTCCACAGCACCGGCGACAGCTCGTAGCCGTACAGCCGGTCGAGCACGCGCCTGGTCTGGTAAGCCTCAACCAGGCCCTGGTCGACGTCTCGCGGCGACGCGACCGCCTGCGCTATCGCCTCCGGCGTGATCTCGTGGAACACCATGCGCCTGGCTGGCACCCTGGGCTTCAGCTCTTCCATCAGGTGCCAGGCGATGGCCTCGCCCTCGCGGTCCTCGTCAGTGGCGAGCAGCAGTTCGTCGGCGTCCTTCAGCAACTGCTTGAGCTTGCTGACTTGCTGCTTCTTGTCCGAGTTGACGACGTACAGCGGCGCGAAGTCGTGGTCGACGTCGACGCCGAGCCGGGCCCAGGATTCGCCGCGGTACTTCACCGGGATCTCGGCTGCCTTATCTGGCATGTCACGTATATGGCCGATGCTGGACTCAACGGTGTAGCCCTTGCCGAGGAA
Source organism: Actinomycetes bacterium (assembly GCA_021792405.1). Classification (GTDB taxonomy): domain Bacteria; phylum Actinomycetota; class Actinomycetes; order Streptosporangiales; family Streptosporangiaceae; genus JAJYUU01. Next base: position 7,444 of record JAJYUU010000197.1, read on the forward strand.
GCCGGCGATCGTCCGCGCCTTCCTCGGCGACTCGACGATGACCAGCTTGTTCCCGCCGTTGGCCGCCGCCTTCCGGCGGCCGGCGGATTGCTCGGTCCCTGCTGCCACGTCTCCACCTCTGAATCCTGCGAACGCCCCAGGAGGCTACCGCATGTAAGCCTGCGGCCACCCGGCGCTGTGGTCTTTGCCGTGTCGCACACGACATTGGCCTGGC
>JAJYUU010000041.1 GCA_021792405.1 Actinomycetes bacterium
GGTGCCCGGCGCACCGCTCGGCGCGGGCGTGAGGCTACGGCTGGCTCGCGCACAGCAAGCTGAGGAGCTGGATGGCCGGCTGCCGACCGCGCGGACTGGGGCTGGCCAGGCACTCAGGCTGACCCCCACGCGTGCGCGCGGATAAACCGCCCGCCTCCCCGAGTGCGGTCTTGTAGAGGGCCGAGAGGTTAGCGCTGAACTTGGCCGCGTACGACACCGACGCCCGGTAGCCGCCCTGATGGTAACCGCCGATCACGCCGATCACCGTCGCCTGGCCGCCTGGCACGCCGAGGTTCATGAGCAGCGGGCTGCCGCTGGTGCCATCGGTGAACCCGCCGCAATTGAACTGGTATTGCGTCGGGCTGAAGGCGAGAGCGATGTTGGCGCAGCTGATCAGCCCATCCTGATTGTCCGGGTAGCCGAACACCTCGACGGTCTTGCCAGCCGGCACGTCCACGCCGATTGCCATGCCGCCGGTGAGCTTCTCGACGCCACCGTGGGCGCCTTCCTGGCGGACGATCAGGAAGGCGAAGTCGTCATCGGGGTCGGCCGAAGTCATCCAGGCCTGGTCTTCAATGATCCGCTTCACCGCCCATGTGCCGAACGGCGCCTGGCCGTGCGAGTAGCCGGGAACGAACACCACGCCGCCCGCGCTACGTCCGTTCATGCAGTGGGCGGCAGTGACGATGAGATCCCCGGCCGGGCTGTCCACCACGCTGGCGGTGCAGAAGTGGGTTCCGATCCCGCCCGATGGCGTGCGAGTGAACAACGCGCCGACCGCCGAGGTCAGCCGGTTCGGGCCGCTCTGCGCGTCGACCGATCCGGCTGGCGTGTCGAGCGAGAAAGTGACCGTGGCGGCCAGCACAGCCGCAGCGACCACCAGGGCAGGCCGCCCCAGGCGCAGGCGCATCCACCCTCCATCGCCGAGCCAGGCCCGCCGCTCGCGGGCTAACCTGCCGGGCCGTGACCCGGCTTTGTGACCATTTTGAAACCATGGTATAGACGGCGCAAGTGTGTCCAGCTACATAGCAGCTGTGAAGTTCCTCCTAGTGACGCCGATCATGAACCGCGAGGGCGCGGGGCCGCCAGCGCGGACCGGTATTCATTGACTCGGGTGCGGCCAACGGTCAGACTGGTTCCTGCAAACGTTTGCCGCGAGGACGTGCCCCGCCTGGGCCGGTCCTCGCTCCCGACTTCGCTAGGAGGCGCGCGATGCCGGTCATCCGCGAGGCAAGCCAGCTCAACCATCGCAGCGGCCCCGGCTGGGATTGCCAGGCCTGGGCTAGCGCGGACGCGTTCGGTGCCCCGGTCCCGATGCGCGCTGATCGGTACCGGCTTGCACCGGGCGCGCGCAGCGAGCTGATCCCGCTCGGCGGTCAGGAAGCCGTCGGTTACGTGATCGCGGGCACTGGCATCGCGCACGCGTCCGGCGAGGCCTTTCCGCTGGCCCGCGAGAGCATGCTGTGGCTGGCGGCCTGTTCTGGACTGGAACTGGAGGCCGGGCCGGACGGCCTGGACCTGCTGGTCGCCGAGTCGGAGGCTGCGGACGCCGAGGCGCTGGCCCCGCTGCGGAAGGTCCTGGCGGCTGGGGAACTGCCGCACCTGACGTCTACCCGCGACACGCGCGACCGGCTCGACCTGGTTACGGACGAGGTACCGGTGGGAGCCACGCTGCTCCGCGCGGACCGGATCAGCTACCACCCTGGCGACACCGCCGCCGCGCATTATCACACGGACTGCCACCACGTGTTCTGCGTGCTGACGGGATCGGGGCTGCTGTACTCCGGTGAGCAGGCGTACCGGCTCACCGCAGGGGACAGCGCGCTGGTCGGGCCGGGCGAGGTGCACTGGTTCGAGAACGACACGACAGAGAGCTTCGCGTTCGTGGAATTCTGGGCACCGCCCCCCGCCGACACCGTCTGGACAGTCACCGGCGACCGCTGCACCTGGGCGCCGGCTGGCTGACCGGGGCCCAGCGCTGGCGAGAAGGAGCCGCCGTGATACGCAACGCCTGGTACGTCGCCGGCTTCTCGGCCGAATTCGCGCCGGACAGCATTACCGGGCAGGTGATCACCGGCAGGCCAGTGGTGCTGTGGCGGACCCGGCAGGGTCGCGCGGTCGCGCTCGACGCGCGCTGCGCGCACAAGCGGTTTCCGCTCTGGGAGGGCAGGCTCCTGGCAGGTGACGTGCTCGAGTGCGCCTACCACGGGTTCGCCTACGACCCGTCCGGGAAATGCGTCGCGATCCCCGCGTTGCACGAGACCGGGCAGCACATACCCCGGACTGCGCGGCAACGGGCGTTCCCCGTGGCTGAGCAGGATGGCGTCGTGTGGCTGTGGCCGGGCGACGCCGAGCCCGCCAGCCACCCGCCGCGCACCGTCGAGATCGGGTCGGATGGCTGGGACACCATCAACACCGAGCCCATGGAGGTCGCGGCCAACGCGCGGCTGCTGATCGAGAACCTGTTCGATCTCACTCACTTCTACCCGTTGCACGCGGGCAACATCGGCTCGCTGGCGGACGCGCGGGTGCCGGTCGAGATCGAGCGCGGCCGCCGCGACGGATTGCCGTACCTGAAGACCGTCAGGCGCCGGCATAGCTTCACACTGCCGCCGATGACCCGTGACCGGTTCGGCCTCGAGGTGGCCGACCAGTTGCAGGAGCACACCATGGTGGGGCCGGGCCTGTTCCACGTGGTCGTCACCGTCGCTCCGCCCGGCCGCCTGGGCACCGGCGATGAGCAGGGCTTCGTGCTGTACCAGAGCATCACGCCGCGGGATGAGTCCAGCCACGTCTGGCGGCGCTCGACATCATGCCGGTCCGGCACCACATGGGCAGCTTCGCCGGGCAAGAGCCTGGTGGAAGCGATCGTGGCCGGCGCGCCGACCGTCATAGAGCAGGACCGGTGGGCGATCGAGCAGCAGCAGAAGATGTTCGGCTACCCCGACGACGACTACCGGGAGGTGCACATCAAGACCGACGGCGCGGTCGTGATGGCGCGCCACCTGCTCGACGAGATGGAGGCCGCGGAGGGCACCGCAGGCCCGGCGCAGGTACGCAGCCAGCGGTCACGGCAGTCGTCGGACGCGCGATGACCGTTCCGGCACCCGCGCAGCCGGCCGTCTGGGGCTTCTGCGGGACCTGCGAGCGATGGCAGCTCAGTGCGGCATGGGGGAGCCCGCCCGCTTGTCCCGAGTGCGGAAGCCTGCCCCAGCCGCTGGAGTCCTGGGCGGACGGCACCGGCCGGCTCACGCTGATCCTGGAACTGGCGCTCAGCACAGCCGGGGGCCAGCCTGCGGGCTGACGACTCCGCGGCTGGAGCGCTCAGGCGGCGGACTTTTCCAGGATGTGCACGGCGCACGCGCTGCCGAGCCCGATCACGTGGGTCAGCCCGACTTTGGCGCCCTCGATCTGCCGGTCCCCTGCCTCGCCGCGCAGATGCGTCGACACCTCGTAGATATTGGCGATGCCGGTCGCGCCCAGCGGATGACCCTTTGACAGCAGGCCCCCGGAGACATTGACCGGGATCTGCCCGTCACGCCACGGGCCGCGCCGGTCGATGAACTCCCCGGCACCGCCCTCCGGGCACAGCCGCAGGTTGTCGTAGTGGCATAGTTCCGCTGTCGCGAAGCAGTCGTGCAACTCGACCAGGTCCAGGTCCCCGGGGCCGACGCCCGCCTGCTCGTAGGCCTTGTCGGCAGCCTGGCGGGTGAGCGTGTTGACGTCGAACTGCACCGCGCCGCCGTCGACGTAAGGGTCGCTCGTCATGACCGACGCCGACACTTTCACCGCGCGCCGCCGCACGATGTCCGGCATCGACTTCAGCCGCTCGCCGCTGCAGAGCACGGCGGCTGCCGCGCCGTCCCCGGTCGGGCAGCACATCAGCAGCGTGTTCGGGTAGGCGATCATCTCCGCGGTCATGACGTCCTCGAGGGAGAACGCCTTCTGATACTGGGCCAGCGGATTCAGCGTCGAGTGCGCGTGGTTCTTCTCCGCCACCCTGGCGAACTGCTCGAAGCCGACGCCGTCATGCTGGTAGGCGTACTCCATGCCGGCTTGCGCGAACGTTCCCGGCATCAGGCTGGTGCCAAGGACGCCCTCGACCGGGCCGACGGCGCCGTACCGGCCGGACGGCTGGTACGGCCTGTCCTTGCCGGCCGGCTGGGCGCCGAGCAGGCCGCGCTTGCCCATCTGCTCCAAGCCGACGGCCAGCCCGATGCTGGCCTCGCCCGCCTTGATCGCCATCGCGGCAACCCTGAAGGCGGTTGCGCCGGTGGCGCAGGCGTTGGTCACGTTGTACACCGGGATCCCGGTCTGGCCGATCTGCTTCTGGAGCCGCTGGCCGACCCCGCCGGTGTCAAACAGGCAGCCGGCCGCGAGGATGTCCGCGTCGAAGATCGTCAGGCCCGCGTCGGAAAGCGCCGCGGTGGCCGCCTCGGTGCCGAGGTCGATGAGATCCCTGTCCTTGTAGCGCATGAACTTGGTCATCGCCACACCGATGATCCACAGCGAGTCGGCCATCGCAGCTGCCCTCCAGTGAGCTACCTCCACCATAACGTCGCAGACCGGATCGCCATAGCTGGCCGACTCGGCAGCACGGGGACTGGCGGAACGCAACGACAGGGCCCGGCACTGCAACCTAGCGGGCGCGCCGCGAATCTATCTATGCGACAGCGGTCGGCTGGCGGCCGCGGTGAAGGAGCGCTTGTCACGTGACGACGGCGGAGGATGAGTTCGTTGAGTTCGCCGAGGCGGCAGCGCCGCGCCTGCGGCGGACCGCCTTCCTGCTCTGCGGCGACTGGCACACCGCGGAGGACTTGGCCCAGACGACGCTGGTCAAGATGTTCGCTTCCTGGCGGCGGATTAGGCGGCGCGACGCAGTCAACGCATATGCAATGCGGACACTGCTGAATACCTACCTGGCCGGGAGCCGGAAGAAACGGCCGGGGGAGGTGCTCACCGCGCGGTTGCCCGATCCGCCCAGTGAGGTGCCGTCCCCAGAACTCCGCATCACCGTGCTGGAGGCGCTGGCCACGCTGTCGCCCAAGTCTCGCGCCGTCGTGGTGCTGCGGTACTGGGACGACCTGAGCATCGAGCAGACTGCCGCGCTGCTCGGCTGCACACCTGGCAACGTCAAGAGCCAGAGCGCTCGGGCGCTGGACAAACTGCGGCTGCTGCTCGATGACGCGGCGGGCGAGCCCAGCCCGGCAAGGCTCGCGGCCGCCAATCAGATGACACCGGGGAGGACCGGTCATGAATGAGACATCGCTTCGCGCCCAGCTTGAGCTTGCTGTATCCGCCGAGCCGCCACTCGGCCTGCTTGTCGGCAATTCCCTGCGTGCGGGCCGCAAGCACCGGCGGCGGCGCCGGACGGCCGGAGCTGCCAGCCTGTCGGCAGCCGCGATCGTGCTGCTCGGTGCCGTTCCCGCGCTCACCACGGGCCCGGGCCACCAGGCCGGCCGGTCACGCTCGGCAGCGGGCAGGCACCCTGCGGCGGCCAGCACCGCGTACGTCGCGACCAGCAAGGGCACAGTCGTCCCGATCAGGCTGGCCACCAATACGCCCGGCGCGCCGATCCGGGTACCGGAGGGGATGCCTGGCCCGTTTATCACCAAATCTGCAGCTAGCGCGGATGGCCGGACTGTCTATGAGGTTGGCGACACCAGCGGCGGGGCGACGGTAACCTCGATCGACACCGCTACCAACACGGCGGCGCGGCCGATCACGATCAAGGGCGCCTATGGTCCGCTGGCCTTCATGCTCGCTCCGGACGGGAAGACCGCATATCTGAGCTCCCCTGGCGGCCTGTTCCAGGTCAGCCTCGCCACGAGCACCGCACGCCGGGTGACCGGTTGCAGTTGGTCCGGCTGCCAGGCCATCGCGTTGACGCCAAACGGCAGGGCACTGTACGTGATCAGCGGCGACAAGTCCGTGATCGTGGTCAGGACGGCTACCAACACCGTCCTCAGCCGGATCAAGCTGCCTGCGAACTCGCCCGGCAGCCCGCTCAACATCGGGATCACGCCCAACGGCAAGACGGCTTATGTGGTGGACGCAGTTGCCGGGGCCAAGCCCGGCACCAACTCAGTTGTGCCTATCAACCTGGCGACCAACACCCCGCTCCCGCCGATCAAGATCTGGGCGCCTGGGTTGGCGGACGGCCTTGTGATCGCGCCCGGCGGCCGGACTGCCTACGTGCTGAGCAGTCGCGGGGTCACGGCCATCGATACCGCGACAAACCAGGCCGAGGCGACTATCAGCCTGCCGGAGGCGGCCGGGAACGCCTACTACATGGTGCTCGCGCCGGACGGCAAGACCCTGTACGTGCTCACGCCGCGCGGGATCGTGCCGATCCGGACTGCCAGTGGCACCGTTCTGCCGACGATTGAGGTTCCTCACCTAACGACCTTCACCGTCATCGCGATCTCGCCCGACAGCCGGAGGATCTATGTGGGCGCAGCCATCAGCCACAGGGCATCAGGGCGCCGCTGGCCGAAGATCGTGACTGCTGGCGTTGTCCCGGTCAATACTGCGACCCGCACGGCCGGCCGGTTCATCAACCTCGGCGGGGATCCATTCAGTATCGCCTTCGGCCAGTAGGCCGCGGGCCACGCCTCACCGGGCGAGCGGGCCGATGCGGGCGATGCCGGGCCTGAACAGCGTTTCCTGCGCGATGCCCGCGGCAAGCACGCCGTCCCGGCTGAAGATCCGGCCGGTGTACATGCCGCGACCACCGGAAGTTGACTCGGGCTCCAGGTCCATCAGCACCCAGTCGTCGACCGCCGCCCTACGGAAGAACCAGACCGAATGGTCGATGCTGGTCAGCGGCCCGGAGATGGTGATGCCCGGCGTTGCCGCGAGGCCGGTGAACATGTCCGAGACATACGCCAGCGCGCACGCCTGCAGCGTGTCGCCGGCCAGGCTGTGCCGCGAGCGGATCCACATCCGGGACGGCCACTGCAGGCCGGGCTGCGGCTGCGGCGGCAGCCGGATCTCGACGCCGTGCATCCGGTGCCAGCGCTCGTCGTCGGGCAGGTCCTCCGGCGGCGGCACGTCCGGCATGGCGTGGGCCTGATAGTCCGAGCCTTCCTCGGCAACGTGGAAGGAGGCGGCCATGTTGAAGATGACCTTGCCGCTCTGCACCGCGATGACCCGGCGGTTGGAATACGAGCCGCCGTCACGGTCCCTGTTGACGGTGAGCAGCACCCGCCGTGACGCGTCGCCCCGGCTGAGGAAGTAGCCGTGCAGCGAGTGCGGCTGCCGCCCCTCCGGCACGGTCTGCGCCGCGGCGCGCAGCGCCTGCGCCGCGACCTGCCCGCCGAACAAGCCGGCGGGATCCTGGCTCACCACGACCGAGCGGAACATGTCGTCCTCGATCTGCTCCAGCGTGAGCAGATCAGGCAGCCCGGTGCCGGGAGTGCCGATGACAGGCTCGGCCAGACTCGCCATGGGCCATTGATATCACAGCGGCCAGTCGCTCCGGAAAGCCATGAGCTCGGTCGCAGCCCGCTGTGGCGGTCCCGCCTGAAACGGGGCCGTCAGGCTGGCTCGTACCCGAAGCTGATCGCTTCGGTGCCCGCCGAGTCGGTTCCGATCGGAAAAGTGGTCAGCCGTACCTTCATGCCGAGCGTCACGTTGCCGGGCTCTGGCTCGATGCCGACGATGTTGGCCTTCACCACGCCGCCGCCGTCGAGGTCGACGATGCCCGAGACGTACGGGACCGTTACCTCGGGCGTGGCCCGGTGCACGATCGTGAACGCCCGGAGGACTCCGGAGTTGGCCAGCCGCCGGGGCCGGAACTCGCGCCTCCCGCAGTTCGCGCAGGCGTTGCGCCGGTCGAAGAACAGCGCTCCGCAGGACTCGCATTCGCTCGCGACCAAGTGCGGGTCGTCGCCAAGGCTGAGGTAGCCGACGTACGGAACTTGTCCCGGCATAGTCACAGGCTAGCGCCCGGAATGTCGGCCCGCACTCCCGGCGAGTGCCGGATCCGCCGGTCAGCCGGTGTTCTGCAGGCCGGCGGCCACGCCATTCACGGTGAGCAGCAGGAACCGCAGCAGCGCTGCCTGCTCTGCCCCGTCGCGGGCAGCGCTGTCCCCGGCGGCGCGCACTTCGGCCAGCGCGCGCAACTGCAGATGCGACAGCGCGTCGACGTACGGATCGCGCAGCGCGACGGCCCGCGACAGCACCGACCGGTTGGCTAGCAACCGGGCGTGCCCAGTCACGTCGAGGACCAGCTTCCGGGTCAGGTCGTACTCCGCCAGTACCTGCGCCGCCAGCCGCTCATCGTCGCCAAGTGCCAGGTAACGGGCCGCGATGCGCCGGTTCGTCTTCGCCAGGCTCATCTCTGCGTTGTCCAGCAGGACGGCCAGCAGCGGCCAGCCCGAGTAGGCGGCGCGAACCGCGTCCAGCCCGCCCGGCCCGCTGATCGCCGCCGCCAGGCCGCTCCCCAGCCCGTACCAGCCCGGCAGGTTGACCCTGGTCTGGGACCAGGCGAAGACCCAGGGGATTGCCCGCAGGTCAGCGAGGCCGATCGGCGCCGCCAGGCCCCGGCGGGCCGGCCGGGAGCCGAGCCGCATGGTGCCGATCTCGGCCAGCGGGCTGAGCCGGGCGAACCACTCGGCAAACCCGCTGGCCGTCACCAGGTCCCGGTATGCCGACAGCGCGCCGGCTTCGAGTGCCTGCGTCACCGGCGCGAACGACGCGGCGGGCTCGGTCGTCCCGGCATCGCCCGCCGACGCGAGCAGCACAGCCGAGGTGAGTTGCTCCAGGTGCCGCTGCGCGATGACCGGATCGCCGTACCGGGCGAAGATGACCTCGCCTTGCTCGGTGACCTTGAAACGGCCGTCGACCGAGCCGGGCGCCTGCGCTAGCACGGCGCGGCCGGCCGGCCCGCCACCACGGCCCAGCGCGCCGCCCCGGCCGTGAAACAGCACCAGCTTGATCTGCTGCCTGGCGGCCCAGCGCGCCAGCCGCTGCTGCGCGTCGAAGAGCCGGAAGGTAGCGCTGACCGTACCGAGTTCCTTGGCGGAGTCGGAGTAGCCGAGCATTACCTCGAGCCGCCGGCCGGTGGCGTAAAGCCGCCGCTCGACCGGTGCCAGAGCGATCATGCCGTCCAGGATCGCGGCCGCATTCGCCAGGTCGTGGCCGCTTTCGAAGAGCGGCACCACGTCGAGGACGGGCGGCTGGCCGGCGCACGCGAGTTCCGCCAGCTCGTACACGGCGGCAATGTCTGCTGCCGAGGTCGTGAAGCTCACTACGTACCGGCGGCAGGCGTCCACGCCGTGCCGCCGCTGGATCGCAGCGATTGCCGCGAACGTCGCCAGGACCTCGCTGGTCTGTGGTGACGGCTGCTGGCCGACGCGCACTTCGCGTAGTGCGGCGGCGTGCACCGCGCTGTGCTGCCGGACTTCCAGCTCGGCCAGGTGGAAGCCGAACGTCTCGGCCTGCCAGATCAGGTGCTGCAGCTCGCCGTAGGCCTGCCGGTCCGCGCCGGCCTCCGCGAGCGCGCGCTGCAGCAGCCGCAGCTCGGCGATGAACTCACTGGCCGACCCGTAGGCAAGGGCGGACGCCCCGCCGTCTGCCAGGCTGCTCCGGGTCGCTTGCAGCCGGTGCGCGGCAGCCAGCAGGAAGGTGCGAAACGGTTCGCCGGGCGACCGTGACGCCAGCTCGGCCAGCAGCGCCGGGTGCGCGTCAGCCAGCGCGGCGAGCGCGGCGTCCAGCTCGGCGAGTGCGCTCGCGCCACCGCGGCCGGCGGCTGACTCCGCCAGCAGCACCGCGTCGATGGTCAGCGACCGGCCGATCCGGGTGGCCGCATTCTCCAGCGCGCGCAGTGCGTGATCGGCCTGGATGCGGACGGCCTGCTCGGTCACCGTTGCCGTCACGAACGGGTTGCCGTCCCGGTCGCCGCCTATCCAGCTGCCGAACCGGAGGAACGCCGTCGCCTGCGGCAGCACCGACCCAGACGCATCGCCCTGCAGTGCCAGGTCCAGCGCACGGTAAACTCGCGGCGCCAGCCTGAAGAGCGTCGCATCGAAGATCGCGGTGCCGGACCGTACCTCGTCCAGCGGCTGCATCGCCTGGGTCCGCAGCGCGGAGGTGCGCCACAGCAGGTCGATCTCCTCCCGCAAGCGGCGCCGCGCCTCCGCGTGGGCGGCAGCCCCGAGCCGGGCATCGTTCACCCTGTCGAGCTGCGTGCCGATCCGGCGGAGTGCCTCGGTGACGGCCCGTCGTCGTGCCTCGGTCGGGTGGGCCGTCAGCACCGGATGCACCTCGAGCCGGCCAAGCAGCGCGGCACGTTCGTCCTCGCCGATTGCCGCGGCCAGCGTTGCCATCGCGGCCGCGAGCGACTCGCGAACCGGCTGAGCGCCGGCATCCCGCTCGCGCAGCGTGCGGATGCGCTGGTGCTCCTCCGCGAGGTTCGCCAGGTGGAAGTACACGGTGAAGGCCCGCGCCACCGCCTCGGCCCTGGCCAGCGGCCAGCCGGCCACCAGCGCCGCGATCTCGTCATCCGCAGCTGCCGCCGATTTGGTGACGTGCGCGCCGGCCCCGTCGTGCTGGCGGGCGGCGATCACCCGGCGGCGCAGGTCCTCGACATCGGCAAGCAGATCGTCGCCGTCCGATTCAGCGATCACCCGGCCCAGCATCTCGCCCAGTAGCCGGACATCCCGCCGCATCGCGGCCGGTACCCGCCGCGAAGCCGCGTTCCGGCTCTCGGTGTTGGAGACCACCGCGACAGCGTAATCGGTCGGGGTCGGCTGCGCTGAACTCGCTCGGGTCGCTGAGGCCGGCCAGGGGATGGCTAGGGGTGGCTAGGGGTGGTCGGCAGGCAACGTCGCCGGGCTGGGCTCCGGGCCGACCGGCAGCGCGCCCGCCGCCTTGGCGCCGTGCGGGGCAACAGTCAGCTCCTCGAGCCGGCGCTCCGGCAAGGGCCTGCCGACGATCCGGTACACCTCGCCGCCGTCCACGGTCTCCTGGTCCAGCAGCAACGCGACAAGCTGACCGAGCTCGTAATGGTGACTGCGGATGAGCGAGATGGCAGTTTCCTCGGCCTCGCGCAGCAGCCGGCTGACCTCGGAGTCGATGGCAGCTTGCGTCGCCTCGGCGAACGGCCGGCTGGACAGTCCGGGGCCGCCGCCGCCGAGGAAGACCGAGCCGCCCTCGGGATAGCCGACCGGACCAAGCGCGGCCGACAGGCCGAACTCCCTGACCATCTTGATGGCCAGCTCGGTCGCCGATGCCAGGTCGTTCGCAGCACCAGTGGAGCCCTGGCCGAGCTCGACCAGTTCCGCCGCGCGGCCGCCGAGCCGCACCGCCAGCGATTCCGTCAGGTAATCCTCGCCGTACATGTGGCGCTCGAACAGCGGAAGCTGCTGGGTCACCCCGAGCGCCTGCCCGGCCGGCAGGATGGTGACCTTGGCCACCGGGTCGGTGTGATCTGATACGGCGGCCACGATTGCGTGCCCGGCCTCGTGAATCGCCACCGCGTGCTTCTCCTCCGGCAGCAGCACGTTCGTGCCTTCCCTGCGGCCGAGCAGGATGCGGTCCCTGGCGTTGTCGAAGTCTGCAGCGGACAGCACCTGGCGGCCGGTCCGGACCGCGAAGATAGCCGCCTCGTTCGCCAGGTTAGCCAAATCCGCGCCGGAGAAACCGGGCGTTCCCCTCGCTACTACCACCAAGTCGACATCCGCGCCGAGGCGCTTGTCCCGGCAGTGCACCGCGAGGATCGCCGCGCGCTCGTCGAGCGTCGGCAGCGGGATGACGACCTGCCGGTCGAACCGGCCCGGCCGCAGCAGTGCGGGATCGAGCACCTCGGGACGGTTGGTAGCGCCAAGGACCACAATGCCCACGGACGTGTCAAAGCCGTCCATCTCGGATAGCAGCTGGTTGAGCGTCTGCTCGCGTTCGTCGTTGGCGACCACCGCCCCGCTTCCGGCCCGGCGCTGCCCGATGGCGTCGATCTCGTCTACGAAGATGATGGCCGGGGCAGCCTTGCGGGCCTCCTGGAACAGGTCCCTGACGCGCGCCGCGCCGACACCAACGAACATCTCCACGAAGCTGGATCCGGTGACCGAGAAGAACGGCACCGACGCCTCGCCGGCGACCGCGCGCGCGAGCAGGGTCTTGCCGGTTCCCGGCGGGCCGACCATCAGCACGCCGCGCGGCGCCATCGCGCCGGCTGCCCGGTAGCGGCCCGGATTGCGGAGGAAGTCCACAACCTCGGTGATCTCTTCCTTGGCACCCTCATATCCGGCCACGTCAGCAAACCTGGTAGTGGGCCGCTCGGCATCAAAGACCTTGGCGCGGGACCGGCCGACGCCCATGACACCTTGCATGGAACTGCCTGCGGTCCTGGCCATCCGGCGGAACAACCAGAAGATCACCGCTAGCGGAAGAACGACAATGAGCAGGAAATAGAGTACTTCGCCCCAGATTGAGCTACTGGGCGCCTGGTAGCTGACATTCACGTGGCTGGCCTGCAGCGTGCCGGCCGCCGGGGATCCCGGCGTGATCGGCGGGGTGACTACCTCGAACTGCTTGCCGTTCGCGAACGTGCCGGTCACCGTCACGTTCGCGCCCGCCGATGCCGGGCTGGGGATGTCCGCCGTCTTCACCTTGTGCGCGCCGACGTCACTGATGAACTGCGAGTACGTCAGATGCGTCGGCTGCGTGGTGTGCACGAGGCTAGGGATGACATAGAGCAGGATTAGGACGAGCCAGCCCAGCCACAGCCAGTGCCGCCAGGCGGGGGCCGGCGGCGGCGCGGTGCGCACGGGCTTGTCACCTGGCGGGGGCGCCTGCGGAGTTTTGCTCATGAATCATTCTTACGCGGTTAGCAGAGCGGTACGTGCACCAAGCCCGTGCAGCGCCCTGATGACGCCCGCCCTGCCGGGCAGCGACTGTCCCGCGCTCGCGGCAAGAGCGCGGGACAGTTTCCGAGGCTGTGCAGGTCAGGCCGCGAGCAGCCCGGCATCCGGCCCGGCCGGAGAGGTGCGCTGGCGCGGTGGCTTAGGTACCGGGCCGGCCGCGGCCGGTGCCGCCGCCAGCAGCCGAGCCCGCAGCATCTGACGACCGCGGTATATCCGGGACATCACCGTCCCGACCGGCGTGTCCATGATCTCGGCGATGTCGGCGTACTGGTAGCCCTCGATGTCTGCGAGGTAGATGACGGTCTTGAAGCTCGCCGGCAGGTCACCGAGAGCCGCCATGATGACCGAGTCGCTAACGCCGGAGAGCGCCTCGGCCTCGGCCGAGCGGGATGGTGCGCCCAGGCCTTCCTGGCCGTCGGCTGACTCGTACACATCCGCTGTCAGGACCTCGGCCGGTCGGCGGCTCTTCGTCCGGCACATGGTGTAGAAGGTGCGCACCATGATGCAGTAGAGCCACGCCCTCAAGTTCGTGCCGGGGGTGAACTGCCCGAACTTCTGGTACGCACGGGCGAAGGTCTCCTGAATGAGATCCTCGGCGTCGCATCGCTCCCTGGTAAGGCTCAGTGCAGCCGGGAACATCTGCCGCATGTAAGGGATCGCGTCCGCCTCGAATCGAGCCCGGTGATCGCTGGTGGGGTCAGCGTGTACCGTCACGAGGTCTTCCTCCTTCGCCTGGCACCGGTCAAGCCGGACTGCTGCCAGGACTCATCGAGGCCTCGAGGCGGCAGGACTGGCCGGGGGGAGCCGGTGCTGCAGGTACTAGCCGTTAGAAGCTACTAGCAAGAAGAATCCGCTATCCGGGGGGCCCCCGCATCGGGCCCAGCCTGAGCTAGTGCGCGGCGGATCCTGAGTTAAGCAACTGCCCTAGAGCGAATCATGCGGAGCGCGGTGAATTAGCCAATCAACGGCTAGCTCTATCATAACTGGACGAACCGGGCAGCATGCGCGACGAGCTCGCGCCTGCCGGACTGCCCCGTCTTGGCGACCAGGTTCGCGACGTGCGTCTCGACGGTCTTGGGCGAGATGAACAGCCTCGCGGCGATCTCGGCATTTGAGTAACCCTGCGCTACCAGCAGGAAGACGTCCATCTCTCGGCTGGTTACGCCAAGGCGCCGCATCTGCGGCGGTACCCGGGCCGCGCCGCGGCCGGCCCGCGGCACCCGGACGCCTGCCTTGCGCAAGATGCCGCGGCACGCCGTCGCGAGCCGATCATGGCCGCTAGCCTCGAATCCGGCTGCGGCCTCGCGCATCCAGGCGACCGGCTCGCCCCAGCCGTCTGTCAGCGCGCTCGGCGCGACGAGTCGCTGTGCCAGGTGATTCCACCAGGGGGCGAACGGCGCGAACGCCGCGCTGCCTTCCTCCGCTAGTGCCGTGGCCCGATCTCGGTGGCCCGCCTTGCCCTCGAGCACGGCCTCGGCGTAGGCGAGGCAGCCCCGGTTCCAGCCAGCGGTGGCCCCGACCGCAGCGGCCAGCTCGATCCCGCGCCCGCCGGCGCCGCTGACCGCCTGCAGCAGCGCGGCAATGCTCCATGATCTGCCGCGAGCCACCAGCGGCGCCTGCGCGGGGGAGTAGAAGCCGCGCTCGCCCTGCGGCGCGCCCAGCACGTGCAGTGCGTCAGCGCCGTGTGCCATGACAGCCGCGCTCTGCTTCACCGCCTGCGAGACGTCGTCGCGGAACAGCGCGGCAAGCACCGCGACCTGACCCCTGGAGTGCATCCGGACGGCCCCGTTGCCGGGCCGGATCGCCTCGGCTCGCTCTAGGGTCTGCTCGGTTGCCCGGCCGTCGGTCCGGATCGCGAACGCGAGCGCCTGCAGGCAGACGGCCATCGCCTCGGCCCGGCGGGCGCTGATCTGAGCCGCGCTCCGTTCGGCCAGGCGGGCCGCTTCGAGCGCTGCATCGAGGTCCGGCCCGAGGCTGAGCTGGTTCGCCAGCTGCAGGTCGACGATGGTCGCTATCGAGCGGATACCAGCGTCGAGCGCGGCTTGCCGTACCTCATGCAGCCTGGCTGTTGTCCCGTCAGCCAGCATGTCAATGGTGGCAAGCTCGTGCAGCAGGGTGATCCGCCAGGAGCCAAGGCCGAGGTCGTCGGCGATCTGGTACGCGCGCTCGAACGCGGCGCGGCCGGCGTCGAAGTCCCTGATCCGCCGCCTGCGCCCGATCACGTCCAGCGATTCGATCGCGACTTCCGCGGCCCAGCTGGCCTGCCAGGCATGTTCGGCCGCGGCAAGCGACCGGATGGCAAGGTGCTCTGCCTGGTCTAGCTCGCCGGTCACCAGCGCGTACCGCGCCGCCGCCGCGTCGACGCGGCTCGCCAGCTCGGCGTCGTGCAGCTCGGCGGCGATGACGCGGGCGTGGGCCAGCTGCTCAGCCGCAGCCACCACGTTGTCCTCCGGCCGGGTGCTGGCCGCCCTGATCCGGATGAGAGCTGCTCGGCGCGGCTCCGCTCCCACTGCCGCGAGCCGCCAGATCAGGTCCTCGGCCAGCAGCCCCACCTGCTCGAAGTCACCGGCCAGCGCGAGGCCATCGACGAGCGCCTCGGCGATCTCGATGTCCAGCGTGCTGTCGGCCTCTGCTGTCCCTGCCAGTAGCTTCTGCGCATCCTGCAAGCACGCGATCGCGCTGGCGGCAGCGCCCTGGGTGATGGCGCGAGATCCGGCCGCCAGCAGCAGCCGCGCCGCATCCACCGGCTGCCCGGCGGCTGTCCGGAGCTCGGCGACCAGCTCGCACCACGATCCGGGCAGGTCGGGGTGCGCTTGCTCGATAGCAGCAGCAGCGCGCTGGGACCGGCTCGCCAGTTCCGGCGGCAGCAGATCCGACACGATCGCGTCACGGGTCAGGCTGTGCCGGAAGCGGAACGTATGGCCGTCGGCGGCGGCCGGCTCGATCAGCTGCACCTTGTGTGCCTGGTCCAGCGCTTCGAGGACGTCGGTCTCGCTGACCTCGGCCACGCTGGGCAGCAGCTTCCAGTCGAACTGGCGGCCAAGGATGGCGGCGTCCACGATCACGGCCCTGGCCATCGGCTCGAGAGCGGCGAGCCTGTTACGGACCGAGCCGATGATCGAGGCGGGCACGCCGGTCACGATTTGGTCGTTGACCTCCCAGCCGGCCTCGCCGCGGACCAGCTCCCCGGACGCGACGGCGGCGGCGAGGATCTCCTCGACCGCGAACGGGAGGCCGTCGCAGTCGGCCAGCAGCTGGCTGACCGCCGGGGGCACCTCGGAGGTATGCAGGCACGCTGCGGCCATTGCCGTGACCCCCCGTCTGGGCAGCCGGGGCACTTCGATCCTGCTCGCCACCCGCCGGGCACACACCGAGTGCATCAGGTCGAGGCACGCCGACGGCTCGGTATCGCGAAGCGTGACAAGCGTGAGGACGCGCGCCGTGGCCACGTTGTCGGCCAGGTACTCCACGATGGCAAGCGTCTCGGGGTCAGCCCAGTGCAAGTCCTCCAGCATGAGCAGCCCGCCCGGCCCGTCGGACGGCGTCAGCAGGCGCAGCAGCGCCTCGCCGAAGATGACCGGCGAGACCTCCGCATCGGCGTCACCCGGTCGGCTCCACTCCGGGACCAGAGTGCCGAGCGCCGCGCGATATTCGGCGATGCCCGGCGAATCCGGAACGATACCGGCCCGCGCGGCGCCCATCAATGCTTCGGTCACTGGCCGGTAAGGCACAGGCACCGCCGACTCCGCTGCCCGTCCTCCGAGCACTCGCAGGCCCTGCCGGGAGGCCAGGCTCACAGCTTCCCGTGCGAGCCGCGACTTTCCCACCCCGGCATCTCCGGTGACGAAAACCGTCCCGCCGCGGCACTCAGCCGCCGCGTCCAGCGCGGCGCCGAGAGCGCCGAGCTCAGCACCACGGTCGATGAGGACATCACACAACATCGACTCCACTCCCGAGATACTACAAGAGTAATCAGGGTCATTACTATGCGTCATTCATGCAGGTCCAGGCCTTAGTTCATGGACCGAAGGGGCGAAAGCCTCGTGACGCCGACACCGCTCGAATCGTCTATTTAGTTTTATTTCGTCACACAGGTAACACCTTGCCGGCCGACGCTCAATGAAGGGATAGCGGATATCACGGACAGTGACCGCGCTAGCGTCCCGAGCGGCCAGCCGGAAACCAGCCCGCCAGCCACTGGATGGAGGGCAAACTGTCACCTGGGACGATCCGGACGGGGAAGTCGCCCGCGAACGCAGGGAGGCGGAACGATGGCCAGGAACGGCGCGAAGTTCGCCGCCGCACAGCGGCGGTGGGCAAAGCTCAGCGATCGCCAGCGGACGTTGCTGCTCGTCGCGGCGGGGGCCGAACTCTCGCTCAAGATCGCTGCGCTGATAGACATCAAGCGCCGGCCTGCGACCCAGATCCGCGGCCCTAAAGCGCTATGGCGGGCTGCGATGGCCGTCAACCTGCTCGGCCCGCTGTCCTACTTCGCCGTAGGCCGCAAGCGCTGACTAGCGCCGCGCCGGGCCCCCTGCTGCGGTCGGCTCCGCTAGCCGGATCGGCAGAGGAGCAGCTCATCGGTCCGCAATCAGCGCCAGATTCACGTCCTCGCCGCCGGTAGCGTTCGGCGCGGCTAGCGGCCGTGGTCGGTGCTCGGGATAATGATCGGGTGGCCGATCTCTATCATGACCGGTGGATCACCTGCACCGACGACGCACTCGTCATCCGCTGGTACTACCTGTGGGGTCCTAAGCGGATCGCCTATGCGTCGATCCGCTCGGCCAAGCGCGTTGAACTCGGCACCTTCCGCGGCAACCTGCGGATCTGGGGCTCGGCCAACCCGCGTTACTGGGCAAGTCTTGATCCGAGCCGGCCGGGCAAGTCAGCCGCGCTGATCCTTGACCTCGGAGCCGCCGTCCGGCCCTTCATCACGCCCGACGACGTGCAGGCGGTCGAGGGCATCCTGATTGAGCGCGCGCACCTGGCGAGCGTCCCGCAGGCCGGCGCAGGACCGTACCTCTAGCTGCGCGCGCCTGGGCGGGGACAAGTGAGCCGTGGCGCATCACGATCGAGACGCCGGCCGCTGGACCAGCTGAGCCCGCGCCGGTCATGCCAGCTCAGGCGAGGGCACCGCGCGCCGGGCGTCGAGCAGGGCCGGATCGGTGGCCATGAACAGATCGAACTCCTCGAAGCGCCAGCCGGCTGCCAGCAGGGCCCGGACCGCCGGATGCGGCGCGGGCAGGCAGACGTGCCCGATCTCGTGCTCTGGGCCGCCCAGCTGAGCCAGCGCCTGCAGTACCGCGGCAGCCGCGGCACCGTCGTCGGCCGCCGGGGATGTCGCCAGGTGCACCATCCCGCGGTCCGGGCCGCTAGTGATGACCGTGGCCGCGCCGACGACCTCGAAGTCACGACTGACCAGCACGCATTCGCCGGCCGGGCGTGTTGCCCAGGCCTCGTGATCGGCGAGCCGGTTCGCGCTAGTCCAGTCAAGCTCGCGCCTGGCAACTGATTCAGCAGTGACGGGCTTCACTGCCCACCCCTTGGTGATCGGCAGCGCAGCGGTGTCACCGTGCAGGTACAGCAGCGGCCACCAGGCGTCGAGGCCGAAGCTGGTATACAGCGGCATAGCGTTCGCGTGCAGGCTGCTGAAGGTCATCCGGTGCTGGGCGTCCGCCCACAGCTCAGCCAGCATTGCCCGGCCGCAGCCGCGGCCCTGCGCGGCCGGGTCCACGAACAGATCGCACAACATGCTGACGGTGGCGTCGCCGGCGCCGATCCGGCGGGCCGCGCCGAAAGCCGCGACCTGGCCGCCCAGCTCGGCTACGACGACGCGGCCGTGCTCGAGCATGTGCCCGAGGTAAGCGGGATTGGTGCCCGCCCACTCATCGTGCTGCCCCGTCGCAACGGTCACTGCGGCGATGGCGGCGAAGTCGGCGCTGGTCGCGGACCGTACCAGCAGGCCGGCCATTGCGGATCTCCTCGTGACGGTGGCAGCCAAGGCGGCTGGGCCGGCAGACCCCGGCCGCTGCTAGCCTGACCTGCGGCCGGCACTAATGCAACACTGCGAAGCCAGGCTGGAGGTGCGTGTCTAGGTGCGGTCGGACGGAACGACGGTGGCTGCTGAGTCAGTGCCGCGAGTGGGAACGTTCGTCGCCCTCGGTGACAGCTTCACCGAAGGAGTCGGTGATCCGTATCCGGACGGTACGTTGCGGGGCTGGGCTGACCGCTTCGCCGGGCAGCTGGCGACCGCCTCGCCGGGGCTGCGCTACGCAAACCTCGCGATTCGCGGCAAGGTACTCCGGCAGGTTGTCGATGAGCAGGTCCCTGCGGCCGTAGCCCTGGCACCCGGCCTGGTCAGCATCGCCGCGGGCGGCAACGACCTGCTCCGCCCGAGAGCCGATCCGGACGCCCTGGCCGCCGTCTTCGAGCACGCGGTCGTCGCACTCCGGCAATCTGGCAGCCAGGTCATGCTGTTCACCGGGTTCGACCCCGGCGGCTTCCCGCTATTCAGGCTGATCCGCGGCAAAGCCGCCGCCTTCAACGCCCACCTGCGGGAAATTGCCCGCAGGCACGGCTGCCTGCATGTCGACCTCTGGTCGATGCGCGTCCTGCACGATCGGCGGGAATGGTGCGAGGACCGGCTGCACCTGGCGCCGGACGGGCACCGCCGTATTGCGCTGCGCGCATGCGAGGTGGCGGGCATTCCCGTGGTGGCGGACTGGCGGGAGCCGCTGCCGCCGGACCCGGCTGGCGCGCCGCGCTGGCTCACGGCCCGGCAGCAGGACATGTACTGGGCGCGGACTTATGCGCTGCCGTGGCTGCAGCGGCGGCTGCTCGGCACATCCAGCGGCGACGGGATGCAGCCCAAGCGCCCGGACCTGGCGCCGCTCTAGCGCCCGTCGCGGTTGACCGGCAGATGGTCTGGCGCTGGGCTATTCAGGTTGCCGGTGCCCGGTCCGGCATGGTGGGCTGCAGGCTGTGGATATCGACGCAGTGCGGGAAGCCTTCGACGCACAGATCCGCCGTAAGACGGAGCCGGACGAGCCGGGTGCGGTACTGGAGGCGGACGAAGGGGTGCTGCGCTGGATAGCCCCAGGCCACGAGACTTCCTGGATCATCTGGTCGACGCTGACCGACAGCACCGCCGACACGGTGATCGCCGCGCAAGTGGCCTACTTCACCAGCCGGGGGACGCCCGTGGAATGGAAGTACTACGACTACGACCAGCCCGCCGACCTGCCGGCCAGGCTCCTCGCTGCCGGGTTCGAGCCGGACGACGAGGAGGTGATGCTGGTGGCGGAGACGAGCGCGATCGACTCCCGGGTGGTACTGCCGCCCGGCGTCCGGCTGGTGCCAGTGATGGACGAGGCCGGGGTAGCGGCGCTGATGCGGGTGCACGACCTGGCGTTCGCCGAGCACCCCTCGCCCGAGCTAGGAGACCGGCTGCGCCAGCAGCTCAGATCAGCGCAGGTCGCCATGGTCGTCGCGATGGCGGGCGACGAGCCGGTCAGCGCGGCCAGGATCGAGTTCGTCGCTGACGCCGATTTCGCCGGCCTGTGGGGCGGCGGCACTGTCCCGGCCTGGCGAGGCAAGGGCATCTTCCGGGCGCTGGTCGCCTACCGGGCCGGCCTTGCCGCTGTGCGCGGATACCGGTACCTGCAGGTGGACGCGCTGCCGACTAGCCGGCCAATCCTGCAGCGGCTGGGTTTCGTGCCGGTCGCCAGGACGACGCCGTACGTATTGAGGCCGGATGTGCAGTCCGGGATTGCGAACTGACACCATAGATCCGTGGTAGAGCTGAAGTCACCAGCCGAGATCGAGGCAATGCGGGAGGCCGGCCGCGTCGTCGCCAGCGCGCTGCTCCAGATGCGCAAGCACGCGGCCGTCGGCGTGAGCTTGCGTGAGCTTGACGAGATCGCCAGGGGGGTACTGGCCGAGCATGGCGCTACCTCGCCGTTCCTGCATTACCAGCCGAGCTTCGCCCATAGCCCGTTCCCCGCGGTGATCTGCGCGTCGGTCAACGACGCGGCGCTCCACGGCATCCCGGATCGGTACCGGCTCGCGGACGGCGATCTGCTGAGCATCGATTTCGGCGCGACGCTCAACGGGTGGACCGGCGATGCGGCGATATCCCTGACCGTGGGCACGCCCCGGCCAGATGACCTGCGGCTGATCGACGCAGCCGAACGGGCGCTGGCGGCCGGGATCGCGACGGCCGTGCCGGGCCGTCGGCTGGGCGACATCTCGGCAGCGATCGCGGCCGTGGCGCGCAAGGCGGGTTACGGCCTGCATACCGACTTCGGCGGGCATGGCGTCGGGCGCACCATGCATGAGTCGCCGTCGGTGCCAAATGACGGCAAGGCCGGACGTGGGATGAAGCTCGAAACCGGGCTGGTAATCGCCATCGAGCCGTGGTTCATGGCCGGCGGTAACGACAGCTACCGGGTAGATCCCGATGGCTGGACGCTGCGCAGCGGCGACGGAAGCAGGGCCGCCCACGTCGAGCACACTGTCGCGATCACGGCCGACGGACCGCGCATCCTCACCGCGCCCTGACGGTGCCTGGCGCCGGGCCGAAATCCGGTTGCCGTGGCGGAGCAGTTCAGACGATCATCAACGAGTGGCGGGACGGGACGGATTGCGAGCGGCGCATCTCGGCAGCCCTGCCGGCGTCCGCGCCCGCCGCGCGACTGCTCGCGTCGCTGGACACCGACGGCTGGGTGATCCTGATCTTCGAGGACATCGAGGGCCGGATGCCGACCCAGCCGTGGCAGCCGGCTGAGCTCGGCCGGGTGCTCGACGCCATGGCCGACCTGGCCGTGACGCTTACCCCGGCGCCTGTCGAGGCGCCGGCGGCGGCCACACGGTTCAGGCACCTGGGTCGCGGCTGGCAGCACCTTGCCGATGCTGCGAGCACGGGCGACGACCTGGTCGGGCTGGATCCATGGGCGCGCTCGGCTCTGCCCGACCTGGCCGCGCTCGAGACCGGATGGGCAGCCGCCGTTGAAGGCACCACGCTCGCGCATGGGGAGGTGCGAGCGGACAACATCCTGCTGACCCCATCCTGCTGACCCCGGACCGGGTCTGCTTCGTCGACTGGCCCTGGGCGTGCCTGGCCCAGCCATGGTTCGATCTGGCGGCGATGCTGCCCAGCGTGGCACTCAACGGGGGCCCGCTACCTGAGTCGGTACTAGCGGCGCACCCGGCCGCCCGCGGCGCGGACCCGGACGGCGTCACAGCTGTCGTGGCCGCGCTCGCCTGGCTGAAAACCCGAATCATCCCGGCCGGGTGATGCCGAGCCCGGAACCTTCCCGGCAGCCTGTGAGAGTTCTGCCGGCTCCGATGACCGAGGGGGCGCTGTGGCCAAGACCGAAGACACGTTCGTCTACCTAGCCACGTATCCGGACGAGACCGCAGCGCGAGCCGACTATCAGGCTGTCAAGCAGTTGCACGCCAGCGGCCTGGTGGGTGCCTACGACGCGGCGCTGGTGACCAAGGACGCGAACGGTCATGTGCATGCGAACAAGGATGAAACGGCTACCCGTCATGGCGCATGGTGGGGCGTCGCGGCGGGCGCTGCCATCGGATTGCTGTTCCCGCCGGCCGTGCTCGGCGCGGCGGCAACGGGCGGCGTGATCGGCGCTGTCAGCGGCCACCTGGCCAGGGGCATGTCACGGTCACGCGCGAAGGAACTTGGCGACTTCATCGATCCCGGGCAGGCCGGACTCGTAGTGGTGGGCGACGTCAAGATCGAGCAAGCGATCCAGCAGGCAGTGACCAGGGCCGAGAAGGAGACGGCCGAGGAGCTAGGGGTCGATCCAAAGGAGATCGACGCAACCGTCCGGCAAGCCGTCACGGGCGGCTAGCCGGGCTCCGAGCGCCGCGCGACAGTGGGCAGGCGATCGCGGTCGACGGCAAGCTGCTCGCCGGTTCGCTGCGGCGCAACGCCCCGATGGCCAGGGCCGAGGTACAGGAACTCATCAGGCAGTCTGCCCGGCAGTGACACGGCAGAAAGCATGGGGAGCCCGAGAGCCGTGCACTGCGCACCAGTGCCGGCGTCGGCGCCGGCGCCCGTCCAAGGCCGGGAATGCGGCGAGCCGGAAATGCAGCGAAGCCGGGCCCGGCGGGGGGACGGGCCCGGCCTCGCTGGCCGGATCGCTCGGATGCCTGGCGGCGGCCCAGGCGCGGGCGGGCCTTACCGAGCTGCAGCCGAGCTCGTGAGTTGCCGTCTGCGCTCGCCGGCAGGCTGGCGCAGCGCGGCTGGCTAAGACCGCAGTCAGCTGGCGTAATCCAGCAGCGGCTGGGCGCGACTCGGGTGCCGCAGCTTGGACAGCGACTGCTTCTCGAGCTGCCTGATCCGCTCCCTGGTCAGGCCGAGCGCCTTGCCGATCTCGTCGAGCGTGTGCGGGTTGCCGTCGTAAAGACCGAACCGCATCGACATGATCGTTGCCTCCCGCGGCGTGAGGGCGTCCAGTGCGTGCCGGAGCTGATCTGCCATGATCTGGCGATCGACGAGCTCGCCGGCCTCGGGCGCGTCGATGTCCTCGATCAGGTCGCCGATGCTCGTCTCGCCGTCCTCGCCGATCGTCGAGTCCAGGCTGATGGGTTGCCTGCTCGTGCGCAGCAGCTCCTCGATCTGGTCCGGCGTCCGGTCCAGCTCGACGGCCAGTTCCTCCGGGGTCGGCTCGCGCCCGAGCCGCTGGTGCATATCCCGCTCGACCCGGCTCAGCTTGCTCAGCATCTCCAGCACGTGCACCGGAAGCCTGATGGTGCGGGCCGAGTCGGCGAAACCGCGCTGAATCGCCTGCCGGATCCACCACATCGCGTAGGTGGAGAACTTGTAGCCCTTGGTGTAGTCGAACTTCTCGACCGCCCGGATCAGGCCAAGGTTGCCCTCCTGGACCACGTCGAGCAGCGACAGACCGCGATCGGAGTACTTCTTCGCGACCGAGACCACCAGCCGCAGGTTCGCCTCCAGCATGTGAGCCTTGGCGCGCCTGCCATCCTCGGCCACCGCCTCCAGGTCCGCGCGGAGCTGCCTGGACAGCCGGCTCTCGGACTCCAGCTTGTACTCGGCGTACAGCCCTGCCTCGATCCGCTTGGCGAGGTCGACCTCTTCCTCGGCGGTCAGCAGCTGCCGACGCCCGATGGACTTGAGGTAGGTGTGCACCGAGTCGCCCATGACCGAGGTCTGGTCATCAAGGTCGGACTCGGGCGCGCTCGCGCTGGCGTCTTCGGCAGCCTGGGCGGCATGTGCCTGCCGTAGGGCAGCCATCTCGGCATCGGCGTCGGCGGGCCCGGCGTCGGCCTGGCCGGCTTCGGGCGCTGCCGCCCTGCCGGGTTCCGGGGCAACTCCGGTACCGTCGGCGGGCTCGTTACCGAGCACCACGCCGGCCTCGGTGAGCTCGCGGATAATGGAACGGGCCTCCGTCGGGGACACTCGCGCCTGGTCAAAGGCATCGCGAAGTTCGGGCAGGGACAAGTAGCCCTGGCCACGGCCGCGCTGGATTAGCTCGTCCACGTGGGTCGTGGTCTCCTCATCCTCGCGGGCAGCAAGTACGGTCGCTGTCCTCGGCATGAGACACCTCCCTTCGTGGGCGCATAACAGGCATGCGCTGGTTACCGCGCCGTACGACGCGTAACTCCTTCTTCGGCGGGGACCTCCGGCGGGACTTGGCAGTACACGCCTCGGGCACTATCTTGTAACGCACGGGGTGGCTAATTGTTCCCGTGCGATTTTGCGTGCCTGTTTACCTCGTCCTGCCGGTATCAGGCGCGCTGTGCCCCGATCCGTCGCAATGCCGCCCTGTCCGGCTTCCCGGACGGCAGTAGCGGGAATTCTGGCACGAACACCAGGTTCCTCGGTGCCGCACACGCCGGCAGGACCTCTCGGACGGCGGATCTGAGCCGGTCCAGCTGAGGCGGGCCGCCCCGATCCGCCGGTACGACGAACGCCGTCACGGCCTCGCCCCACTGCGGATCCGGAAGCCCGACTACTACAACGTCAGCAACGCCCTCGCACGTTCCCAGGACAGCCTCGACCTCGCCAGGCACGACTTTCTCGCCTCCGGTGTTGATGACGTCGTCGGCCCTGCCGCGGACCACCAGGCGGCCGTCCGGCCCCGACTCGCCGAGGTCGCGGGTGCGGAACCAGCCGTCATCGAGGACGGCCGATGTCAGCGCGGGCTGCCCGAGGTATCCCGAGAACAGGACCGGCCCGGTGATCTCGATCTGCCCGGCCGACCCGATGCGCACCTGCACGTCATCGAGGGGAACGCCCGCATACACGCAGCCGCCGCTGGTCTCGCTCATGCCGTAGGTGGTAATCACCGGCCAGCCGGCTGCCTGCGCGTCTGCCAGCAGGCTGTCAGCAGCCGCCGCGCCACCGAGCAGTACCGTGCTGAGCAGTCCCGGACCGCCACCCGCGTCCAGCAGCCGGCGCAACTGGGTCGGCACCAGGGACACATGTGCGCAGGAGCTGGCGGCAAGCACGTCCGGGCTCACGGACGTCGCCAGCACCGGGTCGGTGCCGGCCAGCAGCGAGCGGACCAGCACCCCGATCCCGGAGATGTGAAAGGTCGGAAGGCAGCACAGCCACCGCTCGCCGGGGCGGGCTCCGATCCGGCGCAGCGATGCGGCCGCCGAGGCCGTCAGCGCGGCCGCGCTGAGCTGCACGCCCTTGGGGACGCCGGTAGAGCCGGAGGTCGCGATCACCGCCGCAGTGTCGTCGCTGATCGCGGGCGGCGGGTCGCTGCGGGCGCTCACCCCGACGGCGCTCGTGCCCGCCATGGTCTCGATAGTGGCGGGCGCGAACGCCTCGAGCGTCCGGGTGAGCGCGGCCGCCGGCAGGCCTGGATCCAGCGGCAGGATGGCCGGACCTGACCCGTCCAGCGCCGCGGCCAGCGCGGCGAGCATCCGCTGGCCGCCCGAGGGCGGGAACTGGACCGCGTGCAGGGGCCTGGATGTCACGACGTAAGGTTAATCGGGCAGATCGGGGCAACAGCAGGAGGGCGCGCGGTGATCGACTGGAAGGCTTGCGGGCCGGCGGACGGACAGGAGTACGCCGACATCCGGTACGAGACCGCCGAGGGGATCGCCAAGATCACCATCAACCGGCCCGAGGTGCGGAACGCGTTCCGCCCGACGACGCTGTTCGAGCTGTCGCATGCGTTCAACGTCGCCAGGGACGATCCCGGCATCGGCGTGATCATCCTGACCGGCGAGGGTGACAAGGCGTTCTGCTCCGGCGGCGACCAGCGCGTCCGCGGCGACGACGGCTACAAGGATGCCCGCGGCGTCGGCCGGCTCAACGTACTTGACCTGCAGGTGCAGATCAGGCGGACGCCGAAGCCGGTGATCGCGATGGTGGCCGGCTATGCGATCGGCGGCGGCCACGTGCTGCACGTCTGCTGTGACCTGACGATCGCGGCTGACAACGCGATCTTCGGCCAGACCGGCCCTAAGGTCGGCTCGTTCGACGCGGGCTACGGCTCGTCGCTGCTTGCCGCGACGGTCGGGCTGAAGAAGGCCCGCGAGATCTGGTACCTGTGCCGGCAGTACTCCGCCCAGGAGGCCCTGCAGATGGGCCTGGTCAACACCGTGGTCCCGGTGGACCGGCTGGAAGAGGAGACGGTCAGCTGGGCGCGCGAGATGCTGGCTAAGTCGCCGCTGGCGCTGCGGATGCTCAAAGGCGCGCTGAACGCGGTGACCGACGGCGCGGCCGGGATGCAGCAGTTCGCCGGCGACGCCACGATGCTCTATTACATGAGCGAGGAGGCGCAGGAGGGCCGGGACGCTTACGTGGGCAAGCGCACTCCCGATTTCGGCAAGTTCCCGCGCCGGCCGTGACCGCGCCGGCCGCCCGCATCGACGCCGGCCTGGCAGCCGAACTGCTGCCGACGCTGCGGGCGTTCGCGATTCCGATGCCTACCAGGTTCCGCGGCATCACGCTGCGCGAGGGCGCGCTGCTGCGCGGTCCGGCCGGGTGGGGGGAGTTCTCCCCGTTCGCCGAGTACGGCCCGCGCGAGGCCGCCCGCTGGCTGTCCTGCGCGCTCGAGGCCGCCGCGCACGGCTGGCCCGCGCCGGTTCGCGACAGCGTGCCGGTCAACGTGACAGTGCCCGCCGTAGGCGCCGAGCACGCCTACAAGATCGTCGCCGAGTCTGGCTGCCGGACCGCCAAGGTCAAGGTCGCCGAGCCCGGCCAGGCCGCCGCTGACGACATCGACCGGGTCGCCGCTGTCAGGGACGCGCTCGGGCCCGACGGCAAGATCAGGGTGGACGCCAACGGCGGCTGGCCGGTGGAGCAGGCTGAGCGCCAGCTCAAAGCCCTGTCTGCGGTCGGCCTGGAGTACGCCGAGCAGCCGTGCGCGACGCTGGCCGAAATGGCCCGGCTGCGCCGCCGGGTCGACGTGCCGCTCGCCGCCGACGAGTCGATCCGCCGCGCTGAGGACCCGCTGAAGGTGCGCGCCGCCGGGGCCGCCGACATCGTGGTGCTGAAGGCACAGCCGCTCGGCGGGGTGCGGTCGGCGCTGGAGATCGCCGGGCAGTGCGGGCTCCCGGTGGTGGTATCCAGCGCGGTGGACACCTCGGTCGGGCTGGCCGCCGGGGTCGCGCTTGCTGCCGCGCTGCCGGAACTGCCGTACGCCTGCGGACTGGCCACGATGAGCCTGCTCTCCGGCGACGTGACCACGGACCCGCTCGCGCAGGCGCACGGACAGCTGCCGGTCCGGCCAGCCGTCGTCGACGAGGAAGCACTGGCGAAGTACGAGGTGGACCCAGCCGGCTGGCGGGACCGGCTGCTCGCCGCGGCGCAGTTCCTGCCCCTGAGGTCGTGACCAGCACTGTGGTCATGAACAATGCCAAGGTCATGCACGATGCCGGGGCCGTGAACCCCTCGACCGCGCTCGCCACCGTGCTGGCGGACGAGTTCATCCGGTGCGGCCTTCGCGACGCGGTCATCGCGCCCGGTTCCCGCAGTGCCCCGCTGGCGCTGGCGTTGCATGCCGCCGCCTCTGCGCCGGGCTCGCCGCTGCGGCTGCACGTGCGGATCGACGAGCGGTCGGCGTCGTTCCTCGCGCTCGGCCTGGCGAAGGCTTCCGGTCGTCCGGCGGTGATCGTCACGACGTCCGGGACGGCCGCCGCGCACTGTCACGCCGCGGTGATCGAGGCCGACGAAGCCGGCGTGCCGCTGCTGGTGCTCACCGCTGACCGGCCGCCCGAGCTGCGGGGCACCGGCGCGAACCAGACGATTGACCAGCTCAAGCTCTACGGCAGCGCCGTCCGGTGGTACTGCGAGGTCGGCGTGCCGGAGAACCGCCCCGGCCAGGTCGCGTACTGGCGGTCGCTCGCCTGCCGGGCCTGGTCCTGCGCGGCCGGTAACGGGCTCGCGTTCGCCGGGCCGGTCCACCTGAACCTGGCATTGCGTGAGCCGCTGGTGCCCGGCCTTGCCGATCCGGCCGTGACCGACGGCCGGTGGTGCGAGCCGCTGGCAGGCCGACCGGACGGTGCAGCCTGGACCCGGTTCGCGGCCGGATCGGGTGCCGACGTAGCGCCCGTTCCCGCGCTGATGCTGAACCGGACGCAGCGCGGGATCGTGGTCGCGGGCGACGGGACCGCCGGTCCGGCCGGCCTGGCGGCGCTCGCCGCGGACGCCGGCTGGCCGCTGCTGGCCGAGCCGTCCTCTGGGGCCCGGCACGGGCCAGCCGCCCTCGGCTCGTATCCCTACCTGCTCGACGCGCCGGCCTTCACCCGCGCGCACCAGCCGGACCTGATCATCTCGGCCGGTCGCCCCGGCTTGTCCCGCGGGCAGCTCGCGCTGCTGCGCGGCGCCGCTGACGCCGGGACACGCCTCGTGGTGCTGAGCCAGGGTCCTGCCCGCTGGTCCGACCCGTCCCGGACGGCCAGCGAGGTCGCCGCGAGCGTGCAGCTGACCGGGGCGCTCGCCGCGGCCGGACCCGCCGGGCAGCCGGAGTGGCTCGGCTCGTGGCTCGCCGCCGACGCCGCGGCCCGCCGGGCTGCCGACGAGGTGCTGGCGGCCGACGGCAGCCTCAGCGAGCCGCTGCTGGCCCGCGAGGTGGCCGCCGCGCTGCCGTCCGGCGCGCTGCTCTGGGCCGCTTCCAGCATGCCGGTCAGGGACCTGGACCGGCACATGGCCGGCCGGCCCGACATCCGGGTGCTCGCCAGCCGGGGCGCCAGCGGGATCGACGGGCTGGTCTCGGCGGCGATCGGCGCGGCACTCGCGCATCAGGCGGCCGGCGGCGGCCCGGCCGTGGCCCTGCTCGGCGACCTGGCGCTGCTGCATGACGCGCCGGGCCTGCTGCTCGGACCGCTTGAGGCACGGCCAGACCTGTGCCTGATCGTCGTCAACAACGACGGCGGCGGGATCTTCTCCACGCTGGAGCAAGCAGCGTTCCCGGACGCGTTCGAACGGATTTTCGGCACGCCGCACGGCGCCGACCTGCCGGCACTCGCCGCCGCTGCCGGGCTGCCCTACGCCAGGCTCCGCCGCGCCGATGAGCTGCCGGCTCTACTGGCGGGCAAGGGCCTGCGGCTCGCCGAGGTCCGCACCGACCGGGCCGAGGGCGCCAAGCTGCGGGTGGCGATCGCGGAAGCCTGCGCGGCTGCGATCGGCCTGGGCTGACTAGTGCGAGTCGCCAGGGACCAGGCCGAGGTCAACAACGATCTGCTCGCTCGCGCCGCTGCAGGTCAGTTGGCTGAGCTGGCAGACTCCAGCAAGTTCGTGCCGTCCACGTCGAGGCTCTGCTGTCCAGCTTGCCGATCGAGCCCTACAGCCTCGGCGTCGCCCGGGTACACGCCCGGCTCGCCGTTGAGGCCATGTCGACGGGCAC
The DNA here is from genome assembly GCA_021792405.1 of Actinomycetes bacterium. GTDB lineage: Bacteria > Actinomycetota > Actinomycetes > Streptosporangiales > Streptosporangiaceae > JAJYUU01. Next base: position 29,717 of record JAJYUU010000041.1, read on the forward strand.
GTCGCGATCTGCCTACGACATGATGATCGCCGCCACGGCTGCCGCGACGAACCGGATCCTGCTGACCACGAACGCCAGCGCGGCATGCGGCGAGCTGTCAGGCGTGCAGGCAGAGGTGCTGCCCATCGCCTGACCGGCTGTTGCGGGTAGTCCTCGCCGGGCCAGCCGGTCTCCAGGCGCGCTGTTTCGCGGGCCGGGCTGACCCGGCACCTGAAGTTAAGGTTCGCTGCCTGCCCGGCTGGCGGCGCCGCTGGCGCCGTCGACGATTGCCGTCAGCCTGGCCGCGTGCGCGCCGCGCCAGTACACCTGCCCGCATGCCTGACACTGCGCGAACTCCTGGTAAGTCCGCCGCGTGCCGGGTTCGAGCAGCGGTTCCACGAGCGGCTTGGCCACCGGCCGGAGCCGCCCGTTGCAACGCGTGCACCGAGTCCATGGCGCGAGCGGAGGAGCGAACCGGTCCAGCACGTCGCGGAGCTGATCGTCGGGACGAGCGCCGTGCACGAATGCCCCGGCCCACAGCTTCCGGCGGCAGAGCAGACCGCGGTCCTGGGTGAGCAGCACCCGCTTCTCGGCGTTCGCCTGGGCGATCAGGCGGTCGTCGTCCGCATCGTTGGCGTAGGCGGCATCCACCCCCAGCAGGCGCAGGCGCCGTGCCAGGGCGCCGAGGTGGACATCGAGCAGGAAGCGCGCGGTGGCCAGCGGCTGCGGGCGCGGTACGGCGCGCACCTGCACGATGTCGCCGCCGCTCGGCCGGTAACGGGCCGTCTCCGGCTGCCCGTTGACCACCAGGCCGCCGACTTCGGTGCGGGGTACCCCGAGCGACTCCACGACATGACCGAGCGACGAAACGCCGTCGCAAGCCACCGCAATCCGCTCAGCCCGCCGGCCGCGCCGGAGGAACATGCGCAATTCGGGCGCGACGGTCACGACCGCCTCGGTTGTGCCCATCCCGGTACCGTTCCCTGGCCTGGCCGCTGGTCACCGTCCGGGCCGTTCCCCGGCCGGCGCAGACTTTGACTATGCGACCCGATGAAGACCGGTACAACCTGGGACGCTTCCTCGCCGCTCAGGACGCCGGCCAGACCTTTGCGCGGGCAACCGCCGAACTGCGGCAGGGCCGGAAGACAAGCCACTGGATGTGGTTCGTGTTCCCGCAGGCTGCCGGGCTCGGGCACAGCCCGGCAGCGCAGCTGTACGCCATCGGCTCGCTCGCGGAGGCCCGCGACTACCTCGCGCATCCCGTCCTCGGCCCGCGCCTTGTCGAGTGCGCCGAGATCGTCTGCGGGATCGAGGGCCGGACCGCTGAGGAGATCTTCGGCCAGGTCGACGCGCTGAAGCTCCGGTCGTCCGCGACGCTGTTCGCGCGCGCCGATCCAGCAGCGCGGGTATTCCGGCGAGTCCTCGACCGGTACTTCGGCGGCGTCCCCGACCCGGCGACCGAGGCGCTCATCTGACCCCGCCGGACTGTTCAAGCAGGTTCGGTCAGCGCCGCGTGAGCTCGACATCGGCAATGCCGGACCGCATGCGCACGAACGTCAGGACCAGGACCGCGCGCTAGCCCTCGAGGGCACGGCGCATCGGCCGGAACTTCGTCTCGGTCTCGGCGAGTTCCGATTCCGGCTGTGACCCGGCCACGATCCCGCAGCCGGCGAACAGCCTGGCGCGGTTGCCGTCGATCTCGCCGCACCGCAGCGCGATGGCCCACTCACCGCTGCCATGCGCGTCCACCCAGCCGACCGGGCCCGAGTACCGGCCCCGGTCCATCCCTTCCAGCTCCCTGATCAGCTCCATGGCCGCATCCGTGGGGGTGCCGCAGATCGCGGCGGTCGGATGCAGCGAGGCGGCCAGCGCGAGCGCCGACGCGTCCCTGGCGAGCACGCCCGACACCGAGGTCGCCAGGTGCTGGTAGTCGGCCATCTGCAGCAGGAAAGGGGCCGGATCCACCCGCAGCTCCGCGCACAGCGGCTCGAGCAGCTCGCGAACCGAGTCCACGGAATACCGGTGCTCTTCGGCGTTCTTGGCCGATGCCAGCAGCGCGCTGCTCAGTGCGTCGTCGTCGGCTTTGCTGCCGCCGCGGGCCATGGTGCCGGCCAGTACCAGTGAGCTGACCTCGCGGCCTTCGCGGCGGATGAGCAGTTCCGGGGTCGCGCCGACCAGGCCCGCGCAGGCAAACGTGTAGCAGCCGGGGGAGCGGGCGGCCAGCCGGTCCAGCAGGACCCTGATGTCGATCGGGGCCGACGCGTGCGCCTGCAGGTCCCTGGCGAGCACGACCTTGCGCAACTCGCCTGCCCTGATCCGGGTGACCGCCGCACAGACCGCCTGCTCCCACTGCGGTGCGGTCAGGCTGCCGTCGCTCCAGCGCACTTCGGCCGGGCTTGTCCTGGCCAACGGGCCAACCTCCGGCGCCGGGGCACCCGCGGTGATGCTCGTCTGCCAGCTGACGCCCGACCTGCGGCCGACGACGACAGCCGGAACGATCAGCACCGATCCGTCGGATGCCGGGTCGAATGTGAAACTGCCGAATGCAACCGGCCCGCTGCCCGGCACGTTCACCTCGTCGCGCACCGTGGCCGCGTCGAAGAGCTCGGCCAGCCACTTCTCGCCGGCCGCGAACCGGTCCACTCCCGCCGGGATGGTCAGCCTCGCGGCCTCGCCCCAGCCGACCAGGCCGTCACCCTGGTGAATCCAGGCCGAGGCGGCCGGACCCGGCAGCCGGGACAGCAGATCACCGGGATCGGGGATGCTGACTGAATTTACAGTCAGGCCGCCCGGCATGGCCCGCTCCTGGCCGTTGCGCTGACATTCCACGGCCATCCACTCTACGTGCGGCAGCCGGCCGACCTTACCCTGGGGCGCAGCGCCCCGGGGTTCCGCGCACCGGTAAGACCGCGCCTGCCAGCAGGAGCCCTAGCCAGGCCAGCAGTACGCCGGCTACCAGGCTGCCGATGACGTTCACCCCTGCCTCCGCCACGGCGCCATCCTCCAGCAGCCGCAGCGTCTCGTAACCGAAGGTGGAGAACGTCGTCAGGCCGCCGCAAAGACCGGTGCCGAGCAGCGCGAATAGGACGGGCGGCAAGCCCAGGTGACGCACCGCGCCGAGCAGGAAGCCGAGCACTGCCGAACCGGCCATGTTCACCGCGAACGTTCCCCACGGGAACACCGAGTCGTGCCTGGCCTGGACGAACCGGTCAGCCAGGTACCGGGCCGGCGCGCCGATCATGCCGCCAGCCAGCACTGCCAGGATGATCACGACGTGGTGCCGCCCGCTGCTGCGGTGCCGTCGGCCCGCGGCCCGCCCGCGTAGGTGTGCACCTGCACGTCGTCGACGATCACCAGGCCGCCGGTCACCAGCTCGGCGACCTCCTCAAGGAATGCCTCGGTCCGCTCGGCGGTGTCGACGATGATGATGGCCAGCGGCAGGTCCTCGCTCAGCGACAGCAGCCGGCTGGTGTGGATCCGGGACGCAGCGCCGAACCCCTCGATGCCGCGGAACACGCTGGCCCCGGCCAGCCCGCGCTGGTGAGCCCGGTGCACGATCTCGGCGTACAGCGGCTTGTGGTGATACCGATCGGATTCGCCGATGAAGATCGTGATGCGCCGGGCCGCGCCGTCCAGCATCATCGGGCCGCCCTCAGCTGGCAGCGTCTCATCTGGCACCGCCTCATCTGGCACCTCGCTCGCGCCCGCGGCCGGCGAAGAGTCCCGGCAGCCCGGCAGCTGACCTGGCCGCCTTCATTCCGCACCATACAGCCACCAGCGCGGCCACGATGCTGGTGAGCGCGTATGCGTCAGCCAGTGCCTCGGCGTGTCCGGTCAGCAGCGTCAGCACGCCAGCCGCATAGGTCGAGAACGTGGTGTAACCGCCCAGCAGGCCAACCGCCAGCAAGGGGCGCAGGAATCGCCGTGGCGGCCAGACCTCCAGCAGGTAAACCATGAGCAGCCCAAGGCAGAAGCAGCCGGAGACATTCACTGCGAAGACGCCCCACGGGAAGCCGTGCCCGGCAGGGAAGGCCGCCGAGAGCAGGTACCGCGCCACGCTGCCGACGCCGCCACCGGCCGCCACCGCTGCCAGGTCAGCCGCACCCGGCCCGGAGGCGCGATGCGGCCGTCGGCTCGGCGCCATGCTGGCAAGCATCGAATCCGTTCCTGGCAATCGGTCTCCTCGCGTCATCCCGGCGTCATCCCGGCAAGCGCCGCGGTGCACCGCTAGCGGCGAAGCGACTCCCCGCCGGCAGTGAAAAGCCTAGACAACCGGGGATGAGCGGCTCACAGCAGCGACAGTTGCACCGGGGCCGGCTGGCCTTCCGCCCGCTGCGGGCCCCGCCCGGCATTCGCTCCGGGAACGCGCCGGGCGCTGGCCGGCGTGGTACGTCCCACGCCGTGCTTGCGGGCTAGCTCGGCCACTTGCCCGGCAATCTGCCGCTGATAGCTCGCCGGGGCGTACGCGCGCCCGCCGTACAGGTCACGGTAAGCGCCCACCAGTCCCGGGTGATTGGCTCCCAGCCAGCGCAGGAACCACTGCCTGGCGCCGGGCCGCAGGTGCAGGACGATCGGGCTGACGTGGGTCGCCCCGGCATCGGCGATCGCGCGCACGGCGGCATCGAGCTGGCCGGGTGAGTCTGACAGGAACGGCAGCACCGGGCCCATCAGCACCCCGCAGCGCAGGCCGCGCCGGCTGAGGGCGGCGCAGGCAGCCAGGCGCCGGCCCGGAGCGGGCGTCCCTGGCTCGATAGATCGAGAAAGCGCTTTGTCGACAAAACCTACGGAGAAGTTGAGCCCGACGTCGGTGACCGCTGCGGCTCGCGCGAGCAGGTCGATATCCCGCAGTATCAGGGTGCCCTTGGTAAGGATCGAGAACGGATTCGCCGCTTCGGCCAGCGCGGCGACCGCAGCTCCCGGCGCAGCAGGTCCGCCGCGTTGACCTTGACCACGATCTGGCTGTCGAAGTCGTGCCCGGAGTCGAGGTCGAGATAGGTATGGGTGTTGCGAGCGAAGCAGTAGACGCAGGCGTGGCTGCAGCCCCGGTACGGGTTGACCGTCCAGCGGAATGGCACCCGCGATTCCGGCGGGACCTTGCTGATCAGGCTCCGGGCGCGTACCTCGTGAAAGGTGATGCCGCGGAAGCCGGGCGTGTCGAACGTCCTGCTGACAACAAGGTCACGGTCGAACAACGCCTGCTGTTCCCTGGGCCCGTCGTCAGCCAACCGGAGGGAATCCCAGCGCATGGACGAGATTATAGAACGGTTATTCGATTTACTCAAATATGATTTCGAGCGCAGGGCTCAGATCAGGGCATTCCAGGACTGAAGCGACTCAGGCTGCGCTCGCGGTCGCATATCGAGCTGATCGGCACGCCGAGTTCCTCTTGCCGACCGCAAAGGCCTGGTAAAGAATCGGGGGAAGGGGTGGCGAGCGATAGCCGCCCGCGGCGTACCGATGTCCGGCCGGAGGTGGCGCTGTGGCCTTGTC